>CAZWJX010000055.1:10618-15258 GCA_964634695.1 uncultured Syntrophobacterales bacterium | reverse complement strand
AGGTGACACTTTGGCGATTTGTTCCGTCATGAGAACCGACTCGAGAAATCCCATCCCGTTTCCGCCGTATTCTTCGGGAATACAGCACCCGAAAAAGCCGAGTTCTCCCATCTTCCTCACCCTTTCTCTTACGAAGATGTGGTTCTTTTCCTCTTCCTCAAGGGTGGGAAGAATTTCCGTTTCGGCAAAACGCCTTGCCTGCTCCTGAACCATTCTCTGTTCTTCCGTAAGTTCAAAGTTCATAAACCAGCCCTCCTCTATTATTCAACGATAGCCAGAACATCGTCTTCTTCTACTCTGTCTCCCTCAGAAACCTTGATTTCCTTAACAATACCTGAACAGGGCGAAAAAACGCTGGTTTCCAGCTTCATGGATTCCATCACAATAACTTCCTGATCTTCTTCTACTCTGTCGCCGACCTTTACCTTAATTTTGATGATTTTGCCGATCATTGGAGCAGTTATCTTGCATCCCATATCTAATCCTCCTCTTATTTTTGAAGCACTCCGATGAAAATTGCTGCAGCCACAATAGTTCCAATAACACCGGCAATGTTAGGCCCCATTGCGTGCATCAAAAGATAGTTTTGTTTGTTTTCTTGCTGTCCAAGGACATGAACAACTCTTGCCGACATGGGAACGGCGGAAACGCCCGCTGCCCCGATCATCGGGTTGATTTTTTCCTTCAGGAATAGGTTCATTATTTTGGCTACGATAACGCCCGTTGCCGTGCTGGAAGCAAAGGCAAAGAGTCCCAGGAAGAAGATCATAAGCACCTGAGGTTTGAGGAAGGTTTCGGCATCCATGGTGGCCCCCACAGAAATACCCAGAAAAATTGTTACAATGTTAAGGAGTTCATTCTGGGCAGCGCCGGAAAGCCGTTCCACAACTCCCGACTCTCTGAACAAATTTCCGAGCATAAACATTGCCATAAGAGGTGCAGAGGGCGGAAAGAGAAGCACCACTACGAGCGTCGCCACAATCGGAAAGAGAATCCGCTCAAGGCGGGAGACCTTTCGCGATTTTTTCATAACGATCTGCCGTTCTTTTTTGCTGGTAAGCAGTTTAATCACCGGCGGCTGTATTAACGGGACGAGTGCCATATAGGAGTAAGCCGAGACGGCACAGCTTCCCAGAAGATGAGGTGCCAGCTTGCTTGTTACGTATATGGTGGTCGGTCCGTCGGCTCCACCGATAATCCCTATGGCCGCTGCTTCGCCAAGACTGAAACCCATAAGTTTTGCACAGAAAAAGGTTATATAAACTCCAACCTGAGCGCCAGCTCCCAGGAATATAAGAGACGGTCGGGCAAGGAGTGGGCCAAAATCGGTAAGAGCCCCGAGCCCCAGAAATATAAGGGGCGGGATGACCTCCCACTGTATGCCGTAGTGATAAAAGCGCCATATGAGACCCTCACCGGGTTTCATGAGGTCGGCAAGAGGAAGGTTGGCCAGTATGATGCCGAAACCAATGGGAAGAAGCAAAAGAGGTTCAAATTTCCTGGCAATAGCAAGATAAATGAGCGCACTTCCTATAACCCACATGATTATGTTTCCGGCAGAAATGTTCAAAAGTCCACAGGACAATATCATTTCAGAAATGGCGTTATTATGAGGAAACATCGGCATTCTCCTTCTTCGGAAGTCGATCAACAACAATAACCAGGCATTTTATCGCCAGATATAGAGCCGCCATTCCGATGAAAACCCCGATAGATCCCATCAGAAAGATTCCCAGAGCTTCCGTCATATAACCCCCTTTGCTCTCAGACGTTCGATCTCTTCTCTGGAATACCCGAGTTCCTGTAAAACTTCCTCGGTGTGTTCCCCCAGAAGCGGAGGATGTCTTTCAACGGTGCATGGAGTAAGCGAAAATTTCATGGGGCTTGCAACAAGCTTGACCGATCCTGCCTTGGGATGAGGCACTTCTACCACCATACCGCGAGCCTGCACCTGCGGGTCGGCAAAAACCTTATCAAGAGTGTTAATGGGCCCACAGGGGATTTTCAGCTTTTCCAGTTCGGCAAGCCATTCTTCAGAAGTGCGCTCCCGAATTTTTTCGGCAATTATCGGGATCAGCTCTTTTCGGTGAATAACCCTCTGAGGATTTGTTGCGAATCGAGGATCATCGGCAAGATGTTCAAGTCCTGCCATTTTGCAGAAATCACGCCACTGCCTGTCGTTTCCAACGCCCAGAGCTATCCACACTCCATCCTTCGCCTGGAATGGTTCATAAGGAACAATATTGGGATGGGCATTACCATATCGCTTTGGAAGTTCTCCAGATATGAGATAGTTGCTCCCCACATTGGCAAGCCATGCCACAACAGAATCCAGAAGCGAAATGTCTATGTATTGCCCCAACCCGGTCTTTTCTCTGTAGTAAAGAGCAGCCAGAATGGATGAGCAGGCAAAAAGTCCCGCCGTTATGTCAACGATCGCCACTCCGACCTTCATGGGAGGCCCATCAGGATCACCTGTTATGCTCATGATACCGCCCATGCCCTGGATTATAAAGTCATAACCCGGTCTGTCCTTATAGGGACCATACTGACCAAAGCCGGTAATTGAACAATAAATGATGCCCGGGTTGATTTTTTTAATATCTTCGTATCCGAGCCCCATGCGAGCAAGAGTGCCAACTTTGAAGTTTTCGATGAGCACATCCGATCTGGCGGCAAGTTTTCTGATGATCTCCCGTCCTTCCTCTGACTTCATGTCAACAGTGATACCCCGCTTATTGCGGTTTACACACAGATAGTAAGCCGATTCTCCGGCTGCGTCGGGAGGTGCCCATTCGCGCGTTTCGTCACCTTCCCCCGGTTTTTCCACCTTGATTACGTCTGCGCCAAGATCCCCGAGCATCATCGTGCAATAAGGGCCTGCCAGCACCCGGCTTAAATCAAGCACTCTGATGCCTTCCAGTGGTTTTCGCCTTTTCTCTTCCATCATCACAGCTCCTTATCGCTTGTGACTAAAACCATGTTATAAAGACTCAACTTTCATCGGATAGAGCTCTCCACTGTAGCCCATCTTCCGAGAAAGCTTTTCCCCGGTTTCCAGGAGCTTTTTAAGACATAGAGATTTATGCTCGTCATCGTTGAAACGAATTGTGGGAATGGCAAGGCTCAATGCGGCAATCAGACTGGCTCCATAGCCGAATACAGGAACGCTTATGGAACAGAGCCCCTGTGTTCTTTCCCCTGTACTTGTTGCGAAACCTCTGGAACGGATCCGGGAGAGTTCTTCTCTTAGCCTTTGCATATCGGTGATGGTATCGGCCGTAAGCGGAGTAAGAACTACGGAACTCAGGTAAGATTCGATGAATTCTCTGGGCGAAAATGCCAGAAGACATTTTGATGAGGCTCCAGCATAGAGCGGTGAACGATTACCGACGGGCATACTGGCCTTAAGACGCTGAGGAGACTCAATACTATAGATGCAGAGCCGCTCCCGGCCGTCTATGACATTGAGGTGTGTCGTCTCACCGGTTTCAGAACAAAGAACCCTCATAAGGGGCAAAGCTTCTTTCAGTATTGGATACTGGCTTTGAAGAATTTCCACAAAACGGAAATAAACAGGCCCCAGACGGTATCTTTTAGTTAATTCGTCCTGATCGAGAAAGCCGTGATTTTTTAGAGTCTGAACGAGTCGCTGAACGGTCGCGGGGCTGAAGCCAAGATGGGCCGCTAGATCGCGAATACCCCATTCAGCCTTTTCGAGGGAAAAAGCCTTAAGGATACGAAGAGCTTTTTCTAAAGATGATATCTTGTCGTTCTGCATAATAAAACACCATTTCCTATGTTAGCACAACTATTATTGTCTTTTGCAATTTCAGGTCAAGAAAAATTTTTTGAGTCTAATAAGGAAAAATTCAGGGAATAACTACAACCTTCCGGATCGGTAAAAATGGACATGATTCCACGGGATCCTGAATCCCGGTGCAGGCCAGTGATCGAAACAGATTTTTAAGCCGGCAGGATTATTGTAAGCTTAACGCCCTGATTACCAAAAGGTGAAATTTCAACCCACCCACCATGCTTGTGGATGGTGATCTTTGCCATCGGAAGATCCATCATTTCAGGTGCGTCCAGATGGGTTGTAAAGGGGTAGAAGAAATGCTCTATGTCATCATGGGATAAAAGCGTGGGTTCTACCGTAAATTCAATGTGTAGAAACCCATTTTGCTTCGCAGCCGTGCAATTGAATGTACTCCTGTGAGCTGCGTAAAAAACAAGTGTTCCAACAATGGAGCGTAATCCCTGTTCCATCAGCTCCTCATCGATCATTACCGGAGGAAGATCTGATGGAATTGAAATGCTGTAAACTATATCTTTCGGTTCAAATAGGCTCTTGTATCTTTCGAAAAATTGCTCGAGGTATTGTTTTATCTGAACCGGGCTTGGAGATATTTCAAAAGGCTTGAGATAGTCCATGGTTCTCGAAAGAATTTCTTCAAGACGACGTATCTCGGCAAGAATTATTCCAAGCTTCTTACCTTCCTCCGTATTTGCATCAAATTCTTTGAGCAGCCTTCTGGTAAACCCACCAGCCACAGCCAGAGGGTTTCTTATCTCATGGGCAAGACGTGCTGAAATTTCACTCAGGGTCTTCAGTTCTTCGGTGCGTATCATTTGTTGTT
>CAZWJX010000055.1:5637-10608 GCA_964634695.1 uncultured Syntrophobacterales bacterium | reverse complement strand
AAAGCCATCTATAAGTTCAACCTCACCGTTTTCGTCGATCACGGGAAGTGCTCGTTCTCTTACGTATAAAAGCTTACCGAGGGGGTTGTTCATTCGGTATTCTACTGAAAAAGCAACTCCTTCTCTGAGACACCGTTCCATGAGAGGCCAGACTCGCGCTCTATCTTCAGGAGCAACTTTTTCCTTCCAGAAGTTCCGATTCGCCAGCACCTCATTAACTTCTATCCCTGCTAAGACCTCAATATACCGGTTTATAAAAACGATCTTTCCGTCGCTCAGAGCGCGATAGACAACGAGGGGAACATTTTCTACAAGAGTGCGATATTTTTCTTCGGATTCCTGGAGAGCCCGGGTTCTGATCTGAACCATTTCTTCCAGCTTCTGGGAGTATTCTTCCAGTTTTCTGCGGGACTCACTGAGAGATGTAACCATATCGTTAAGAGCATCGGCCAATATACCGAGTTCACCGCCCGGTCTAATGTCTAAACGTTCCGAATAGTAACCGGAGGAGATTTTTATTGCATACTCTATCATTTCAATAATGGGTCTCGTGAAGGAAAAGCTCACGACATATATGGCAATGATAGAAAGGACGACGCCCACAACGCCTAGAATTAGCATCCATACCAGATAGCTACGGGCTATTGCAAGCTGGGTTGATCGGTCAAAGGCGATCTCCACAACACCAATAACTTCGCCTTTATAGTTCCTGAACGGAGCAATCAATACTCTAAAGTATTTATCTTCTTCTTCCACGAACCGCTGAAGATGTATTTCCTCTCTATAGACTTTCACGTATTCTAGCGAGTTGAGTTCAAACAGAGGGTGAGAGGTTGAAGCCAGAGGTTCAAAGAAAAGATCAGGAAGTCTTTCGTTTTCTGTTTCTCCTGAAAGAACAAGGATTGTTACCTCCATGAAAATGTTCTTTTTAAGAGCACTTAAAAAAAGATTATCCAGACGAAAGCCTATCTCAACCGTTCCGATAAGTTCATCTCCGTCCAGAATGGGAGCTACTCCGCGGATTGATAGCCCCGTCACTCCCCGTTCCACGCCGGCGATTCCTGATTTTGTCCTGTGAACATCCTGAATAGTTTTTCTGTAATGAATAAGTCTATCACCAAACAATTCCGGCGCTTGAAGGCGAAGGAAAGATCTTCCATCTTTTGTGTGAAAATGGAACTGAGCTATAGAAAACCTTTCTGCAATCTCTTTATATGCGGGAAGAAATAATTCTTTAAGTTTCTCACGATCGCCTTCCCTGAGGAATCTTTTGGCATCACTATTCGAAGCAAAAGTTTCAGCGAGACTCAGAGCCCACAAACCTTTCTGATGGATGTGATTTGTGAATACCTTGTAAGCGTCGGATAAAAGCCGCTCTTCGTAGCGGCTCATCAATACGTTCTGCGCTCGAATAGCAATGGACAGAAGGAAACAGGTTCCAAGAGTTGCCAGGACTACAAAAGGTATACTGATCTGCCATAGGAGCGAAAGTCTCTCCAGCCTGCACCATTTCCAGCATGCAAAAAAAAATCTTACCAGAGCGTTACTGCTAGGAACGCTCAAACGACACCTCGCACCGTTGTTGTATCAGACGAATAACCCGTCAAAACGTCTATTCATCATCGCCTTTCAGAACTTCATCCAGTTCCTTAAGAAGAGTCTCAATATCTTCTTCCTCTTCCTCCTCTTCTCCAGCTTTTGCAGTTTGCTTTACACTTTCCGGCTCTATAACAGGGATTTCCGTCTCCAGAGATAATCCGGTTTCTTCTGATGGCTGAAGTTTTTCAGCTTTATCGAGTGCAATTTCGGGTTCAAAAATGGAAATCTCATCTAAAGTGATACTCTCAACTTGCTTACCCTGATCCAGTTCGATAGATTCTTCAAGAATAAGTTCTTCAGTATCAAGAGCTATTTCAGGCTGTTTTTGAGGCTCCTCCACATATTCTATCATGGGAATGCCTTCGCTACTTTCAAGTAGTGGTTCTTCCGGTTCGAGTTTTATTTCTGCTTCGTCCAGAATGACCGTCTCGGTCTGGTCTTCGAGTGAAATTTCCAGAGCTGGTAGTGATTCAGTTTTAACATCGACCATCGGAGCAGGTTCAACGGCTCCACTGCCCACCAGTGTTGCACTGAGCAAGTTCCAGATAGAAAATTCCGCAGGCGGCATTTCCAGCGGACATAACTCTTCCCTGATTTCTGCTAAAGAGACTCCGCACTTTTTGCATTTATCAAGATAATCAAAAGATATATAACCACACTTTTGACATCTCATGCTCGCGTCTCCTTCGTTTATCGGTTTAGCCGCATATCACCCCACAAAAACTGACAGAGTGATAATGCCGTTACTACCGCCGTTTCGTATCTTAATATTCTTGGACCGCACGATACAGGATGCCATCCAGAGTGTCGAAAAAAATCTAATTCCTCCATCGTCCAGCCACCTTCAGGACCAATAGCCACTAAAACTGTCTCGGGGGCTTTTACTTTCTCGGCAAGCCGTCCGAAATCACACGTATGATCATCGAGGTATTCTGAAGCGACAATTTTTAGATGCTTTTCTGATGATGAGACCTTCATGTCCACAAATTCCAGGGTTTCTTTGGTGGTGCCGATATAGTCTATTTCCGGTGGAACCCGCCTTCTACACTGACACACGGCCTCTTTAACTATCTTACCCCACCTTGAAACTTTATCCGAAATCCTGAATTTTTCAATCCTGTAAGGGCTTCGAGCCGAAGAAAAGAGAAAAATTTTCTTGACTCCGAGCTCTGTTGCCTGCCTTATCGCAAGATCTACCCGATCAGATCTAGCCAGGGCTAACAAAAGTATTAAATCAAGAGGTGACTCAGTCTCCGAAAACACTTCCTCCGTTAAAGAAACTCGAACTCCCTTTTTCGCCAGCTCAACAATTTCAGCTTTCCAGCTCCTTCCGTCTTCATCCCGTAGTTCGATAGTATCACCTTTCGACAACCTGAGCACTCTTACAATCTGATGCGATATATCTTCGGGTAGAATGACCTCGGGCTTGCCTTCTACAAGACGTCGTGGCAGAAAAAAAATCCGACGAGTCATTGCACATTCTTGAAATGACTGTTTCGCTACGTTCGCAAGGATACTTTTTGTGTCATTGCGAACCCTTTTCCCTTGTGTCATTGCGAGGAGCGAAGCGACGAAGCAATCTCGTCATTGCGAACGAAGTGAAGCAATCTCTCTGTTGTGGTAAAAAGAGATTGCCACGGTCACTTCGTGGCCTCGCAATAACCAGTTAGGTAGAGATTGCCACGGCTGCCTTGCGGCAGCCTCGCAATGACACCTGCTTCCGTCATTGCAATGGCACCTGTTTCCGTCATTGCAAGGAGCAAAGCGACGAAGCAATCTCGTCATTGCTAACGAACAGGTGTCCCTAAAAACCCGCAACATACCAGTTCCAGAAGGACTTTCCCCACAACAGAGCCCCAAGTCCGCCCAGAGCGAGAAACGGTCCGTAGGGGATCATTGTGGATAAGGCTTTATGGGACGCTTCTGACCCGGTCGAGTCAGTTTCTCTATCGGTCCCGGGTTTTCGGAGTGCAATAATTGTAAGCCCTGCTATAGTGCCAAGGACCGCCGAAGAAAAAAGAGCAAGAATCGCTCCCTTCCATCCGGTAAAAGCCCCGATCATTGCCAGAAGCTTCACATCTCCACCGCCCATCCCTTCGATCCCTCGCAGCTTCTGATAGCCGTAGGCAATCAAAAGCAGTATTACCCCACCCACAGCCGCACCCAGAAATGATTCCCCAACGGTAACATTTAAATTCCAGTAGCTCACGGCAAGTCCCACACAGGTTCCCCCAACTGACAGTATGTCTGGAATAAGATAGGTCTCAAGATCGGTGAACGTTATTACGATAAGTAATGATACGAAAAAGGCTTCGATACCCCACTGAAGCATTCCGGCATTGAGATTTCTAAGATATAGCAGCACATAGGCCGCTGGAGTAATCAGTTCCACAAGAAAATACCGCAATGGTATGGGATTTTTGCAATGAACACACCGCCCTCTCAGCAGGATGTAGCTCAAGACCGGAATATTCCCCCACCATGGAATAGGCTTTTCGCATTTTGGGCAAAAGGACGATGGCATAACGATGGATAAATCCCGGGGCAGGCGGTATATGAGCATGTTAAAAAAGCTGCCCATAACAGCTCCGAAAACGATGACAAGACCAATATAGGCAATGTCATACTGAGTCATTGTCATCGTCATCACGGTTCGTCCTCGGCAATTTCTTCACGATATCCGCATTCTTTGTTCAGGCAAACCCATGCCTGAGCAGAGCCAGAGCGGCCTTTATGCTTCGTCATGATCGGGTAACCACACTGAGGGCACCTTCTGGCGTAAGGCTTACTGTTAAGGATAACGGAACATTCCGGGTAGGCCGTGCAACCATAGAAAACTTTGCCTCGTTTGGACCGCCTTTCCACCAACTCCCCAGAGCACCCCTCCCTTGGACAAGGCACTCCAAGAGAGATGGGTTTAGTGTTTTTACACTCCGGATAGCCGCTACAGGCAACAAAGGCTCCAAATCGCCCCCGTTTTATAACCATCGGCTTACCGCATTTTTCGCAGACTTCACCAGTCTGTTCCTCCGTCACCAGCCTTATATTGCCCCGTTCGTCTCTCTCGTAGCCGGAACGAAACCGGCAGTTGGGGCATTCAACAAAGGCTTCATTGGACCGGCTCCAGCGAATCACGAGCTTGCTCGCACCGCACTGGGGACAATCAAGTTCGGTGGTGATACCCTCCGTTCTTAGATTTTTCATCTCCTTTGAAGCCTCATCCAGCATTGGCTTGAATCGCTCATAAAAACGCTTCAATACATCTCTCAGAGACCCCTCTCCCCGGGATATTTTATCAAGCTCATCTTCCATCTGAGCAGTGAAAGACACATCCACTATATCGGGAAAATGAGCAACCAGGAGATCATTGAC
>CAZWJX010000055.1:0-5627 GCA_964634695.1 uncultured Syntrophobacterales bacterium | reverse complement strand
GAGTTCCGTTGGTCTGAGAGTCCTTTTCTCGGAAACCACGTAACCACGCTCCTGAATCGTTGAAACGATTGTGGCGTAAGTGCTTGGACGACCTATCCCGAAGTCTTCCAGAGCTTTGATCAGCGAGGCTTCAGAATATCGACGTGGCGGCTGGGTAAAATGCTGAGATCCTTTCAATTCGTGCAGATGAAGATCATCCCCCTGCTGCAGGGCAGGAAGATGAACATTTTCATCGCCGTTTGCATCCTCTTCTTCCGTAATCTCCCGGTAAAGCACCAGATAACCCGGAAAGGTAACCACCGACCCGGTCGCTCTGAAAATGAAGCCGTCAAGTCCTTCAGGCACGATGTCCACCGTTGTTTTTTCGAGTTCTGCAGGCTTCATCTGACAGGCTACAAACCGTTTCCATATCAAATCATAGAGAAGATACTGATCACGGGTCAAAAAAGGTTTAACCGACTCCGGAGTTCTAAAAACATCTGTGGGACGAATTGCTTCGTGAGCGTCCTGAGAAGAGGCTTTTACCTTGTACTGATTCGGCTTTGATGGAAGAAACTCGTCACCCCATGTTTCGACTATGAATTGACGCACAGATTTTACGGCATCATCGGCCAGCCTTGTTGAATCAGTTCTCATATAAGTGATGAGCCCTACAGGGCCAACGTCCGGAATTTCAATACCTTCGTAGAGCTGTTGAGCAATCTGCATGGTCTTTTTAGGAGAAAATTTCAGCCGTCTGGAAGCATCCTGCTGCAAAGTGCTGGTTATAAAAGGAGGTGGAGGATTCTGTTTCTGCTTCTTTTGCTTGAGCTCCCCAACGACATAATGCCTGTTTCTTAAAATATCGATTACTTTTTGAGCATCGGCTTCCGTCTTCAGGTCACAGCTCTTTTTGCCGTAACATTGAGCAAGGCGGGCCTTAAAGATTTTATCATCACCCTCTTTTGAAAAAAGAGCATCTACGGTCCAGTATTCTTCAGGGCGAAAGGCGTAAATCTCCCGCTCTCTCTCGCAAACCAACCTCAAAGCAACAGACTGAACTCTACCGGCGCTCAGCCCTGTCTTGACCTTCCTCCATAGAATAGGAGAAATAAGATACCCGACAAGTCGATCAAGAATTCTCCTTGCCTGCTGAGCTTCATAAAGGGCTTTATTTAATTGCCCCGGGTTGTTCAGAGCTTCGTTTATTCCTTTTTGGGTAAGTTCGTAGAAAAGAACACGATAGATTGGTGGACTTTTCTTAGAAGAGCCGTTTTGCGAAATTTCCTCCGCTATGTGCCACGAAATCGCCTCACCTTCACGATCCGGGTCGGGACCGAGCAGTATTTTTTCTGCAGAGGAAGCCGATTTTCTTATATCTTCGACTATTTTTTCCTTGCCGGAGATAATCTGATACTGGGCCTGAAAACCGTTTTCTATATCAACTCCCAGCTTGTTTTCGGGGAGATCCTTAATATGCCCTTTGCTGGCTTTGACCACGTAGGCATCTTTTAAATACTTTGCAAGGTTTTTAGCCTTCGTCGGCGATTCGACAATGAGCAAAGGTTTACCCATGAGCCCTAACTACCTCTCTTTGATAAAATATTTTCCGGGAAGCTGTCGCACTAATCCTTTAAGTTCCATCATCGTAAGAAGAGAAAGAACTGAAGCGCAGGCAAGTCCCGTCTTCTCACAAATTTTATCTATATGCTCAGGTTCACTACCGAGAACCTGAAGTATTTTCAATTCCTCGTCTCTCGGGGAGCCGAGCCCTTTTTGCGACTGTTCTGGCGAAGCCGAGATAATCTCTCTTGGCCTGAGAGACCCTGCCCTGAATGTGGACAAGTCTTTAAACCATGAAGCACATTCTTCCATAATGTCTCTTACATCTTCGACCAGTTTTGCACCTTCTTTAATCAGTTTATTAGCACCCGCAGCACGTTCATCACCTACAGGCCCCGGAACGGCAAAAACCTCCCGTCCCTGCTCCAGGGCTAATCGGGCTGTTATGAGAGCGCCACTCTTCAGTCCGGCCTCCACTACTACAACGCCTGCCGAAAGCCCACTTACAATACGGTTCCTTAAAGGAAAACGCCACTTTTCAGGGGGCGTTCCAAGCGGATATTCGGAAAACACAACACCCGATCCGGCAATTTGTTCTATTAGATCACGATTTACCCTCGGGTAAGGCACGTCAAGTCCAGAGCCCATAACCGCAATAGTATCACCTCCCGCTTTAAGGGCTCCTCTGTGGGCGGCCGAATCTATCCCGATAGCAAGCCCACTTACCACTGTGATACCGTGCCTGGCGAGGTCAGTCGCAAGCCGCTCGGCAATCATGAGACCTCTTGCGGAAGCTTTCCTCGTTCCCACAATAGCAACGGCAGCGGCATGTTCCGGCCGGTAAGAGCCCTTCGCAAAAAGAAACAAAGGTGGATCAGGAATGTGTCTCAACAAAGCCGGATATTCCTCGTCTTCCCACGTAATAAACTTAACACCGCAGGCTTGAAGGCGATCCCATTCGCTGAACGGGTCTTTCAGAGCCCGCTTCTCCACAATGGCTCTGGCCGTCCGAGCTCTGATGGAGCACCTTCTCATAAGTTCGGTCTCTCTGGTCGAAAGAATTTCCTCCGCTCCACCAAAGGCTCGATAAAGCTTCCACAGGGACCTGGGTCCCAGTTCGGGGATAAGCGCTAAAGTCAACCAAGCAATCTTTCGTTTATCCATTTAGCTTCGACCAAGTAATATTTTGTTTGAAAGTTGCGGGAAATCCGTGAAGATGATACCTACATATGTTCAATTAGATTGTCAAACATTAAGCGGAATTCACAAGAGGTCACTACGGGAAGCATAGCGACGAAGCGATATTTCACCTATGCAAACTATCAGGAGGGAGACTTCATGGAAGGAACTACCATTGGATTTATCGGAACCGGTAATATGGGACGAGCACTTATCGAAGGGATTCTCGCAAAGGGAATCTTCAAACCGTCGTCCGTCGCCACTTACGATGTCGTTAAAGAAAAGGCTCAAGAACTGGCCGAAACCTTCGGTGTGCGAGTCTGTGAGAGTCTAAAGGAGCTTGTCTCTCTCTCCCGCATAATAGTTATTGCCGTTAAACCTCAAAATGTGAGCGAAGTGCTTCAGGACATAAAACATCATATTGCGGAGAATACTCTTGTAGTTTCAATTGCTGCCGGAATAAGCTTAAAATTTTTAGAGGACAGACTACCGGAAAGAACACCCATTGTCCGCGTCATGCCCAACACACCGGCTCTGGTGCTCCATGGAACATCAGTTCTTGCCAGAAATCGCCATGTAAGCAACGAGGCCATGGAAAAAGCTCTCGATATTTTTCGTGCTGTGGGGACGGCCTTTGAAGCCGATGAAAAACTCATGGATGCCGTAACGGGACTTAGCGGGAGTGGTCCTGCTTATGTGCTTCTCTTCCTGGAAGCTCTTACAGATGCTGGCGTGCTTATGGGTATTCCGAGAAATCTGGCGCGAGAGCTTGCCATATCCACCTTGCTCGGCACGGCAGAATTAGCACGACAGCGTAAGGTTCATTTCGCCGAACTTAAAGACATGGTGACATCACCTGCCGGCACTACAATTCATGGACTCAAGATAATGGAAGAGGCGGGCCTGCGGGGAATAATCATGAAGGCCGTTGAAAGAGCTACCGAACGAGCCGGCGAACTTCAGAAGATGGCGGATAAGTAATAGCTTCCGGGTCACAACGGGGTTTTCAACTGGCAAAATGTATGAACCTGCTCGAAAAATGCGTAACTGGAGAATGTGTTTATTGTGTCATTGCGAGCCGGAGCGAAGCAATCTCTCATTGTCCTTTCCCGTGTCATTTTTAGGCTGCCGCAGGGCACCCGTGGCAATACCTACCGAACTGGTCATTGCGAGGCCACGAAGTGGTCGTGGCAATCCCTTTCCGCCGTTACTGCGAGCCCGCCGAAGGCGGACGTGGTAATTTCAAGAGATTGCTTCGTCGCTTCGCTCCTCGCAATGACGGAGACAGGTGTCATTGCAATGACGGAAACAGGTGTCATTGCGGAAACAGGTGTCATTGCGAGGCCACGAAGTAGCCGTGGTGATTGCTTCACTTCGTTCGCAATGACGAGATTGCTTCGCTTCGCTCGCAATGACAAGACACGAGATTGCTTCGTCGCTTCGCTCCTCGCAATGACACACTAGAGAATTGCTTCGTCGCTTCGCTCCTTGCGATGACGCGAACATCGTAGGGCTCTCAATAACACAACCATCGGGGTGCCCGTAATGACCAAAGGGTAACCACAAGGGTTGTTATTTGACTGCAAGGATAGCAATTACACTACGGAGGGTTGAGCGATGAATCTGGATGATCTCTATAAAGCCATCCCTTCAGTCCCGTGTCCTCCCGGGTGTATCACCTGCTGTAAGAAATTCGGCATTCCTTCAAGAACTCCCGAAGAAGACGCGAGAATCAAAGCTTACCTGAAGGAACATGGACTTAGCGGGAGGCTAAACGATTTCGAGCCTTCCGAGGGTGAAAACACCTGTCCTTACGTAACCACCAGAGGATGCGCCATTTATCCTGTGAGGCCTTTTATCTGCCGGTTGTACGGAACATCGCCCAATTTTCTGTGCATCGAGAACGTGCGACCTGCTGTAATGCTTTCGTCCGAAGAAGAAGAGCAGCTTTTGTTCTTTTACGTCAGGCTGGCTAATGAGAAGTAGCTAAAAAAGTAAGAGAGCTATGGTCAGAAACCATATTTCCGTGCGTTCTGTTGATTCAATAGCAGGTTTAATAATCAGCTTGACAAAACCAGCGCAAAATCTGTAAAAGGCAGAGGCGAATGTCAAGAGAGAAGGGTTAAATTCTTAAACGAAAAGGAGGTTGAACTCTTGCTGAGACATAAGTCTGCTATAAAACGAGCCAGACAGAACGAAAAAAGGCGTCTTCGTAATCGATCAAGAAAGACCCGCATGAAGACCGCCATAAAAGCCGTCGAAGAAGCTATGCTTACAAAAAATCCAGATCTCGTTCTGCAAAAGTTTAGAGAAGCCATGTCCATAATAGACAAGACGGCATCTAAAGGAACAATCCACCGTAATAAAGCGGCTCGAAAAATTTCGAGACTTCATCAGCGAGTTAACAAATTTCTGGCCTCTCTCGCTCAGACAGCGTAACAGGCCGTAAACAGCAACATTGCTGAGAATATATGGTGAGGGCGTTCATGGCTGAGCGCCCTCGCTTTTTTCCTAGGCAGACCTTACAGCTTTTATATCTTCTACCACGTCCATAAAAGGTTGCTTTCTGATACGATGCGGAAGGACGAGTTCGGCGGCTTCTTCAATATCTCGCGAAATTACTTCAGTCCTTCCTTCAAAAGCTGCAATGGTTTTGGCCGCTTTGAGCATAATAATGTCGGCCCGATGACCGTCAACCCCTACATCCAGGCAGTAAGAAGCTATTTCGAACATCAGATTCCTCGAAATAGTCACCTGCGGATACAGTCTCCTACCCTGTTCAATTCTCTCCACAAGCTTTCTCGATTCCTCCTCCCAGGCCCTGCAGAAGTTTTCGGGATCCTCGTCGAAAGCGATTCGCCGCTCCATAACGGCTACCCGGCTTTCGGGGTCTTTCAGCCCCTCCA
>CAZWJX010000054.1:13405-15359 GCA_964634695.1 uncultured Syntrophobacterales bacterium | reverse complement strand
TTCCTGAACGGGCTTAGGCTTTGGATTTTTCCGGGACAGGATCCATTTACCGTCTATTACTTCGTAGAGCGGGAATATGTTGGTTGCCACCGCCATTTTAGCCACTTCCATAGCTACGTTAGTTGGATGTCTCCAGCCTGTGGGGCATACAGACAGAATATGCACGTAGGCGGGCCCCGGAACCATTGCTGCTTTCTTGACCTTATTCATAAGATCCAGTGGATAAGCCGGAGTAGCGGTTGCAACATAAGGTATTCCGTGAGCCACTGCGATGGCCGGAACGTTTTTCTTCCACGTTGACTGTCCTATACTTTTTTTGCCCGGAGGAGATGTCGTTGTCATGGCACCGTAAGGCGTTGCCGAAGACCTCTGAATACCGGTGTTCATATAAGCTTCGTTATCAAGACAGATATAGACGAAGTCATGACCACGCTCGAGAGCCCCGCTAAGAGCCTGAAGCCCTATATCGGCCGTGCCACCATCACCGCCATAAGCGAGAAAAACTACTCTTTCTTTAAGATCTATCTTTCCTTTTCTCGCTAAAGCCTTGTAAGCCGATTCCACTCCGCTTATAACCGCAGCCGCATTTTCAAAAGCCACGTGTATCCACGGCACTCGCCACGCCGTCTGAGGATAGGGCGAAGTAACAATTTCCATACAACCTGTAGCGCTGGCTACGATGACGTTAGGGCCGATGGCTTTCAAAGCAAGTCTCAACGCAAGAATTTCCACACAGCCTTGGCAGGCTCTATGTCCCGGCGACAAAAGTTCTACTGCCGGAATGTTCTTCGTCGTAAAACCCTTGAAATCTTTTAACGCTTCACTGGCTACTCCCATGGATTATTCCCTCACATTTATAATCTCGTATCCCATAGGTTCTTTCCTGGCCGCCCTTTGCTCGGTCATATCAACCATTTCCATAAAGTTTTCAACCGTCACATCACGACCGCCAAGCCCGGCAATATAGTTCCAGACATAAGGATTCAGGCCGTGATCGAACAGGACAGATTTTACCTCGGCACAAACAGGCCCCACATGTCCGTTAAATCCCAAAGCTCTGTCAATGATAGCAACTGCTTTGGCGGGCTTGAGAACGGAAACGAGCTCTTCAACAGGAAATGGCCTGAAAAGCCTGATTCGGGCAAGTCCCACCTTCTTGCCCCGGCTTCTCATGGCGTCAACAGCTCTCATGGCTGTTTCTGCGATACTTCCCATTAAGAGCAAAATTATATCGGCATCTTCACATTTGTAGGTTTCTACCGGCTTATAACTTCTTCCAAAGAGCTTTGCAAATTCATCCCAGGCTTCGATTATGACTTTTTTCGAATTTTTAAGAGCCTCATCCTGGGCTTTTTTAAGTTCGGTATAAATTTCCGGCACCCCCACTGGACCCATGGTAACGGGCTGCTTAGGATCTAAACGAAGCAAAGGCTTATAGGGGGGAAGATATCTCTGAACTTCTTCCTTCGTAGGAAGCTCAATTGGCTCAATCACGTGAGAAACAATAAATCCATCGAGGTTAACAGCAACAGGCAAATGCACCCTGTGGTCTTCGGCAACTCGATAGGCATGAAGTAGGAGATCAACCACTTCCTGACCGTTCTCGGCAACGGTTTGTATCCAGCCGGTATCTCGAGCAAGCATCATATCGGAATGGTCATTCCAGATGCTGATAGGGGCACTGAGAGCTCGATTCACAAGAGCCATGACAATGGGAAGTCTCATGCTGGATGCGATATAGCATATTTCCACCATCAGGGCGTATCCCTGGGAACTCGTCGATGTAAAGGTGCGAGCCCCTGCTGCGGCAGCTCCAACGCAAACGCTCATTGCCGAATGTTCCGACTCCACAGGCACAAACTCTGCATCCAGATGTCCGTTGGCCACCAGTTCCGAAAGATGCTCGACAATATGTGTCTGAGGCGTAATAGGATAAGCCGCCACCACATCTACG
>CAZWJX010000054.1:0-13395 GCA_964634695.1 uncultured Syntrophobacterales bacterium | reverse complement strand
AGAGCGACAGCTTCCGCCGCCGCAATTGATACCTCCATTCCAACTCGTTTACCCATCACTTTTCCTCCTCAACCATTTCTATTGCATCTTTCGGACACTCCTCGGCGCAGATGCCACACCCCTTGCAATAGTAATAGTTCAGTTCATAATAACCATCTTCTCTAGGGGTATAAACCATATCGGGACATACGATGTAGCACCTGCCGCACTTAATACACTTTTCGTAATCAACCACGGGACGGGTTGTGCGCCAGTCTCCCGTCCTGAGCTCTGCAGCATTTCCCGGCGTAAGAATTGCGCACCCGGGAGCTAGATCACGCCAACTCTGTATCCCAACTTCTTTCGCCACGAGTCTTCCTCCGGTATTTTTACATTATCCTTATCTTTCGAAATTGTTTCCTTAACGGCCGACCAGAAACCTTCTCTGCGCCCATTACATTACGGTTTCACCGTAAGCACGCTTGCACGCGCTAAAGTTCTTCTCGCCAAGCTTGGGACCAAACCTGTGCATAATAGGCTCTTCAAGGCTATCCAGCGGAACAGCGTTGGAAACTTTTACAATAGAGCCGATCATTGTTGTGTTGGTTATAGGCACCTTGAGTATTTCTCTGGCTATGGATGTGGCGTCTACCGTAGCTACTTTCGATTTTAAATTGAACTGTTTTTTGACCTCCTCGGGCGACATGTGCGTATTGACAATTACTATGCCATCCTCCGTGATTCCCGATTCAACATCCACAACAGTGAGAAGGCTTGAATCGAGAACAACGACCAGATTGGGATTATAAATCTTTTCTCTCGTGCGTATGGGTGTATCGCTAACTCTAAGAAAAGCCATAACCGGAGCACCTCTACGTTCGGGCCCAAAGCTCGGAAAGGCTTGAGCGTACCGCCCCGTTGCAATAGCCGCAAGGGCCATAAGTTCGGCGGAGGTCACGGCCCCCTGGCCTCCGCGTCCGTGAAATCTAACCTCAATCATTGATTAAACCTCCAGGTAAATTGCCGTCGGGGTTGATATGAATAAAACTCTTATCCATGAAACAACCTTCCGGTTCATAAAAATAAAGAAGCTATCTGATCATCTCTGTTTAAGGAAGTTTACTCATATCGAAAAAACGCTAATTTAGTCAAGCTAAATCGAGCCCGTTCGAAAATCGCGTAACTGTGTACTTTTGTGTCATTGCGAGCCGGAGCGAAGCGAAGGCGAAGCAATTTCGCCAGTGTGTCATTGCGAGCGAAGCGAAGCAATCTCTAATTTGTGCCCCCTTGAGATTGCCACGGCGACTTCGTGGCCTCGCAATGACGTCCGGTACCGTCATTGCGAGGAGTCCGCCTCTGGCGGACGACGAAGCAATCTCTTGGTGCTCTTCCTTAAATAGATTGCCACGGCTGCCTTGCGGCGGCCTCGCAATGACGCAATGGAAAACGGCAGCCTCGCAATGACCTTCCTTTACCCGTCTGAACTCTACATGAAATACACCTGTTGTCATCCATTAAGTCAGTTTTTTGAACAGGTTCAGCTAAATCGAAGCTACAAATAACGATGCCCGGGTGTTTACGGACAGAACATTTTGTTGTAATTTTACCTGCCGGAATTAGTACGTTAGAAACATTTAACACCGGGGAGTCAAATGCCAAGAGCAAAAGGGAGAGAAACGGCGGAAGAGATACTGAAAGCGGCGCAGGAACTTTTTTACGTCAAAGGCTATGAAAATGCCAGTACACGTGAAATCTCCAAAAAAGTTGGTATAAGCAAAGCCGCTCTATATCACCATTTCAAAAACAAGGAAGAAATTCTCTTCAAGATATGCCTTCAGGCAGCAGACGAGCTTGTAAATAACATGAAGCTTGCTATAGAGCGTAACATCTATTCTGGAAAACCTTTACAGGAACAGTTAACGGATATTCTGGTGGAATACGCTAGAACCTACATGAAAAACGAAAATTTCAACAAGATTCTCTTCCACGATATCGAATACCTCCCGGAGGATAAGAAACAGATTATCCTTCAAAAGGAAAAAGAAAACGTTCATCAACTGCGAAATTTTATAGAAAACCTTATGGAACAGGGCCTATTCAGAAAGCTCAATCCAACAGTAGTTACCTTTTCTCTCATTAGCTCTCTTCACTGGCTATATTTCTGGTATAAACCTACCGGTCCTTTATCCTTAACCACGATCGTTGAACAAATAGCTGACCTCTTTCTGCACGGACTGGAAGCTTCAAAAAGTCATCATAATAATTGATACCAGAGATGGCTCCTCAAAAGACGATTAAAACGGTCGTCTGGTATCTATTTTTTATAATGAGCGCGATATTCCTGCCTTTTTAGCTCGAGTTTATCACAACAAAGAGGTTGCTTAGCTTCGCTCGTAATGACGAGAGATTGCATTGTCGCTTTGCTCCTCGCAATGATTCCAATCCATCTGCGCTCAAAAAAAGGTTGCAAGTCGGAGGGTTTACAGGTAAAAGGATTTTACCCAAACCGATAGCATGAAGCTAGCTCAAACAAAATAAAAGGATTAAGGATAACAGGTCACGAAGGCCAATGCCTCAGAAGAGGTGTTGGCCTTTTTATTTTCGAAGTCAGAAACATTAAAAGAGGAGGAGAGAGATGGGCCGCACCAGGTTCTTTATCATTCTGGCGATGTTACTTTACCTTGCTTTGTCTTTACCGGGCTACGTCCTGGCAGAAACAGATCAAAAGCAAACGCGTGAATCCATCAGAGACAAGGAATCGGAAGAGGCAACAACTTTCGAGACTATAACCGTGACTGCAACAAAGACGGAAGTGGATCCTAAAACCGTTCCCTTCTCCACATGGTCGGTGGAACGAAAAACAATTGATGAACAACCCAGCTTTTTCATGAACAACGTGGGAGAGCTCATCAGAGACCTTCCCGGCGTTCATGTTGCCCAGTACTATCCGTGGGGGCCTCCATGGATTCACCTGAGAGGCACAGGATATTTCATTGGTAGAACCGTGTATTTGATAGACGGACTTCCAGCATGGTCATTTCTGGCAACGACAATTAACCCCCATGATGTCGAAAGAGTCGATGTTGTGCTGGGTCCTTCTTCAGCGCTCTATGGAGCAAATGCTTCTGGAGGAGCTGTAAATTTCATTACCAGAAGCGGTAAAAAGGATATGGGAGCAGTGGCTGAAATTGCCTACGGAAGCAACAATACTTACCGTCCTCATGTTCACGCAGGAGATCAGACAGGTAACTGGAGCTACTATCTCTCCTATTCTGGAGATTACTCGGACGGTTATAAGATGAAACCCCTGGACGGCATGATTGAACTGTGGAAACTCGGGAAAAAGCAATATCTTGTCGATGCATCGATGGAAGACAACGACTACAAACATTCTTTTTTCTCAGGTCGGTTAGACTGGGATAATAAATCCGGCACAAAGGCCTGGATAACTCTTAATTTCGTAGACCGTTATCTTTACGGCGGTCAGCCCAACCTTATACTCGATGATCACGGCAATCAAGCTATCACAACCGCGCACGTAGAAACGCCCATTGGTTCCTTCGGCAAATTCAAGCTCACAGGCGCGTATCAGTATTACGATCATCCTCAGCAGTATAACGTCGGTCTTTCTATTGATTCCAAAAACAACCTCGTTTTTGATTCGACAATTGCTTCCAGAAGAACATGGGAGGTTAAACGTTATCCTGCGGAAGCGCAGGTGGATCTGTACGTCCTTCCCAATAATATCATCACTGCAGGCTTATTTGCCAGCCGGGAAGACGAATACCGCCGGGATGATTTCTATACTCAGGGCAAGAGATCAACCTATGAAGTTACAACCGATCAGACTGCCTTTTATCTGCAGGATCAATTCTTCCTGATAGACAAGAAACTTTCGGTCATCGGTGGTATCAGGTACGACCGCTGGAAATTTCACGATATTTTTGTAACCGAATCTAATCCTCAGGAACCGGACCCTGTATCTAAAGATACGTGGACGTATCGAGGCGGTATAAAATATAACGTTAACGACATCGTATCTCTTCGCACATCGGCAGGTACTGCTTACTGGCCTGGAACTCCCCTGTGGTATTTCCAGAGAATGACAACCGGTAAAACATGGCGTGAACCCAACCCCAATCTGAAGCCTGAAAAAACCTGGATGGTAGATTATGGAATAGACCTCGTATTTTCCGAGACCCAGACCATGCTCAGCGCAACGGGATATTACGGCAGAATCAAAGATATTGTTTCCTACCGTTATGACGAAAATCCCTATGTGCCCGGTGGAACCATTATAAGGTCTCAGAACCTGGGAGAAGCCGAAATATACGGGGTTGAGCTTTACGGCAAGCAAAAGCTTTTTGGAAAACTATGGCTAACAGCGTCCCTAACTCTAAACCACTCCGAAATCGTTAAAGATCCAAAAAACAAAGGACACGAACTTCGTAACGCCCCTGACTACTGGGGAAGTGTGGGAATCACGTACCTTGATCCTGAACTCGTCAATGCTTCTCTTCTTGTGCGCTTTTCTGACGACCGTTACTACGACGACGAGAATACGGAGCTACCTTTCTTCCATATGAAGTCTTACCGAACAGTGGATTTAAAGATCTGGCGCGACTGGAAGATAGCTTCCAACTGGGTGCTCACTACATCCATATCGGCTGTAAACATATTCGATGAAGACTATGAAACGGAAATTGTCTATGTCAACCCGGGTCGTTATGTTGAAGGGTTGGTTAGCGTTAAATGGTTATTCTGACACCAGAATATCCCAGCCGATCCAGTAAACTTGAAAGGCGCCGATATGAAGCGGAAGCACCCCGTTCCTCACCACCCTGAGATGTCCACAGAATCTAAGGCATATAGTGCTCATATCCTTCGAATAACAACAGGGGTGCTCTCCGCTCTTTACCTCATTGTGCTACCTCTTTTCTGCCAGAGTGCTGATTTAACAATAGGAATTGGAAGAAGTTTTTACGATGGGCCCGAAAGCCCGGCTTTTCTTCACGGCTCTACCAGATCATGGGAAGCCCTCGTAGATCTTGACGATCAACTCCGCCCCATACCATGGCTTGCTCTTTCGTGGACAAGCGATTCAGAGAGGCGCGTCTGGACGTTCACAATAAGGCAAAACGTTTTCTTTCATAACGGCGAACTGCTCAGAGCCCAGCACGTGGTTGAGTCCATAAAACGACTCAAGCTCCATCCGAAATACGATCCCATGAACCGCTACGAAGCTCTGGAAAGTGTTGAAGCGATAGACGATGTTCACGTTGTCTTCAAACTCTCACGCCCCTGCGTTTACTTCCCGAACCTTATAGCTTATTACGGAAGCCCGATACTTCATCCATCCTCATGGGACGAAAAAGGAAGGATTAAGCAACTCATAGCAACAGGTCCCTATAAGCTGGATAGCCTGATTCCGGACAGAAGTATCACTCTGGTCAGGCATGATAAATACTGGGGATCGCTCCCACCATACGACCGGCTTGTTTTTCGTGTAATCCAAGATTCGCATTCTCGGGTGATGGCTCTAATCACCGGAAGCATTGATGCCATTGTTGACGTCGGTGGAATTTTGCCTGATCAACAATTCCTTCTTTCCAGATACCGTGATCAAATAATCCTTGAATCGAAAGAAGTAGCAACGACTCACTACCTCCTGTTCAACACGGCAAAGAAGCCATCCTCCGATCGAAACTTCAGGTTGTGGCTTGCCGCTCAAATTGATCGGCAAATGCTTGTAGATAAGCTTATGAAAGGATTTGCCGTCGTTGCAAAAGATCCATACTCGCGCCTCAACGGCAAATGGAGCTTTTCTGCTCTTGATTTCACTTCTTCTTCCGCTAGCGTTGATCCTAGCCACCTTCCAACCCACAATCTTACAATACTTCTGCACGCCAATACCGTATCCAGGTGGCCCTACAGAGAAATGGCTCAGATTATAGACGGAATCCTGAGAAGCAAGGGCATCACATCCCGGATTCTTGTTCGCGAAAAAGCTCTATATCTCACCATGATCAAAGAAGGAGAATTCCATATCACTATCCAGCCCTTTACCATGATGACGGGGGATCCGGACTGTGTGTATTCCTACCTGTTGCCGCACACCAAATGGAATCACGCCGAAGCCGAAAAGCTGATTGTTTCGGCTCGAAAAACGTCAGACGAAACATCGAGGCCGGAGATATACCGTCGTCTTGAAAAGCTCTTATCCGAAGAAGTCCCGCTGGTGCCACTGTTCCACGATGTAGCCCTTTACGCATATCGAACAAGAAAAGGCCCTGTGTATATGGATGCACTTTTTAGACCGGTTTTCGATAAACGATGAAGTTTATGGCAAACACTTTACGGGAGCTCATACAGACTGAATCTTTCTGGATAGATTTTTTGCACGAAATCGTTGAAAGTTCCCCCCTTTTGAAAACACAGCGATTGTTTCCGGAGAACTGGCAGAGGTTTTATAATAAAGCCGCTAGAGTTTTTGAACTACTCTGGGGAGATACAGAACAGCTTGGACTGAAGCTGGTTCAATTCATGCTTCAGGAAGGAATTCTTAACCCCGAAGATAGTGTTCTTGAAGTCGGCTGCGGGACGGGCTGGTTATCCCTGGCGCTTGCCAGAAAAGTAAACAGCCTTATAGCCCTCGATTATTCACCTGCCATGCTTAACATTTTCCGCCTGAAAGCCGTAAAACACAACGTAACAAACGTGGAAATTGTCTGCGACAACTTCCATAGTTTTACTCCCGATCACCCTGTAGATGTTGCCATTGCCGCCTTTTTCCCTGATGCCTTTTCCCCTGAAGGAATCAGAAGACTTGAAAGCTATGCCCGGAAATTTTGCGTTCTTGTTCTTCAGCATTCCAGGAGGGGTTTTAACGTGACTCAAAAGCTATTTGAAAACATCACCCGGGAAACCCTGTCACCATTAGGGGCATTATTACTTCAGTGGTGTATTGGCTATCTTCTTAACAAAGGAAAATTCCCGGAGGTCCGAAAATGGCGATGGGAAAGCGAAATAAACATCACAGGCCCTGAACTGCTCGAATTTTACCGGGCTTACTTTGAAATTTTCGGCTTCGACTCAAACACGGTGGAAAGGGCCTTTCGTGAACTCAACATCACCGATATCAGCACCACTATCACAACGGACCTTGCAATTATATGGTGGAGTAAGGAGAGTTGAGCATTCTAAGTATCGTGGCACTCAAACTCGCTAGAACCTTTTCTGTGGTTGTGATTGTAACTACGGGATGCTTTATCGTCATGGCACTGTTGCCGGGCGATCCGGCCGAACTGGCTTTAAGAGACGCTTCAGAAGCCGTGTCTCAGGAAAAGATTGAGCAAACCCGGCACATTTTAGGACTTGATAAATCGTTGTGGCGACGTGCTGTTATCTGGATTCAAGGTATTGCACATCTTGATTTTGGAAGGTCCTACAGGACGGGCGAACCGGTAATCAGGGAAATTTTATCTCGTATGGGAACCACTATCTCTCTTGCGCTTTTTACCATCGTCTGGGTCATCCCATGCTCTATCGCTGGAGCCTGGATGAGCGTAAAATCAAGGCGTCTGCAGATACTTTTTTCAACAATAGGCTTGCTCGGTTATACTGTGCCTGACTACGTCCTGGGACTCGGGCTTTTGCTGATTGCAGGTGTCATTCTGAAAATACCGGCAGAATCTTTACCCTTTCTGCCAGTTCTCACTCTTGGGCTTCCTATGTTTGCTTTCTATCTTAACGTTACGCATACTCTCCTTGTGCAGGCCTTAAATACGGACTTCATCCGATTTGCCTACGCAAAAGGACTATCAGAGCGAACCGTTTTGCTAAACCATATTTTACCTTTCATAATCCCTTCTCTCCTTGTGCCATGGGCAATGAGTCTGGGACGATTACTCGCCGGTGCTATAGTTGTGGAAACAATTTTTGGACTTTCAGGAATCGGGAGACTTTTCGTCGATTCGATCTTATCTAGGGATTACCCTGTCATTCTCGCGTTAGTATTATGGAGTGGATGGGTCATTGGAATACTGGTCTCACTTGCTGATGTCATCGTCACCTTGGTAAATCCTGACGTTGAAAGCTCTGGACTTTGATTAAAATGTACCGATTTTCCACCTCTTTCATATCATTCACACTTTTTCTCAGCTTCGTCTTTCTCCTCCCATTTACCGGAACGGTTAAAGACCCATTCGACATGGATTTATCCCGGATTTTATCTCCTCCCACGAAAGAGTTTCCGCTCGGGACGGACAGTCTCGGACGGTGCCTTCTTTCCAGAACGCTTCACGGAGGTCAACTCACCATACTGATAGGAACTCTTTCCACTACATTGAGCATGGCGATCGGTGCAGGAGTATGCCTTGCTTCTCTTAGAGGTCCTGCTGTGTTACGAAAGCTGATTCTGCTGGTTACAGACGGCTGGTTTGCGTTCCCGGAATTTCTCATGACGCTTACAGTTATTCTTATCACGGGCGATTCACCAGCCGGTATTATTACCAGTATGGCTATAAGTTCATGGCCGTGGTGGTCCAGATTCTCGAGGAATATGATAACGGAAGCTTTGAGCCAGGATTACGTCATCGCTGCCAGATTCTCCGGGATTGGAAGACTAAGACTCCTGTCCGCTTACGTCGCCCCGAAAGTGCTACCGGTAATCATAACGGCTTTCCTTTTAAGGACGAGTCGTTCCATAGTCTTATCTGGAGGTATAGGTTTTCTGGGGCTCGGCGTTCAACCCCCTTGCCCCGAATGGGGGGCTATGATCAGAGACGGGTTAACCGTTGTTACAGTTGCCCCATGGGCGGTTGCAGGGCCTGCTACGGGATTAGTTATAACAGTAGCCCTTCTTCAATGGATGGTCATAACTGTGAGAAGGCTTACCGATTATCGTGGCTACACCTTTGTATGAAATTGATGGAATATGGCTTTGTTAGAAGTCGAGGATTTAACTATCTCGATCACGTTAAAGTTGTCAGCAGAGAAAATTGTCTCCAGAAAAATAGTTGCAGACGCATCTTTTTGCGTTGAAAGTGGGTCTGTGCTTGGTATTCTGGGCGAGAGCGGTTCAGGGAAAACGCTTATAGCTCTAACCCTGGCTGGTCTGCTTGCCGGAGGTGTAATCGTTCACCATGGAGTATTGAGATTTAACAATCAGAGAATTGATCTCGCAAAAAGACGCGGATTGGATAAACTGAGAGGTCATGGAATTCTGTTAATCCCACAGAGTTCATCCGGCGCTCTACATCCTTATCGCTCCCTGCGGGGCCAGATCAAAGAAGCAAACCGAAAAGCTGATGTTCAACACCTTTTAAGTACTGTTGGTATCGATCCGTTACATGCATCAAGTCGCCCGAATCAACTCAGCGGGGGTATGAAGCAGAGAGCTCTTCTCGCTGTAGCTCTGGCCATTAAACCTCATCTGATGATTCTGGATGAACCCACGGAAGGACTTGATCCTGCAACTAAGTGGGATATGCTGCTGACTCTGGGCTCTCTCATCAAGTCGCTTGAAACAGCCGTAATTTTAATCACTCACGACATAGAAAGCCTCGCCGCTCTGGAAGAAATTCTTGGACGCAGTCGTGTAAGAACGGCTCTGCTTTACAATAAGACCATCAATACTTTTGCTAATGTAGGCGAACTGACAAAGTTCATAGAAAATACCTATCAATTTCCAGAGCTCTGTCACGAGTCAACCGGCCATAACAGAGGCACTGAACTTATGGAAGCGCATCCACGCTCTGTGGCAGTTCATGATGCCGGGATCAGACGAACAAGCTTATTCTCTTCAACATTTCAAAGTGTTCCGGCACGGGAACGGAATCAAAATGAAAATAGGCTTCTGGAACTCAACTCCGTTACAAAAAGGTATCCGGCAGGGCTGAAAGCACTCGACGGAATTTCTCTCTATCTGAACTCCGGAGAAAACGGCGGTCTAATTGGAAAAAGCGGAGCCGGAAAGTCCACTCTGCTGAAATGCATAGCAGGGATAGAATCGTTAACGGCCGGAAAGATTGTAAGAAAAACCAATAAAATCCAGCTCCTGTGGCAGGATCCTTATATATCTCTGAATCCTTACCTGACGGCAAAGGAAATAATCCTCGACCCTGCTAGAAAAACCACACAAGTCGACAGAATCAATAAGATAGTAGAAATGCTGGAACTGGATGAAGAAATTCTATCAAAACATCCTTGGGAACTTAGCGGCGGGCAGTGCCAGAAAGTGGCTCTGGCGAGAGCCCTGACGCCCCTCCCCCACATCCTTCTAGCAGATGAGCCCTTTTCCGGTCTGTTCCCTCCAGCCAGACGGAAGCTGGTTAAAGTTCTAAAACACTTTTGCTACGAAGAAGGCATAACGCTCTTTGTTGCATCACACAACTTAGAGGTCATCAAAGACCTCACGGACAGGCTCTGGGTGCTGGAAAAGGGCAAGGTAATTGAAGAAGGTCCTACGGATAATATCCTACTGCACCCCGCTCATCCCGAAACTAGTGCCATAATAGAAGCAGCCAGCAGGTTTTCAAAGCTTCTCAGCTAGAAGAACATCGCCTGCCGAGCTTTTCTATAAGTTTTTTCTCGACGGCGTCCGGCACCAGTCCCTTAACGCATCCTCCCGCCATTGCCACTTCTTTTATGATTCTGGAACTTATGTAAATCCATCTCATACCCGTCATGAGAAAGAAAGTTTCCACTTCAGAGTTGAGGCGTCTATTCATGAGAGCCATCTGAAATTCATACTCAAAATCGCTCACGGCTCTCAGCCCTCTCAGTATGGCTTTAGCTCCAACTTTCTTCACATAATCCACGAGAAGACCTTCGAAGGCGTCAACTTCTACCCGATCCTTTAAAGGAAAATCCTCAAGAGAATGCCTGATAAGTTCGAGACGTTCTTCAAGAGTGAAGAGAGGGGTTTTAGCAGGGTTTACGGCAACTGCAATAATAATTCTATCAAATAACTTCAGTCCTCTGGACAGCAAATCAAGATGACCGTTTGTAATCGGGTCAAAAGATCCGGGATATACAGCAAGAGTGCAGTGGTTCATGAGACCCTCCAGTATTGATTATCACCGTCTAACACCAAGAAAACACACCATTGTTCTTCCAAAACGTCGGGAATCTTCAATCACCCATCTAGCCTGATCTATCAAGGGTTTTTGTTGAGCGTCGTGCTCCAAAATAACCAGCCCGTCATTATCGACAAGAGGTGAAAGTCGATCAAGAACGGTTGAAGCTAATTCAGTGTGGTATGGCGGGTCAAGAAATATCAGATCAAATTTCTCCGATCGTTTCTCAAGATAAAAGATTGCTTTCTCCGCAGGCATGGGAATTACCCGACTCTGAGCTTCAACCCCACAGGACGCTAAGTTTCTTTTAAGAGCTTCCAGAACCTTCCTGTCCTTTTCCACAAAAACAGCCTCTACAGCTCCACGGCTGAGAGCCTCGATACCGAGGGCGCCTGTTCCGGCAAAGAGATCAAGGATTTTAGCCCCTTCCGTCCGGTTTCTCAAAATATTAAAGACCGACTCCCGCACCATGTCAGTCGTCGGCCTGAGGTCTGGTATCTTCGGCACCAGCAGTTTTCTTCCTTTGAGAATGCCACCGGTAATGCGCACCACGCTCTAAAGCAGGTTCTCCCGAATGAGAATTTCGGCAATCTGAACGGCGTTTGTGGCAGCCCCCTTTCTTATGTTGTCGGCCACAACCCACATTGCGATGCCGTGTTCCACAGATAGATCTTTTCGGATGCGCCCCACAAGCGTCTTATCCTGTCCTGCAGCATGAATCGGCAAGGGATATACATTATTTCTGGGGTCGTCCACCACCGTCACGCCTTCGGCCCTGGACAGCAATTCCCTCGCTTCCTCCGGTGACAGCGGGCCTTTAAGCTCCACGTTGATCGATTCGGAATGTCCGTAAAAAACGGGCACTCTAACCGTCGTAGCAGATACGGCAATGTCAGGATCTTCAAAGATTTTCCTTGTTTCGTTAACCATCTTCATTTCTTCTTCGGTATAGCCGTTGTCGAGAAAAGCTCCTATGTGAGGCAAGCAATTAAAGGCGATCTGATGTGGATACACTGATCTCGGCATAGGTTCGCCTTTGGCCCATGCTCGAACCTGCTGTTCCAGCTCTATGATGGCTCTCTGCCCGGTCCCGGACACCGCCTGGAACGTTGTAACCACTATTCGCTTAATCCCCACAGCATCACGGATAGGCTTAAGAGCAACGACCATCTGAATGGTGGAACAATTCGGATTGGAAATAAGCCCCTTATGGTTTTTCAGTGCGTGCGGGTTTACTTCCGGCACAACAAGGGGAATTTGTGGGTCCATCCTGAAGGCACTGGAATTGTCTACCACAACACAGCCGGAAGATACCGCAATCGGAGCAAATGTTCGGCTTACAGAAGCTCCCGCAGAGAAAAGCGCAATATCAACACCTTGGAATGAAGACTCTTTTAGTTCCTCAACGGTAACCTCAGTGTCTTTGAACTTCAGCTTCTTTCCGGCGGATCGAGAGGACGCAAGAAGCTTTATGGACTTTACGGGAAAGTTTCGCTCCTCCAGCACTTTGATCATCATCGTGCCGACAGCTCCCGTAGCTCCTACAACCGCAACGTGGTATCCTTCCGTGCTCATTTGCCTTTCTCTCCCCCTTGTTTAGTTTTCACCTGTAATTCAGGTGGTAACTCAAAAAATGCCCATCCATAACGGATTATTCAAGCAACTTACCACAAAATATGCCCGTTCCGTAAATTGAATTTACGGGCGAGAATAAGCTATTTCACATTTGATTGTTTCGCTACGTCCGCAATGGTGCTTTTTTGCATCATTGCAAGATCCTTTCCTCTGCGTCATTGCAAGCCTTTTCCCCGTGTAATTGCGAGCCTTTTCCCCTGCGTCATTGCGAGCCTTTTCCCCCGTGTCATTGCGAGCGAAGCGAAGCAATCTCTTCAGATTGCCACGGCCACTTCGTGGCCTCGCAATGACGAAAAACGGGATTGCCACGGCTGCCTTACGGCAACCTCGCAATGACATCCAACACCGTCATTGCGAGCCCGAACAAAGTGAGGGCGAAGCAATCTCTCTGTTGTAATAAAAGATTGCCACGCACCCTTCGGGTGCTCGCAATGACAGGGTGAGATTGCCACGGCCACTCCGTGGCCTCGCAATGACGAAAAACGGGATTGCCACGGCTGCCTTACGGCAGCCTCGCAATGACATCCAACACCGTCATTGCGAGCCCGAACAAAGTGAGGGCGAAGCAATCTCTCTGTTGTAATAAAAGATTGCCACGCACCCTTCGGGTGCTCGCAATGACAGGGTGAGATTGCCACGGCCACTTCCTGGCCTCGCAATGACGAAAAACGGGATTGCCACGGCTGCCTTACGGCAACCTCGC
>CAZWJX010000053.1:1460-15599 GCA_964634695.1 uncultured Syntrophobacterales bacterium | reverse complement strand
GGACTCCCGGAGGGCAGAGGAGGTATTTAAAAGAGGATATAGAAAGACTCCTGAAACTGGCATCTGAGGAGCAGACCCGACCACAGGCCGATACCATCATATACGCAAGGGTTTCCACCAGGAAGCAGGAAGAGTATCTGAAGAACCAGTTAAGAAGATTGGAAGAGTATGCCAGGGAACATGGCTATAACTACGAAATAATATCGGAAATAGCAAGTGGAGTGAACGAGAACAGAAGAGGACTGAGAAAACTGCTGGTCAGAGTCAGACGAGGGGATGTGAAGAGAGTAATCGTGGAATATCCGGATAGGCTTGCCAGATTTGGATATGAATATCTGAAGTTCTTCATGGAAACCTTTGGCGTTGAACTGATAGTTGTAAACGGTGAAGAAAACATCGATGATCTCAACAAAGAACTCGCAGAAGATTTGATAGCTGTAGTCACATCCTTATCTGCCAGGATATACGGTTCAAGAGGAAGAAAGAAAAAAAGTGATAACCCTGCACTGCAAGATAGCATCTGATAGCGAAAAAGACAGATTCTGCTATAGATACGTGGTATGGGCAAATACCGCCTGTTGGGGAGCCCATACCTGGAAAGGCGGAAATAAATACCCCAACCCGGAGTGTATGAAGTTTCATACACTTTGGATAGCCAGGATGCAACGTGGATTACTATCTTACTGAGGAACAAAAGCTTCTTCAGGAACTGGCTTACGAAATCGTCAGAGAACGAATAAGACCGGTCAGAGCAGAGCTTGACGAGAAAGAGGAATTTCCCTGGGCTATTATGAAAGATCTTGCCCAGGCCGATCTTTTCGGTATCTGGATTCCGGAAGAATACGGCGGGCTCGGCATGGGTATTCTCGAAAATTGTCTGGTTGTGGAGCAACTCGCAAGAGGATGCATCGGTATCGCTACAACTTTTGCGGCATCAGGGCTCGGTGCATATCCAATTATCCTGTTTGGAAGCGATGAGCTCAAACGGAAGTATCTTCCGCCCATAGCTCGAGGTGAAAAGCTTGCGGCCTTTGCCCTGACCGAACCCGGCGCTGGAAGTGATGTTTCTGCTATCAGAACCAGAGCCGTCCGTGTGGGCGACGAATACATCCTTAACGGCACAAAACAATGGATCACTAACGGAGGTGAAGCCGATATTTATTCCGTCTTTGCCATCACCGATCCCTCAAAGGGACCAAGAGGTGCCAGTTGCTTTGTGGTCGAAAAGGGAGACCCGGGTTTTTCCTTTGGCAAGAAGGAACAAAAGCTCGGCATTCGTGCGTCCGCAACTCGAGAACTTATCTTTAACGACTGTCGAATTCCCCGTAGCAGGCTCATCGGTCGGGAAGGACTCGGGTTTATAATAGCCATGAAGACTTTCGACAAATCCAGACCCGGCATTGGGGCACTCGGTGTTGGTCTGGCTCAGGAAGCGCTCGATATATCCGTTGAATACGCCAGAAAGCGTATTCAGTTCGGGAGGCCGATCATCTCTTTCCAGGTCATTCAGCATAAGCTTGCGGATATGGCTACTAAAATAGAAGCAGCAAGAGCTCTCATATATTCCGCCGCAAGATATCTCGACGGTGGCGATCGCCCTGACGCCAGCAAAATAGCCGCTATGTGCAAAATATTTGCAAGCGATATTGCCGTTCAGGTCGCTCTTGAAGCCGTCCAGATTCTCGGAGGCTATGGCTACATGCGAGATTACCCCGTAGAGAAGCTTCTTCGGGATTCCAAGATACTCCAAATTTACGAAGGCACAAATGAGATTCAGCGGAATATCATCGGACAGGAATTGAACAAAGAATACGGACGGCTGAAAGAAACTTTTATCAGGTAAATGACCGGAATTTGTGGCAAGCAACCTGTTTTTATAACTCAGGGAGGTTTCGAGTGTGCATATTGTTGTTTGTGTGAAACAGGTTCCTGAAACGCAGAACGTAAGGATCGATCCGACAACAAATACACTCATTCGTCAGGGGGTTGCTTCAATTCTTAACCCCTTTGATCATTTTGCCGTGGAGGCAGCTCTCAGGATAAAGGATCTGGATCGAGATGGCACAAAGGTCACGGTTATTACTATGGGGCCGCCTCAGGCTAAGGATGTCCTTGTTGATGCTCTGTCACGAGGAGTGGACGATGCGATACTTCTCAGTGATCGGGCTTTCGCAGGGGCGGACACATGGGCCACTTCCTACACTCTTTCGGCAGCCATAAAAAAGCTCGGCGATGTTGATCTGGTTCTTTGCGGTAAACAGGCTATAGACGGCGATACGGCTCAGGTTGGGCCTGAACTTGCCACTCTGCTTGATATTCCCTACGCCACTTACGTAAGCCGCATCGAATTTCTGGAACCCCGTGTACTTAAAGTTACTCGCCAGACTGATGAAGGAACAGCCGTGTGGAAAATACCACTTCCGGCCCTGCTCACGGTTCTGAAAGATGTGGGATCACTGAGAGTTCGGTCTTACCGTGCAACGTTAAGAGCAAGGCGTTATGAGATACCCGTCTGGGGAGCCGCTGAACTCGAGCTTTCCGAAGAAAATGTCGGCCTAAAGGGATCCTATACCAAGGTTATCAAAGTATTCAGCCCGCAGAGAGCTAAAGAGCGGGTTATGATCGAGGGTTCTGTGGCGGAACAGGCTGCCAGGCTTTACGAACTCCTTAAGGAACAGGGGGTTCCAGGACTATGAAGGCTATTATAGACAGAGACCTATGCACCGGCTGTGGTACCTGCGTGGATGTCTGTCCCGTGGGAGCCATTTCTCTTGTTGAAGGAAAGGCGGAAGTTTCCGACGACTGCACTCTTTGCGGGATGTGCGTCGACTCCTGTGAATTTCGTGCTATATCTCTTCCTGAAGTGGGGACGGGACCTTCCGAAGATCAAGAGGCTTACAGAGGGATATGGGTTTATGCAGAATGGCGCCATGGAACAATTCACAGAGTTTCATACGAATTGCTTTCCAAAGGTCGTGAACTCGCCGACAAAAAGCGAGTGCCTCTCGGAGCCGTTCTTCTCGGGTATCGTCTGGATGGAATGGAACAGGAGCTTTTCAGCTATGGAGCGGACGTTGTGTATGTTGTAGATCATCCCGCTCTTGCTCATTTTACCGACGAAGCTTATGGAAATGTGCTGGCTTTTCTTGCGAAGAAATATCGTCCCGAGATTTTACTTGCCGGAGCCACATCGACGGGCAGATCATTTATCCCGAGAGTTGCAGCTCTTCTAAAAACGGGACTTACAGCCGATTGCACCGACCTTGATATAAACGAGGAAGGGCTTCTCGTTCAGACTCGCCCTGCCTTCGGTGGAAACATCATGGCTTCAATCCTCTGTCCTTACGGGCGACCGCAGATGGCCACCGTAAGGCCAAGAGTTATGCAGGCCTGCCGGCTTATTGAACCAAGGCAAGGCATTGTGGAAAAAGTCGATGTGCCGGTAGAGCTTTTATCGTCAAGAGTTGAAGTGCTGGAGGAGACGGTTAGCGAGGGTCCAGCAGCATCGATTGTTGAAGCCGATGTGGTGATTTCAGGCGGTAGAGGGCTCAGGAAAAAAGAAAATTTCAAAATGCTGGAAGAGCTTGCTCGTCTTCTGAACGGAGCCGTGGGAGCAAGTCGAGGTGCGGTGGAAGCAGGGCTGGCAGATCCTTCTCAGCAGGTCGGGCAAACCGGACGAACTGTTGCCCCTGTTCTTTACATGGCGGTCGGTATATCCGGAGCAATTCAGCATGTAGTGGGGATGCAGGGATCACGTATAATTGTTGCCGTTAACAAAGACCCGGAAGCTCCCATTTTCGATGTGTGCCATTACGGTGTGGTGGCCGATTTGTTTGAGTTTATCCCCGAATTTATAAAACGTGTTAAAGGGGAGTGCAGTTAATGTCCTGATGACGTGCTGGGGGTGGGTTAAAGCCTGCCCCTAATGATAAGATCGGGGAAACGCTGTTATCCCGGGGGAGGAACGGATGTCTGATGCCAGAGTTGCTGTAGTGACGGGAGCAAGCAGGGGAATAGGACGAGCTATCGCCTTATCGCTTGCAGATGCCGGCATGGATGTAGTAATCAATTTCCGATCGGGGCAAGAAGCCGCTGAAGAGACGGCAAGACTGGTAGAATCTAAGGGACGAAAAGCTTACCTCTTTCCCTTTGATGTGGCGGACCCGGAGGCTGTAAAAAATGGCTTCAAGGAAATTCTCAAAACCTGTGGAAGAGTGGATGTTCTTGTAAACAATGCTGGGGTTACGAGAGATAATCTTACGGTCATGATGAAATTGTCAGAATGGGAGGAGGTTATCAGAACGAATCTCTCGAGCGTTTTTCTCTGTTCCCAGGCAGTCATAAAACCCATGCTCCGGCAGAAGTGGGGTCGGATTATCAATATAACGTCGGTAGTGGGTATAGTCGGAAACGCCGGTCAGGCAAACTATGCCGCCGCAAAGGCCGGTATTATAGGTTTTACGAAGTCGCTTGCAAAGGAGCTTGCATCAAGGAATATCACCGTGAATGCCGTCGCTCCCGGGTATATTGAAACCGATATGACAAAAGCTTTGCCCGAAGATGCTCGAAAGACGTTACTTTCTCAGATTCCCTTCGGAAGGGAAGGTAAGCCCGAAGATGTAGCGGCGGTTGTTCGCTTTCTTGCCTCGGATGAGGCGCATTACATAACGGGAGAAGTTATCAGAGTAAGCGGTGGGCTGTTTATTTAAATCCTGGTCAGGGCAGGGGTGATCTTGTGAGGTTGCCCTCTATATATTGGCAACCCTTTGGGGTTGCCGTGAGCGAGCAGGCGCAAGGCCTACCCTTACCGTGTCGCCACGGGCCGGGGTGACTTACAAATGAGCATTGCGAACCGGAATGGCTTACAAATGAGCATTGCGAACCGGGGTGACTTACCGGTGGTCATTGCGAACCGGGATGGCTTACCGGTGGTCATTGCGAGCCTCTCCCCCTTGCGTCATTGCGAGCGAAGCGAAGCAATCTCGTCATTGCGAACGAAGTGAAGCAATCACCACGCCCGCCTTAGGGCGGGTTTGCAATGACGGTACTGGCTGTTATTGCGAGCCGGAGCGAAGGCGAAGCAATCACGACGGCCACTCTACGGTCTCGCAATAACGAACGTGGGATTGCCACGGCTGCCTTACGGCAATCTCGAATGATTCTTCTTTGTGTCGTCGAATTGTGGAGGTGAACCTCCCGTTGAGTCCAGAGTGAGAGGGAGTCCATGATGGATAATAAAAAGCGAAGAGTCGTCATAACAGGTATTGGTCTTGTTACTCCTCTCGGGATTGGAGTTGAAGAAAACTGGCAGGCGCTCATTGAAGGGCGATCCGGTATTGGGCCTATTACTCGCTTTGATGTAAAGGACTTTTCCACAAAGTTTGCCGGTGAGGTTAAGAATTTTAACCCGGAAGATTTTCTGCCTAAAAAAGATGTTAAAAAACTTGACATCTTTCTTCAGTACGCCCTTGCCGCCTCGAAGATGGCTTCTGAAGATGCAAAACTTGAAATTTCTGACGAGGAGTCTCCCAGAGCTGGAGCCATCATGGGTTGCGGTCTTGGGGGACTTTCTACCATCGAATCAGGACATAAAACTCTTCTGGAATCAGGTCCCAGAAAGATAAGCCCCTTTTTCATCACGTCCCTTATCGGCAATATGGCGCCGGGCCTTATGTCCATAAGACATAACGCAAAGGGACCTAATCTTAGCATCCAGACCGCCTGTGCGGCCGGAACCCACGCTATTGGTATAGCCTTTCATATGATAAGGGACGGCTTGATAGATATAGCATTAACGGGTGGGGTAGAAGCCGTAGTTACGCCGACAGGACTTGCAGGTTTTAACGCAATGAAGGCTCTTTCCACAAGGAACGATGCGCCTGAGAAGGCATCCCGTCCTTTCGACAGAGAACGTGACGGATTTGTGCTGAGCGAAGGGGCTGCTGTCCTGATTCTGGAAGTTCTCGAAAGGGCTCTCGAGCGGGGTGCGCCTATTTACGCCGAAGTCATCGGGTTCGGGCTCACCGGTGATGCCTATCACATGACGGCACCGGCTCCTGAAGGAGAGGGCGCCGCACGATGTATGGAAATGGCTATTGCCGACGCTGGTATACGGCCTGAAGATGTAGATTATATCAACGCTCACGGCACATCAACCGACCTGAATGATCGCTTTGAAACTATGGCAATCAAGCGGGTCTTTGGTGAGCGAGCTTATAAAATTCCTGTAAGTTCAACAAAATCAATGACAGGACATCTTCTTGGAGCCGCCGGAGGAGTTGAAGCCGCTTATACTGCTCTCACCATACAAAGAGGCATTATACCGCCAACCATAAATTACGAATATCCCGACCCCGAGTGCGATCTTGATTATGTGCCTAACGTGGCCAGAAAAGCCAGAGTTAGAATAGCACTGTCGAACTCTTTTGGTTTTGGCGGAACCAATGCAACCATTATACTGAAAGCCTGGGAAGGATAGGACTCAATGAAAATAGCCTTAGGAAGCGATCATGCTGGATTTAAACTTAAGAATGCACTTCGAGATTATCTGATCCGTGAAGGTCACGAAGTGGAGGATGTAGGAACCTATTCTGAGGAATCGGTTCACTATCCCGAGTTTGCTTTTCGAGTGGCCAAGCTTGTGGCTCAAGGGAAGGTCGATCGTGGAGTTCTCGTCTGCGGAAGCGGCATAGGTATGTGCATGGCGGCTAATCGCTTTAAAGGCGTCCGGGCAGTTCATGCGTCGGAGCCATACACTGCGAAGATGAGCCGGCGCCATAATGATGCCAATGTTCTTTGTCTGGGAGAGCGATTCATCGGGCAGGATATGGCTCTTGAGATTCTTAAAGTCTGGCTGGCAGAACCATTTGATGGTGGGCGACATGAACTGCGGGTGCGGATGCTTGACGAAACGGGGGACTTATGAGCGTGCTCGAAAAAGTAGATCCTGAAATTTACCGGGCAATTAAGCTCGAGGAAGAAAGACAGCGTTTTAAGATTGAGCTTATCGCATCGGAGAATTTTGTCAGCCGGGCTGTCAGGGAGGCTCAGGGATCGGTTCTCACTAACAAATATGCCGAAGGCTACCCTGGAAGACGTTACTACGGCGGTTGCGAATTTGTCGATATTGCCGAACAGCTTGCAATCGATCGAGCTAAACAGCTCTTCCATGCCGAATACGCCAACGTTCAGCCCCATTCTGGATCGCAGGCAAACATGGCGGTTTATTTTGCCGTTCTTCAACCCGGTGATACCATCATGGGGATGGACCTGAGACAGGGTGGACATCTTACCCATGGAAGCCCCGTGAGTTTTTCCGGGCGATTTTATCGGGTTGTTTCATACGGCGTGGATCCACAAACAGAAGAAATTGACTATGATGCCGTTAGAAAAATCGCTCTGGCAGAACGACCAAAGCTTATCATTGCCGGTGCCAGTGCCTATCCGAGAATTATCCATTTTGACCGATTCCGGGCCGTTTGCGACGAAGTTGGAGCCCTTCTGATGGTCGATATGGCTCACATTGCAGGGCTTGTTGCTGCCGAACTCCATCCAAATCCCATATTTCACGCAGATTTTGTAACATCTACGACTCACAAAACCCTTCGAGGGCCAAGAGGAGGGCTGATTCTTTCTCATGAAAAATATGCTAAACTGCTCGACAGTCAGCTTTTCCCCGGCATCCAGGGTGGGCCGCTCATGCACGTTATCGCCGCAAAGGCCGTTGCTTTCAAAGAGGCTCTTGAGCCCAGGTTTCGGGAATATCAGCGTAGAATTGTGGAAAACTGTAAGGCTCTGGCCGAATCCCTCAAGGAACGAGGCTATCGATTGGTATCGGGTGGAACCGATAATCATCTGATGCTTGTCGATTTAAGAAACAAAGGACTGACGGGAAAAGAAGCGGAAGCAATACTTGATAGGGCCGGTATCACGGTCAACAAAAACTCCATTCCCTTCGATCCTCAGAAGCCCAACATTACGAGCGGTATAAGGATTGGGACGGCGGCCGTCACCACAAGGGGAATGGGTACAGAAGATATGAAACAGATTGCCGCTTTTATCGATGAAGCTCTCAATTCGAAAGGCGATGAAGTTACGGTTGAGGCTATCAGGCGTAAGGTGAGAGATTTTGCCGGATCTTTCCCGGCTCATCGGTCGGTTTTCGGTGAGGATGAATGATCTTGCCGATGAAGAGAGGTAGCCTGACACCAGACGAAGTCTTCATGCGAGAGGCTCTTCGTCTGGCAAAAAAGGGGATGGGCAGAGTAAGTCCCAATCCGATGGTTGGAGCCGTTGTTGTTAATAATGGCGTTATTGTGGGACGAGGATTTCACGAAGCTGTCGGTGAAGCTCATGCCGAAGTCAACGCTTTGAAAAACGCCGGAGATGCAGCTATAGGCGCAACCCTCTATGTTAATCTTGAGCCCTGTAACCATTACGGCAGAACTCCACCATGTACTGAAGCTATCTTAAAAGCCGGGATTAAGAAGGTTGTAATTGGCATGAAAGATCCAAATCCACATGTTACAGGAGGGGGGGCGCAACGGCTTAGACGTGAAGGTGTTGAAGTCGTCGAAGGTGTTCTTGAGAACGAATGTCGCTACTTGAATCGAGCTTTTATAAAGCACGTAACTACGGGACTTCCTTACATCATAGCCAAAGCGGCGATGACTCTCGATGGTAAAATTGCATGCAGGACAGGACATTCCAGATGGATTACCGGTGAAGCCTCACGACGCTTCGCCCACCAATTACGATCAGAAGTGGATGCTATCTGTGTTGGAATTGGAACTGTTCTTGCCGATGATCCGTTGCTTACGGTCAGGCTTAAAACCCATCGGTCCGGTCGACACCCGATACGGGTTGTTATTGACTCAAAACTTAGAATTCCGGAAGATTGCCAGCTTGTTAGAACGGCTTCTGATGTGCCGTGCTGGGTGTTTCACGAATCCGACGTGAGTTCGAAGAAGGTGAAAAAACTTGAAGCCAGCGGTGTGAAGCTTTTTCCCGTTTCAACGCTGGATAACGGTCGATTAAACCTCAGAGAGGTGCTTGAAAGGCTTGGTAAAGAACAGGTTACATCAGTTCTGGTGGAAGGTGGCTCTAGCCTTATGGGATCTTTTTTTGCCAGCTCTGACGGAAAGCCTCTCGTTGATGAAGTCTGTTTTTTTTATGCACCCAAGATTCTTGCCGATCCGAAAGCGATGCCTCTTATAAGTTCAGGAGGTATAATCTGTTCTGAGATCTCCGAGGCTTTAAGATTGAAGCGACTCGTCGTGAGACGTTTCGAAGATGATGTGCTGATTAGAGGAATACTGGAATGTTCACCGGTCTTGTAGAAGGAATGGGCATTGTTCGCCGGATAGAATCCCGTGGTGGAGCCGGTGGAAAACCGGACAAACGCATAGAAATTGAACCCATGGTTAGGTTCGAAGGTGTTGTCATTGGTGAAAGCATTGCCATAGACGGAGTGTGCCTTACTGTCGTTGAATGGAACGGAACGACCTTCAGTGCGGATGTTTCGGCCGAGACTCTTTCACGAAGCACGCTTTCCGATAGAAAACCGGGGGACAGAGTAAACCTTGAGCGAGCCTTGAGGCTGGGTGATAGGTTCGGCGGTCATATAGTGATGGGACATGTGGATTGTGTGGGTGTTTTTAAAAGCAAAAGAGAAGAAGGCCGATCTATCCGGCTGTTTTTCGAAATTCCTGAAAAATTCAGCCGTTACGTGGTGGAAAAGGGCTCGATTGCCATAAACGGCGTAAGCCTCACGGTTAACGAATGCGAAGGAAATCGGTTTGATGTTAACATTATTCCTCATACGGCAATGGTTACAAATATCGGGCTTTTAAAACCCGGAGATAGAGTTAATATCGAAACGGACGTTATTGCTAAGTATGTGGAAAAGATTCTTCTTTCCTGGAAGGGCAATGTAGATACTGAATTAAGAGAAGAGCCCAGAATAACGGAAAACTTTTTGAGACTGCACGGGTTTTTGAAATGAAGGAGGTAGCACGAAGAGCTCTGTTTGAGTCGGTGTTTTTGCTTTGTGTGACCGTAGTTGTCGCTCTTGGAGTAAACGCTTTAAGACCTGATAGACTTAAAATCTTCGGAACAGATTGCATAAAACAATTTGGAGTCTGTTCTAGATCGATCAAACAATCAGAAACGATTGATCTCGATAAAGCTCTGGCTCTTTTTTACAACAAAGCCGCAATATTCATTGATGCTCGATCACCTCTTTCCTATTCTATGGGACATATACCCGGAGCTATCAATATTCCCGCCAATGGAGAAATTAGCCAGTATGAAGATCTTATCGGCGGGTTTGCTAAGAATTCCTTTGTTGTTGTGTATGATGAGGGTGTAGGAGGAACATCGGCGGCAGATGTAGCTTCCATGCTTAAGAAAAAAGGCTTTTCCAACGTGCTTTTATTTCCCAACGGATTTTCGGAATGGCATATCAGAGGACTGCCGGTTGATTTTGGTTCCGGTGGATTATCATTTTCTGGTTAGTTTTTAACATGCGCACCGGACAGGTGCGCCCGTGTTTTTACTTCTTTCAGGACCTGCAAGTGACAGCCTTAATTTACCATCCTCAATGAGAATGTTACTTTGCCGTTCACGGAAGGCTTATCCTGCGTCTAGTCCTCATCTTCTTCAACTATGCTTTCTCGGTACGCATTCGGATGGGGCACGGGCATAGCATCAATTCCGCCGCCTTCCGGATTAAACCTGAACCGGTAAGAAAATCCCAGATTGCCCTGCTTCAGCATTGCCATCCAGCCCCGGACAAAATAGGGGCAATCATCGTTGAAGCAGACATAGAAGTGATCCGTGTTCCATTCAGTAAAGGGAGTTAGAGGAATCAGCCATTTTTTGAGTTTTTCACCGCAATAAGGGCATTTCTTATTCTTTTTTACCCACTCTCTCATTTCTGGGTGTGAAAGCTTAATTTCTGGAAGAACAACATCCGGATCGCTAGGCTCAGGTCGTTTTGGTCTGTTTGGGTCTTTTCCTCTTTTTTCCGCATAAACAGCGTAAACGGGGTCGCTTGGAATATTCATATGAGCGTATTTGTCGTTGGATGGTCTCTTCTTGCCTTTTGAAACAAAAAATGATGGCTCGTCAAACGCTCCGCTTATAGAAAAGTAGTCTGCTACAAGAAGTAAGCGCTCCTCTTCGGTTAGATCCTTCCATATGCGAACGACCTTAGGTGGGAAATACCGGTTGCTGAAAATGACAAGGAATAATCCGCCCGGCTTGAGAATCCGTCCCACTTCGGAAAAGACGTCAAATGGTCTGGTCATGTAGTCAACCGATACGACGTTCAGCACTACGTCAAAGAAGTTGTCGGGAAATGGAAGAACAGGATTTTCGTTTATGTCCTGAATAACGTACTCATTCAGTTTCGGATTTGCTCGAAGTTCTTCTTCGTTTAAACCCAATCCCACCATCAACTCGGGTTTGATTGAGTCTGGAACGTGAGAATCCCAGCTTGCCATAAGATCTAGAATTCTGGGTGAAGATTCAACAACCAGTGTTCCAATAATGTGTTCGACTAGCCTTAAGGCATTTGCATCCAGATGCTGGACGAAACGAGGCTTTTGATAGAAAATACTATCAGGCGTCTCATCTTCCCTCTGGAAGCATGAAGCATCGTAATGAAACAATTTTTCTGCGTTGCAGGCAGGCATCTTTTCCTCCTTTTTAGTGTTTGTATTTCCTGCCTGTCGGGGTCGAACTTAATGTTAAGCACGATGGTTTCCTGCGCAAGGTTTTTGCCTGAACCTGTTCGAAAAGCGCGTAATTGTTTCGCTAAGTCCGTAATGATACTTTTTTGTGTCATTGCCAGGAGCGAAGTGACGAAGCAATCTCGTATCCTGTCATTGCGAGCGAAGCGAAACAGTCTCGTCATTGCGAGTCGGAGGCGAAGCAATCACCACAGCCGGTTTTCAGCGGCTTCGCAATGACTTCCTTTACCCGTCTAAGCTCGGTTTTTGCCTTGACTTGATCAAGCTTAAGTGACTAGAATTGTATTGGAAGAAGGAACTCGGATATTGAGGAGTTTCGGCGTAGTTAATGATTGATTAGTAGTGAGCCTGTAATTAAGGCCGTTAACATATCTCCAAAATGCCCCTGGGGTGTTGGTGATCAGTAGAACGTCTCTGAGCCAACACTAACAAACTGGGAGCCGCCTCTTGCTCTGGTGTGGAATTCCTTCGGGAATTCCCTAAAGGAGTAATGTGGCACCCACCTATACGATTCGGTTCAAGACCGACTACTGACACGGCATTCCGGGGGTAAATTATGGTCGCCCACCTTCTCATATCCCGGAGTTCCGGTAATTTTCTCTTATTTTAGGCATAGTTTTTATTGAAGTTGCTTTGGTGCATGAGCCAGTAAAAGCTCTGAAGTCTTGTGTGGTGTACTTGGTGTTTTTTGGGGACTGTGCCTTTGCTGAGGGCACTTGAAATATTTAACTCAAGGAGAGATAGTATATGACAGCTGTAATGGTGTTGTTGTTCGTAGTATCCATTGCTGCTGGAGCTGGATCACAGGCTCAGGAAGTCCTGTCTCGCGCAAAAAAAGAAGCCGAAACCATCAAAAAAGAAGCCATCCTTCAAGCCAAGGATACTCTTATCCAGATGAAGGCTGAGTTCGAACGGGAAACCAAGGAGACCCGTAAAGAACTCCAGAATCTCGAAAAACGTCTGATGCAAAAGGAAGAAAACCTTGAGCGAAAAAGTGATCTTCTGGAATCAAGAGAGAAGGAGCTTGCGAAACGGGAACGTGAAATTGAAAGGCTGTCAAGAGAACTAGCTCAAAAGAATGAGGAGTAAACCAACCTGATTCAGGAACAGAAACAGCTTCTGGAAAGCATTGCCAAGATGACAACTCAGGAAGCTAAAAACATGCTGATCGAATCCATTAGGGAAGAAGCCCGTCGAGATGCAGCTCTTCTTGTCAAAAAGATTGAGTCAGAAGCCAAAGAAATGGCTGACAAAAAGGCCCGAGAAATAATCGCCCTTGCTATTCAGAGGTACGCTGGTGAGTATGTAGCCGAAAAGACGGTTTCCGTTGTTACTCTTCCTAATGAAGAAATGAAAGGACGAATAATCGGTCGAGAAGGTCGCAATATAAGGGCTCTCGAAGCCATAACCGGTGTAGATCTCATTATAGATGATACTCCTGAAGCCGTCATACTTTCGGCCTTCAATCCTGTGCGTCGTGAAGTTGCAAGAATTGCCCTTGAGCGTCTCATATCCGATGGGCGCATCCATCCGGCTCGAATAGAAGAAGTCGTAGGAAAGGTGACGGAAGAAATAGAGCAGAGCATAAGGGAAACCGGGGAACAGGCAGCCTTTGACGTTGGTGTCCATGGTATTCATCCGGAGCTTTTGAGGCTTCTGGGTAAATTAAAATATCGCACGAGCTACGCGCAAAACGTGCTGGAACATTCCATTGAAGTAGCCTTTATGTGTGGCATCATGGCAGCTGAACTGGGGCTCGATCAGAAGGAGGCGAAAAGAGCAGGACTATTACATGACATCGGTAAAGCTGTGGACCATGAACTGGAGGGCCCTCATGCATTGATTGGTGCCGAACTTGCCAGACGTTATGGAGAATCAGAGGCTATCGTGGAAGCCATTGCATCGCATCATGATGATGTGGCACCGGAAAGCATTCTTGCTATTCTGGTTCAGGCCGCTGACGCTCTTTCAGGTGCAAGACCCGGAGCACGTAAGGAGCTTCTGGAAACGTATATAAAGAGGCTTGAAAATCTTGAGCGCATCGCCATGGAGTTTCCCGGAGTAAGCAAGGCTTACGCAATTCAGGCGGGAAGGGAGCTCAGAGTGATGGTGGAAAGCCAGATGGTTGATGATGCAAGCGTGGTTATGCTTTCCAGAGACATAGCAAAGAAAATCGAGTCGGAGATGACCTATCCCGGGCAGATAAAAGTGACGGTCATAAGAGAGATCAGGGCCGTTGAATATGCCAGATAGCACCATAGCACCGTAAGTAAGTTCTCATCGCCTGTTTTCGGGAATAATGAAAGTTTGCTTCAAAGCGAAGGCAGCCCCTTTGATCCGGTAAGGAGGAAAAAGTGAACGTTTTGGATGAGCTTCGTGAACGAGG
>CAZWJX010000053.1:919-1450 GCA_964634695.1 uncultured Syntrophobacterales bacterium | reverse complement strand
GATTCATCGAGCAAGTTACTGACGAAGAAGGATTGCAGGAATATCTTTCTAAGCCTTCAACCTGTTATATTGGTTTTGATCCTACAGCCGATAGCCTTCATGTGGGAAGCCTTGTCCCTATTCTTTCCCTTGTTCACATGCAGCGTTACGGGCACAGACCCATTGCTATAGTGGGTGGAGGCACAGGACTTATTGGTGATCCCAGCGGGAGAACAGAGATGAGAAAGCTCCTCACCCGTGAAGATATTGACCGTAATGCTGAAGGCATAAAGAAGCAATTATCGAAGTTTCTTGATTTCGATGGCGGCAGAGCGATCTTCCTTAATAATGCGGACTGGCTTGAGCCGCTTAACTATATAGAGTTTCTGAGAGATATAGGCTGTCACTTCAGCGTGAATCGTATGCTTGCTGCTGAAAGTTACCGTCAGAGGTTGGAACATGGGCTTACTTTTATAGAGTTCAATTACATGTTGCTTCAGGCTTACGACTTTTACCATCTGGCAAAAGAATATAAGTGCTTACTTCAGATGG
>CAZWJX010000053.1:0-909 GCA_964634695.1 uncultured Syntrophobacterales bacterium | reverse complement strand
TGGGAGGAAGTGACCAGTGGGGTAACATTGTGGCCGGCATAGACTTGATAAGAAGAAAACTTGGTAAGACGGCTTACGGTATAACTTTTCCTTTGATCACCACAGCATCCGGCACGAAGATGGGCAAGACTGCTCAGGGAGCTGTATGGCTCAGTGAAGAAAAAACCTCTGTTTTCGATTTTTATCAGTACTGGGTAAACACAGATGATCGTGACGTTGAAAGGTTTTTGAAGCTTTTTACTTTTCTGCCTCTTGAAGAAATCCGAAAGGTTGAAGGGGTAACTGGAGAAAAACTCAATCCCTATAAACGCATTCTGGCGTACGAAGTGACCGCCCTTGTTCATGGTCATGAAAAAGCCAAAGAAGCTTACATGTCAGCCTGTAGAACTTTTGGCTTTTTGGATATTCCTCCTGATGTGATTCCTTCGAGCAGGATACCGAGAGTAATGTCAGACGAAATGTCTGATGTTGTTCCGGTAACTGTAATTCCTAGGAGCGAGATTGAGGGCAAAAGTTTTGTAGATCTTTTGGTTGAGACGGGTTTGTGTGCTTCCAGAAGTGCGGCAAGACGGCTTATTGAACAGGGCGGAGCCTACGTTAATGATAAACGTATTGGTGACGTTTATGAAAAAGTGGACCTGGCACTTTTTGAAAAAGACAGCCTGCTTCTCAAGGCAGGCAAAAAAAGAGTTCATCGAGTGATGCTGGGATGACATTTTCCTCTTGACGTTAGAAAAGGGTTCTGGTAGTAGAAGCATCCGCTCGGCGACGCCGAGATCGGAAAAAAGAAAAAAGAAGTTGACAAACAAAAAGAGCTGAGTTAAAAGTAAATTGGTTTTTGGTCACCGTAAAATCTTCGCTCTTTGAAAACTAGATAGCTGTGCGCTTGAATGTGGTAGAGAGGATAAC
>CAZWJX010000052.1:9229-15862 GCA_964634695.1 uncultured Syntrophobacterales bacterium | reverse complement strand
TTCGGTAGTTTTTCAATGAGAGAGGTAATAGGATATTTAAAAGCTCTTCGTTTATACCGAAAGACGACCCCACGTTGCTTTTCACAAATGCCGGCATGGTTCAATTTAAACGGTGCTTTCTTGGAGAGGAAAAGCGACCCTACACCAGAGCTGCATCAAGCCAGAAATGCATGCGAGCCGGAGGTAAACACAACGATCTTGAAAACGTTGGATATACGGCACGGCATCACACGTTTTTCGAAATGCTCGGAAATTTTTCCTTCGGGGACTACTTCAAAAAGGAAGCCATAGAATTTGCCTGGTATTTTCTTACAGAAACTCTCGGGCTCCCCAAAGATCGTCTTTACGCAACCGTCCATGAAGGTGATCAGGCAATGGGACTTGGTCCCGATGAGGAAGCAAGGAAGCTCTGGGCTCGCTTCCTGCCCGAAGACCGAATCCTCGCCTTTTCCACGAAAGACAATTTCTGGATGATGGGAGACACCGGCCCCTGCGGCCCCTGCTCGGAAATTATCATCGATCAGGGAGAATCCTACGGCTGTGGAAGCCCCGACTGTAAACCCGGCTGTGATTGCGACCGTTACTTAGAACTGTGGAATCTCGTTTTCATGCAGTTTAACAGAAAACCCGACGGAACTCTGGAACCTCTTCCCAAACCCAGCATCGATACCGGTATGGGCCTTGAACGAATTGCCGCAGTAGTTCAGGGAGTGCCTTCCAATTACGACACCGATATATTTTCACCGATAATGGCAAGAATCGAAGCTATAAGCGGACATAAATACGGGGCGGACAAGACCTATGACAGTTCCATCAAGGTCATTGCCGACCATTCAAGGGCTGCTACCTTTTTGATAAACGACGGCGTGTTGCCATCAAACGAAGGTAGAGGATATGTTCTTCGACGTGTCATAAGGCGAGCGCTAAGACACGGGCGCTATCTAGGCCTTGATAAGCCTTTCCTGTACGATGTTGCCCCGGCTGTGGCCGAAGCTATGGCCGACACCTATCCGGAACTTATGGAAAACCTCTCTTATATTCAGGAAGTCATCCTCCACGAAGAAAAGAGATTCAACGAAACTCTGGATTTCGGACTGAAACTTCTCAATCAGGAAATTGAGCGCCTTAGAGATGCTAAGGAGCAGGTTATACCAGGGGAGCTTGTTTTCAAGCTTTATGATACCTACGGCTTCCCAACAGACATAGTAACCGATATGGCCAAACAGCTCAGATTTTCCGTGGACCTTGCTCGATATGAAGAGTTGATGGCTCAGCAACGGGAGCAGTCTCGAAAATCATGGAAAGGAAGTGGTGAGCAGGTTCCGGCACAGGTTTACATAGAAATCATTTCCGAACACGGAGCCACGACTTTTGTGGGTTACGAGACAACAACGGCCAGGAGCCGGGTTATTGCCATCGTTCAGAACGGTCAAATAGCTCAGGAAGCTTCCGAAGGCGAGCGGGTTGAGATTATTACAAGGGAGACGCCGTTCTACGGAGAATCCGGAGGTCAGGTTGGCGACAAAGGACTGATAAAAGGCCCCAGAGGGCTTGTTGAAGTTGAAGACACGAAAAAGCTTCCGGGTGATCTATTTGTCCACATAGGCAAAGTTCGGGAAGGTCAGGTGAAAGTCGGCGATGAGGTGTTAATGCAGGTGGACGAAGAGTTACGTCGAGATACGGCAAGGCATCATACCGCCACTCATATACTTCACGCCGTCCTTCGCAATGTTCTCGGTGATCATGTCCGTCAGGCAGGCTCTCTCGTCGCACCCGAACGTTTCCGCTTTGACTTTACCCACTTCAAGGCTCTCACGGATGAGGAACTTCAGCTCATTGAGAAGCTCGTAAACGAGGAGATTCAGAAAGACCGCCCTGTAACCATAAGAGAAATGGCTTTCGACGATGCGGTAGCATCTGGAGCTATTGCTCTTTTTGAGGAAAAATATGGCGATCGAGTAAGGCTTGTGGAAATTAGCGATCTCAGCAAAGAACTCTGCGGCGGGACTCACATCGGTAGAACCTCAGACATCGGTATATTTTTCATCACCGAAGAAACAAGCGTTGCTGCCGGGGTCCGACGAATAGAGGCCGTGGCGGGAAGAAGAGCTCTGGATGTGGCCCGTAACTGGAGAAGGATTCTTAACCAGGCGGCAAATACGTTAAAGACAAAGCCAGAGGACCTGCCGGAACGGCTGGAAAAACTCTTAGAACAGCAAAAGGCCATGGAAAAAGAACTGGAGCGACTGAAACAGAGCCTTATTGCCGCAAAATCTCAGGATATTCTGGAGCAGCCAGAGCAAATCGGGAACATTAAGGCTATAATTGCGCAGGTGGAAGTTGAGGACCCGAAAAGGCTTCGAGAAATATACGATCGTTTCAAAGAAAAATACCGGGAAAAAAGCGTGCTCGTCCTTGGAAGCTCTCACGAAGGTAAGGCTCTGCTTCTTGTCGGCGTGTCTCCAGATCTTACGGGAGCATGTCATGCGGGAAATATAGTCAGGGAACTTGCTCAGATGGTTGGAGGTAGAGGCGGCGGACGAGCGGACATGGCGCAGGCTGGAGGGCCTCAGCCGGAAAAGCTTGAAACCGCTTTATCCAGAGCACGGGAAATTCTGGCAGAGATAGCTTCGAAACAAACAGCGTGAATTTCTATAAGAAATTGCCCTGTGAAGAGATTGCTTCGTTTCGCTCGCAATGAGGAGTGTGTGTGTCATTGCGAGCGCCCGAAGAGCGCTTGACGATTGCTTCACTTTGTTCGCAATGACGAGATTACTCCGCCTTCGGCTCGCAACGACCCAGGGGAAAGACAATGACGAGATTGCCTCGTCGCTTCGCTCCTCGCAATGACACTGGGGAGGACAAGGAAGCAATTGCTTCGCTCGCAATGACAGCATAAGAGGGTTTGCGATGACAGCAAGGGCAGTCACTGGCAATTTTCTTAAAATTGCATCAATATCTGTAGATAAACGATTATATTCCTAACCTGAGACCTGAGAATTTGATTCAGCAAAATAAAAAGGTTATCCTTCTACCAAGCGCCTTAAAAAATCGCACAACGAACTTAAAGGGGGAACACCTATGCACGAGGCTGTGCTTGAAAAAAGAGTCGACAAGCTCGAAGAAGCCATGATGGAACTCATCTATCAAGCCCGTAAAACTGAAATGAAAGTTGAAAAGCTAGCAGAGGAGATGAAAGCTTTCAAAGAAGAAATGCTAGCTTTCAAGGACGAAATGCTAGCTTTCAAAGATGAAATGAGAGCTTTCAAGGACGAGATGAGAGCTTTCAAAGACGAGATGAGAGCCTTCAAAGACGAAATGTTAGCTTTCAAGGACGAAATGAAAGTTTTCAAGGACGAGATGAAAGTTTTCAAAGACGAGATGAAAGTTTTCAAAGACGAAATGTTAGATTTCAAGGACGAGATGAGAGTTTTCAAAGACGAAATGAGAGTTTTCAAGGACGAAATAAACAAAAAGTGGGGAGAACTTGCAAACAGCCTCGGAAGACTTGCTGAAGATATTGTTGCTCCCGGCATCCCCCATGCCATCAACCGCTGCTTCGGGCTTGATGTTACAGAAATATCGGTTCGTAGAAGAAAGAAAATAGGGAACAGAAGAAGAGAATACGACGTCATTGCTGTGGCTTCCGACTATGTTTTTGTTGTCGATGTGAAGTCCACATACAGAGTAAAGGACTTTGATGATTTTCAAGAGGCGCTGAATGACTTCCTCTACCTTTTCCCTGAGTATGAAAAATACACGGTGGTGCCGGTTGTGGCGTCGATGTATCTGAATGAAGATGTGGTGGAAGCGGCAACCCAAAGAAAATGGCTTGCTCTGCAACTTTCAGGGGACTACCTCGATTTTGTAAACAAAGAAGTATTTCCTTTTAAAGGCAATTAGGCTCTGGGAAGTCCGCCACAGGCAGACTCCCCGCAATGACGAATGTGTGTGTCATTGCGAGCACCCGAAGGGTGCGTGGCAATCTCAAGAGATTGCTTCGCCCTCACTCCGTTCGGGCTCGCAATGACACGGGGGAAGACAATGACGAGATTGCTTCGTCGCTTCGCTCCTCGCAATGACGACATAAAAGGCTCGCCATGACGATATAAAAGGCTCTCAATGACGATATAAGAGGTTCACCATGACGATATAAAAGGCTCGGAATGGCAGTATAAAAAGGTTCGCAATGACACTCTTTTTTTACATCAGCAAAGAGGCACAGCTTATTTTAATCCCAGCAATCTGAGCAGATTTGCTCCGAGCACTCGCTCTTTCTCTTCTTCGGAAAGGCCCAGTTCCAGAATCTTTGCAAGCTCCCGACGTGGATCGCCAAAAGGAAAGTCGGACCCGAAAAGAAGTCGCTCTGTTCCGTAGTTTTTGATGTAATCCCGGATGGTGGATCTGTCCGCAAGGGCTGTATCTGCCCATACGTTTGGAAGATCCCAGAGCCTTTCACTTTTGATACGTTCATATCCCCCGTTTAGAAGTCCAAGGTGAGGAATAATAACCGTTACTCCCTGAGCCCGCTCTTTTATGAAGGCAACGGTTTCGGAATATTCTTCCTCCAGAACCACCGGAAGCTCCCGCCTTCTGATTTCCTCGATCATACGTGAACAGGCCGGATCGTTGTAGTTGTATCGGGGTTCGTTTGAATGCCGATGCCATTTTATCCCACGAAAGCCACGATCCAGCTCCTGCCATGCAAAGTCGTTCCACACAAACAGGTAAGGATAAACGATAAAATCTTTCACGGATGAAGCAAGGCTCAGAAGATATTCGTGAGCCTTACGTCTGGTTTCCTGCCATGCGGGAGAATCGGTAAAGTTAGGATTATAGCGATCGTAAACCTCACTTACAGGTGGAAATGCGGCAATGCCAATAATCGGCGTTCCTCTGCATGTCGCCCGGTAGGTGTCAATATCCTGTGGTGGGTAGCGATCCTGAATACCGCAATGCACATGGGCATCTATTACCGGCATTATGAGACCTCAACTTGTGACAGCCGGCAGGTATCCGAAAAACATGTCGGCCTCACCTGCCGGCCAAAGATTTTTATTCTAGATATTTTTATTTTCAAACCATGCAAAGAGCCCCAGTGAGACAATCCACAGAACGGCAATAACAACCCATGGAGAAACGCCCAGAACTTCCGGAAGCCCTATCTTACCAAAATCTTTCCATGCCAGCACTGTTTTCTTAAAAAACGGATAGAGCTCGGCATAAACGGCCGCTCCGGTAATCATCCCTATGACCGCAAATATGGCATGCCAGCGCCCTTCCGCAATCGCCCCAACAGAAGTTCCCGGGCACAATCCCATTATGCCCCATCCAATCCCAAAGAGAGCACCTCCCAAAAGAACAGCGCCCAGATTCATGGGTTTATGGTTCAGAGTAATGATACCCTGCTGGGCAAGCAGGGTGATACCAACCGATCCCACAAGTATCGCCGAGAGCATAAACTTCAGGATCGTCATATCCCTGAAAAGCATAGCCCCGACCTGCTTGTCAAAACGAAGCACTCTACCCTTTTGCAAAAGAAAGCCAAAAAGAATTCCGGTAATTAGACCCAGCCATTGTTCCGTAGTCATGGCTTATTTCCTCCTGTATAAGATGTTAGCCACGATAACACCAAAGGCAAAAAACATGGCAAGAGCGACAAAGGCACTGGCTGAAAGCTGCATCAGGCCGCTAAGGCCGTGCCCGCTGGGACAACCATCTGCCATTCGTGCCCCGAGCATCGCAATCACGCCGCCGATAAATGCTCCGAAGGCACGTTTCCCGATGGAGGGCCCGAATCGCTCTGCCCATGTCGGAGGCACAGATTCCAGCTTAAAGCTTCTATCTGTAAGCGATGCTATCAGAGCCCCCAAAAAGATCCCACAGATAAGCATGAATTGCCACTCTATCTTGACCTTTTCTTTGTTGAAATATTCGTTGGAAGCAACATGCTCCGGCGCAACCGCCTTTTCCAGAAGCCCCGCGGCTCTAACAAAGGTCGTAGAAGCGCCAAGATAATTTGTTTTTCCGAGAAAATGTGTAGTGGCAAAGGCAGAAGCGATAGCAAGAAGCCCCACGAGCGCCCCTGCTATGTAAGGACTCCAACCATTTCGACGCTCCGAATTCATAGTGTCCCCCTCCTTGTTTAAACATGATTACCATTAACGGGATTACGATAAGCATTCAAGCAATGCAGTCAATCTGGATGGCTCCAACGAATTCTTCCACCATGGGGACGCCCCCTGTGTCTGCTTTGCCGATACCATATGCTCGATGATGCTTTTGATTAGACGACTTTCTCAGGCAGCTGCATATTCTGCGGACAGAAGCTCGGCTTGCTCCAATACCGTCTGCGTGGCTTTTTCCTGTTTGTCCGGCGGATAGCCGTATTTGCGCAGGATGCGTTTTACAAGGCGTCGCAGGTTGGCACGAACGTTTTCACGCACTGTCCAGTCGATGGAAATATTATTTCGGACGGTCTGAACCAGTTCCTGAGCAATCTTCCTCAGCGTCGGCTCACCGAGCACTTTCACTGCGCTGTTGTTTGGCTCCAGTGCGTCGTAGAAAGCAAGCTCTTCCTCGGTGAGTCCCATCGCCTGGCCCCGTCTGTCTGCCTCACGCATATCTTTTGCA
>CAZWJX010000052.1:0-9219 GCA_964634695.1 uncultured Syntrophobacterales bacterium | reverse complement strand
CTGTGCTGCTTCTATCGCTCGATTCTGGTAACGGCGGATTGCCTGCTCGAGCAATTCCGCAAAAGAGCGTGACTGCACTAAATTCTTCTTGCGGCGCTTCCGAATTTCTCCTTGAAGAAGTTTCCGCAGAAGTTCCACGGCTAAGTTCTTTTGCGGCATTCCCCGCACTTCAGCCAGGAACTCCTCGGATAGAATAGATATGTCGGGCTTTTTTAGACCGGCTGCAGCAAAGATATCCACCACACCTTCAGGTGCGATTGCACGGGAGACAATCTGCCTGATTGCGTGCTCCAGTTCATCGTCGGTCTGTTTCTCACCATGTGCCCGCTTTGCAAGAGCCGCGCGTACTGCCTGAAAGAAAGCCACGTCATCCCGGATGGCAAGAGCCTTCTCGTGGGGAACCGCGAGAGCAAAGGCTCGCGAGAGTTCGGACACTGATTGCAATAGCCTTTCTTTGCCATTATCCTGAGCAAGAATGTGTTCCTGTGCAGCAGGTAATAGGGCGAGTCGATGCTCAGGGCTGCCCGTTTTCCATATCGTCCAGTCAAAGCCGTGGAAAAGATCACAGCAGACTTCGTATTTTTCCAGCATTACGGCTACGGCTTTCTCCTGGTCAATGGCGGTGGTTCCAGTACCGCCGCTTTCCGTGTATGTCTGGAGTGCGGACTTTAATTCGTGAGCCAAACCAAGGTAGTCCACCACAAGTCCTCCGGGTTTGTCTCTAAACACCTCACCGCGTGGAATTGATGATAGCCGGCGATCTTTTTCTCCAGCCGACCGCTTCCGTCATCTTCAAACACGATAAAGTCTCGCAGGAGTTCCAGAAACCGTGTTCTTTCGCATATGCCATTCAAAAGCACCTGTAGTTGAGGGACGCCCCTATCTTCCACCCGTTCGCCTGTAATAGTTCGCCATGGTTTAAACCATTCGCGCCCCGCAGTGAGTGTCCCCAGCCTCGCCTGCAGCCCGTCTGATATAATAAGTATCTCGTTCAATGAAAAGAGTGCTGACAGTTCGGCTTTATAGGTCTGCAATTGCTGGAATGCGGCCCAGATGGTGGCTTCTTCATCCGCCGGATTTTTCAGCTCTATAATGGCAACTGGCAGACCATTTACAAATAGCACTATATCCGGTCGCCTTGTATGCTGATTCTCGGTGACGGTGAATTGATTGACCGCCAGCCAGTCGTTGTTTTCAGAATCATCAAAATCAACAACGCGGGCTTGAGCGCCTGCTATGCTTCCATCCGTTCGGCGATACTCCACTGTGACGCCTTCAGTGAGCATACGGTGAAAGGCACGGTTTCTTGCCTCAAGGGTTGCGCCCGGTGGATTTATTATGCGACGGAAGGCGTCTTCTAGGGCTTCGTGTGGCAGGTCGGGATTGAGCCGTGTCAGAGCATCGCGCAGGCGTCTTCCAAGAACCACCTCACGGTAATCATTCCGCTCGGCAAAAAGCCCGTCAGGGGCAATTTCCGGACCGTACTTGACCTGCCAGCCAAGGGATTCGAGCCAGCCGAGGGCTGCGGACTCAAGATGGGATTCGGTCAACACCGCCATATATCCTCCGGGTATGGTGTGGTTGCCTCCGGGTTTTCACGGTCCCGTGTCCAGCGGGCGGGATTATCGAGAATGTACTGGCGAATCCGGTTCAATGAATCCTCGTTGCGGATGATATGTTCGTAATAATTGCGTTGCCAGACCGGCAGACCGGGCGTGCCACGCAATTCATTGATGCGGCGCGATGAAAACGTTTTGAATGCCCGAACAATTTCCGGCAAACCGTGTTTATTTGTAGGGGCGGGTTTTAAACCCGCCGTTATTGTAGGGGCGGGTTTCAACCCGTCGTTATTGTAGGGGCGGGTTTCAAACCCGCCGTTATTGTAGGGGCGGGTTTCAAACCCGCCCCTACGATGACAATGATCCCGTGAACATGATTTGGCATAACAACAAATGCATCCAATTCCACATACGGATAATGATTTGGCAAATCATTCCAAACGCCGTGCACGATTCGCCCCGCGTCGTTCAACCGCATTTTCCCATCCACCACCTCGCCGAACAGGCACGCACGGTTATGCGTGCAAATGGTGACAAAATACGCGCCGGCCTGCGAATAATCGTATCCCTTCAACCGGATGCTGCGGCGGTGGTGTTTTTCGGGGTCGTATTTCATCGGTTCTTCCTTTTTGGGTGAATCATGATTCGCCCCTACAGTTCAAAAACCGTTCCGCATCCTTCACCCGCAGCTTGCCGGAGATAAGCTTCGGCAGCAACGCATCCCGCAGCGCGGCTAGGGTGCGGGATTCGTGAATTTCGCCGAGAATTTGGCTAATAAACGGTTCCACCAGCGCAGCAAATGCCGCAGTAACCGATTCCGGAGGAACAGCAACTTTATAGCGAGCCATATCTGCCCAACTGGTACGAGGCATCTTGGTGCCGGTAGATCCAATATTTGCGTATTCAACGAAATCAGTGCTTGATATGTGACCAAGAACAAACCCGAACCAGTAACTGCTCTTCGGAGTCACAACTACAATATCAGTTGAACAAACCCCATCTACTGGTGCTACACCCACTTTGTGAAAGTACGGCCGTAATTTTCCAAACAGGAGTTCGCCGCGCTGAAAAGCGTACTTATTGCTTTCCACCTCACCTGCGGTACCCCAATCCGCCAGCCTAATGCAACGTCTTGGCATGTGTTCCAATGCAATATAGGGCGTGTCGGGCTCCACTTCACCAGGCTGTACGTTGCGCCTTGGGTGTTCTGCGACATCGCCAAGCGTTCCCACTCTCCACCCCTCGGGAATCTTGCCGAGTTCCGAATCTACCAGGCGGTTTGGGAACAAGTCGTAAAGATGGGCGGGGAGGCCTGGGAGCGATTGGTCACGTTTCCAGCGGCCCTCCATTTTGGCGCGCACCGGCTCGAAGTCCACAAACCACGCCTTGAAGAGCGCCCGCGCCATCTGCTCCAGTGTCTGGCTCATCCGCCGGTTCAGCTCGATCTTGTCGTCCAGCGTGCCCAGGATGTGCGCAATGGCGCGCTGTTCGGGGAGGGGAGGAATGCGGATTTTAAGCACATGTGCCGCCTCGCGGTTAAGCCCCGGCACAGCACTATCAGCATTCATATGCTCAAGGCTGAGCGATTTGAGAAAATAGTATTTGAAGCGGAGTATCTCCGAGTCTTCGCCTGCAACATAAAAAGTTGTATCGATAGGCCAACATGGTTTTGGGCTGAAGTGAATAGCACCGACCGTCCCTTTGCGTCCGATTATGATCGTAGGGCCGGAGGTCAAAGGCTCACTATGAAAACCAACAATTCCGTTTGAGCCAAAGACAGGGACGTTACCAGACGGGTTGCGCGTACGCTCTGGTAATCCCTTACCGTAGGCAAACGGTGCGAATTCACCAAGGGTAGTTTCCCGCCACTCACCTGCCATAGCCGTTCTCCTTTTCCCGTTTCTCTACCAGTTGCAGCTCTGCCTCCAGTTCTTTCACCGTCGGGAGGCTGCCTTTGAGTTCTTCGGGCAGCGTCTCGACGAGGCGGGTCTCCCACCCGGCTACGCCGATGGGTTTCTTTACATCCCGCAATGCATACTCCACCACGAGCCGATCCTTGCCCTTGCAGAGTAAAAGCCCGATGGTCGGCTTGTCGTCGGGATGGCGCATGAGGTCATCCGCCGCCGAAAGATACAGGTTCATCTGCCCCACGCGGAACCAGGGGATTTGTGCAGCAACCTGCTGCACAATTTGGCGGTCGGGCCAGGCGGCAGCAAAGGCGCGCATGTACTTGAGGTTGCGCGGGGAAAGCCCCTGTATGTCGGGAAACTCACGCCTGAGGTCCGCTGAGAACCGGTCAATGACTTTCGTGCCCCAGCCTTCGCGGCGTTGGCGCTCGAGGATAGCGGAGCCGATGTCCCAGAAAAGCAGTACCATCGCTGCACTGGCGTTCATGACCACTCGAAGACGCTATTCCCGAATGCGCTGCTTGAGTTCCGCGAGCAGGTTTGCGTACTCGGCAGGCAGATGGGTAACGCTCGGCGTGGTTAGGATACAAGCCTGCGCCTCTTTCAGAGATGGGGGTGACTGATTGGGCTTTTTTGGTTTATCTACCATACCCCAGTTCCTCCAGATTCTTCCAGATAGCCTCGTCCAGCCGTCGGGCTTCGGCCTGCTGCTCGCGCAGTTGCGCAACAAGTCTTGCCATCTTTTCCTCAAAAGGCTCGTTCTCTTCTTCTTTTAACTCTGCGCCCACGTAGCGACCTGGCGTGAGCACATAGCCGTGTTTACGGATTTCCTCAAGCGTGACGCTCTTGCAGAAGCCGGGGATATCCCGATACTCACCAGCATCGGGTTCTCCACGCCAGGCGTGGTAAGTGCGGGCTATTTGCTGGATTTCTTCGTCAGTAAGTTCCCGATGGGTGCGATCAACCATACGACCCATCTTGCGGGCATCTATGAAAAGCACCTCGCCCCGGCGATCCCGCAACTGTTTAGTCTGCCCTGCAGGAGGTCGCCCGCTTTTGTCTCTGGCAATAAACCACAGGCAAGCGGGAATCTGGGTAGAGTAGAACAGTTGACCGGGTAAAGCCACCATGCAGTCAACAAGGTCCGCTTCTATTATGTTCTTTCGGATTTCACCTTCGCCAGCTTGATGGGAAGACATGGAGCCATTGGCAAGAACAAATCCGGCATAACCTGTGGGTGCCAGGTGGTGGATTATGTGCTGCACCCAGGCAAAGTTGGCATTGCGTACGGGCGGCACGCCGTATTTCCAGCGTTTGTCTTCGCGCAGGAGTTCGCCGCCCCAATCCTTCATGTTGAATGGAGGATTAGCCAGTATGTAATCGGCCTTGAGATCGGGGAAACGGTCGTTGTGGAAGGTGTCACCCTGTTCAATCCTGCCGTCAATCCCACGAATTGCCAGGTTCAATTTCGCCAGTCGCCAGGTGGTATAGTTAAGTTCCTGACCGTAAATGCTAATTTGAGCCCGAGCTTTACCACCGTTTCCGTTTCCCGTAGCGTGCGCCTCTATAAACTCCACCGACGGAACGGCTCTAACATCTCTACCAGCAAACGGACGATGCAACGCGGGGTATAGAACTCGCCGCCCTTCTTGCCCTCGGCGCTGGCAAACTGACCGAGAAAGTACTCGTAAACACGTCCGAGCACATCTTTGGAACGGGCATCAGCATCGCCAACGCGGATGTTAGATATAAGGTCAATGAGCTGTCCGAGCCGCTGTTTATCAAGCACAGGCCGTGCATACTCCTTTGGCAGAACACCTTTAAGAGAAGGGTTATCACGCTCAATGGCTTCCATTGCCTCATCCACAATTTGACCGATACCTGGCTGGCGGGCGTTTTGTTTGAGGCGTTCCCAGCGGGCTTCTGGCGGTACCCAGAAGATGTTGAAGGCGCGGTATTCGTCAGGGTCTTCCGGGTCAGCACCATCTGCGAGTTCAGCTTCAAGTTTCCGGCGATGTTCGTCAAAGGCATCGGAAATGTACTTGAGAAAGATCAGTCCCAGAACGACATGCTTGTATTCGGCAGCATCCATGGAACCACGCAGCGCATCGGCCATTCGCCATAGCTCAGCCTCATAGCCAATTGTAGCTCCGGTAGATGTTTCACTATTTAATCTATTCCTCTGTTCAGGCATACCCCACCCCCCACGAATTTACGAACTCCTGCGTGAAAGCCCACCCCTTTAGAGGTGGGATGAAAGGCGGACGGTTTGATCCAGAATATCAAACACGTGTGTGTTGTCAGGGGAGAATGTGTTTGTTATTTTTGTACTTTTTGTGTCATTGCGAGCGAAGCGAAGCAATCTCTTTGTTGTAGTAAAAAGAGATTTCCACGGCCTCCTTACAGCAGCCTCGTAATGACTTTCCTTTACCCGTCCAAGCCATACATGAAATACACCTGTTATCATTCACCAAGTCAGTTTTTTCGAACAGGCTCATATCAATCCGAAAAGCGAAACGACGGTGCAGACGGAGAAGCAGAATGTGTCCGGTTAGCCTTATATTGCTTATTATCGCCGTGCCTGTAATCATCATGCGATACAGGTGGGAGCAGAAGAGGCTGGAAAACTATAGCCCTTTGTGGTCTGCTTTCTGGTGGAGTGTAATACTGGTCGCTTTGATTTTGCGCGCATGTTCAAGTTAGTTGAGAGAGGATCTACTGATAACTCTGTAACAGCTTGCGATCATGAAGCAAAAAAATTGGAAACATTGCTTACTCAATGAACACAGGAACGAGCAAGAGCTCGTTCCCTCCTAGAATCTTGCCTGTAGTGAACGTCGTTTTCGACTATTAATCGGTCATCTGCACTCCTCTGCGGTAGCTTCCAAGCAGCTTCAGGAATTCGGTCTTAGCTTTTATTTCTTCAACAACCGGGCGGTATTGATCATCGTCGAGATTGACCTCCACATCGGCGTAGAAGAGATACTCCCAGGGACGACCGTGAATGGGGCGTGATTCCAGCTTTACAAGGTTGATCCCGTTTTCGGCAAAGATTTTGAGAACGTTGTAGAGAGCTCCGGGGCGGTCGCTAACGGAAAAAATCAAGGAGGATTTGTCCCTGTGATTTCCAAAGGTATTCTCCCGGGCTATGATGACGAATCTGGTAAAATTGCGTGGATGAGTTTCTATCCCTTCCTTGATGATAGACATATTGAATATCCGGGCAGCTTCGGCGCTTGCTATAGCGGCACATGATTTATCGCCCTTTTCTGCCACGCGCTTTACCGCCGTCGCCGTATCCCGACAGGCTACCAGATCCCAGTGAGGATGCCTGTCAAGAAACTCCTTGCACTGCTCGAAAACCTGTGGATGGGAATAAACGGTTGAAATCGTGTCCAGAGTGGTTCCTTCAAGTCCTATCAGGTTATGAACGATGCGAAGTGTAAGCTCCCCGACTATTCTCAGGTCGTATTCCATAAGGAGGTCGTAGTTTACGTGGATGCTACCGGTGAGAGAATTTTCGAGCGGAACGACTCCCCAGGCCGCCTTTCCTTCTGTTACGTTTGCGAAAACTTCCCGGAAAGAAGAAAGATTTTTCATCGGCACAGTTTCCCCAAAGAACTGCAGTGCCGCTTTGTGACTGAAAGATCCCGGATCCCCCGAATAAACCACCACTGGCTCCACAGTATGATCTCGTCTGGCGAAATAGCGGGCTTTGGGAAGATAGTCGAAATCCAGCTGTTTGCCAACCACGGGTGAAATGACATGAAGGTCTCTCATGAGCCTCTCAAACTGTTCAGGATACAGGCTCTGAGCCCCATCAGATAGGGCTTTGTCTGGTTCAGTATGCACTTCCACCATTATGCCGTCGGCACCGGCAGCTATGGCAGCTCGAGCCATTGGAAGCACTTTCTCCCGAAGCCCCGTAGCATGGCTGGGATCAACGATGATTGGAAGATGGGTAAGTTTTTTAACGACGGGAACGGCTGTAAGATCGAGCGTGTTTCTGGTGTAATGTTCAAATGTGCGTATGCCTCGCTCGCACAGTATCACCTGGTCATTTCCTTCCGAAAGGATGTATTCGGCCGCCATGAGCCACTCTTCGATGGTGGCCGCCAGCCCCCGCTTAAGGAGCACAGGTTTACCAAGTCTTCCCACACAGCGAAGGAGTTCAAAATTCTGCATATTACGGGCGCCAACCTGAACAACATCAACGTATTTCATCATGAGGTCGGCCTGAGCAGGCGATGTGATTTCCGAAACTATCCTCAGGCCTGTTTCTTCCCGGACCTCGGCAAGTATCTTAAGCCCCTCCTCGCCAAGTCCCTGAAAGCTGTAAGGAGAAGTGCGGGGCTTAAAGGCGCCTCCTCTGAACAGCACCGCTCCATGGCGGCGCACTATACGTGCAATCTCAAGGGTTCGTTCACGGTCTTCAACACTGCACGGACCTGCAATTACAACGAGACGATCCCCGCCGATAACCACATCGCCGACTTTTATTTTTGTGGGCTCAGGATGAAAGTCACGACTCACCAGCTTATAGGGCTTGCTTACAGGGATTACCTTGGCAACTCCGGGAAGGCTTTCGAAGTAGGCCGGTTCAAGCCTGCTTTTTTCCGAATACCCTACAACACCTATAAGGACTTCATCCGTGCCCTGAATTTCCCGGGGCGTGTAACCTTTCTCTCTGATGGCTCGTTTTACTTCGTTTACGGTTTCTTCTGAGGCCTGTTTACTCAGTACGAGTATCATTGTTCCTTACCTCCCAAATAAAAAACCCCGAGGCATTACCTCGGGGTTTATGATTATAATTTCCCACCCCGGGGGGAACCGCTTCCACCCGGGGCCAGTGCTTACTCAGGCACTAATAACCCTCGGGTGGCTTTTTAAAAAAGCAAAAGAAACCGGCCCAGAGGGTGACTGACCTGTGGTTTTCTACAAACAAAGCGGGAATTAATCGGGTATAATTCATGGTCTTCAACGTGTTCTCCCCAGCATCAATAATTTCAGGATTGATTTTAAATGACTAAAAAACTGACTGTCAATAAGATAATGAGCCTGTTCGAAAAATGCGTAACTGTGCTTTTGTGTCATTGCGAACCGGAGCGAAGCGAAGGCGAAGCAATCTCTATTTGTCCTTTCCCGTGTCATTGCGAGGAGCGAAGCGACGAAGCAATCCCGTCATTATAGAGATTGCCACACGCCCTTCGGGCGCTCGCAATGACACACACATTCGTAATTGCGAGCGAAGCGAAGCAATCTCTTATTGTGTTCTTCTTGAGATTGCCACGCCCGCCTTCGGCGGGCTCGCAATGACGGTGGGAGGAGAATTGCCACGGCTGCCTTGCAGCAGCCCCGCAATGACACTCCTCTTTTTTTTCGAACAGGCTCATAGGATAAAGAAGCTGTTCGAAAAAACGGATCTGCGATGCCGGGAACAAAAATTTTTGTCGCTACTTCTTCTTACTTTTCCCAAGAAAAAGATAAGCTCCTTTCAATTACGAGTTTTTTGAAGGGGTTTTCAACTGCTGAAAATTGTATTGGCATCAGTATCAGAATATGTTTATATATTCTCACCATGAAGCTGAGTGAATGGGCAAAACAGAAAGGAATATCATACAGAACGGCCTGGCGAATGTGGAAAACCGGGAAGCTACCGGTTCCAGCCGAACAGCTTCCTACCGGAACCGTTGTGGTCTATCCACCACCGGAGCCTTCGTCGGGCGGTGCTGCCCTGTATGCTCGTGTTTCCA
>CAZWJX010000051.1:6924-16146 GCA_964634695.1 uncultured Syntrophobacterales bacterium | reverse complement strand
AGGCGGCACTGCACGGCGTGACTGTTATTGTAGTTGACCGCTGGTTTCCGTCTTCAAAGAAGTGTTCAAACTGTGGATTTGTTCTTGAAGAGCTTCCTCTGAATGTCCGCCGCTGGACGTGTCCATCATGCAAGACAGAACACGATCGTGACGTGAATGCAGCTTTAAATATCCAGCGCTCAGCGCTGGCTACCGTGAGTTGCACGGGAAGTTACGCCTGTGGAGAGGATGGTAACGTCCTCAACGAAGCAGGAATCAGCCCATGTTATATTTGAATATGGTCTGAGCAACGGTTAGGCACAACTCTATCGAAAATTTCAAGCGATATCCCGCCCCCGTCTCTGAGAAGCTTCGACACCTCATCAGCAATACCTGCAGAAACCACACCTCTGTCCGTGCATAGCAGTGCCTTCTTTCCTCCGATCCCTTTTACAAAATCCGGAAGGCGCTTAAGACTCCCCGGGCCTATCAGGCATAGAGGTTGTGCAAAGAATTCACCGGAACGGGTTACATTTATCATTGAAGATCTCCCCTGACCTGCTGTTAGCTCGAAATATTCTCCCACACAATCGTGTACCCCTGCCCTCTTCCCACGCAGAGCGTTGTGATGCCGTAACGATACCCCGGATTTTCCTTAAAAATTCGCTGGAGAAAGGCTATGAGCCGGGCACCTGAAGCGGCAAGAGGATGGCCGTAAGCGATAGCTCCACCCCACATATTCACTCGAGGATCATCGGCGCTCAGTCCCAGCCGATCCAGGCAGTAAAGCACCTGAACAGCAAAGGCTTCGTTAATTTCAATAACGTCTATGTCGTCCATCCTTAGACCGGCTCTGGCGAGAGCTTTCTGGGTTGCCGGAACAGGGGCCGTCCCCATGATGCGAGGATCCACACCGGCCACCGCGCATGTGACAAAACGCATTACGGGCTTGAGTCCGAGCTGTCTCGCTTTTGATTCGCTCATCAGGAGCACCGCCGCAGCTCCATCGGTAAGAGGACATGAATTCCCGGCAGTAACACGACCGTTTTCCCGAAAGGCCGGCTTGAGTGCTGCAAGTGCTTCAAGCGTGGTGTTGGGTCGGGGAGTCTGGTCCTCGCTTACAATGGTTACGGAGCCGTCGGGCAGTTCAACCTCCATAGGAACGATCATGTCTTTCATCTTGCCGGCCTGCATGGCTCGAGCTGCCTTCTGCTGGCTCATGAGAGCATACCGATCCGCCATTTCGCGAGTAAACTCCGGGAACCTGTCGTGGATGTTTTCCGCCGTCTGCCCCATAACAAGAGCCGTCTCGTCACCGAGGCATTCAACGGCTCGAGGATGAAGATCCCGCATAAAGCCCATGGGAAGATGCCCCATGTGTTCCACTCCCCCGGCTATGATGCATTCAGCCATGCCCGATGCGATCATGGAGACGCCGAACCCAACGGCCGTAAGGCTGCCTGCGCACATCCTGTCAATGGAACAACCGGGAATTCCCCATCCTTTTTCTCCAAGGGCAAGAACAGGAACCATCCGTCCCAGAGTTCCACCCTGTTCTTTTACCTGCTGAGTGACGCCCCAGATGCTGTCGTCGATCATGGACGGATCGAGAGCCGGGTTTCTTTCCAGAAGAGCCCTGAAGAGGGCAACTGCAAGATCCTCGGCTCTCGTTTTCCATAAAATGCCCTTTTCCCCGGCTCGCCCGAAGGGAGTTCTCACAGAATCAACAACAACTACACTTTCAAGGATGCGAGACATAAATTCCCCCTCCAGTATCAATCAACTTTTCTTTCGAAAATGCCAGCAATCCCGAGCCCTCCGCCGCCACAGATGCACTCAAGACCATAGCGAACCCCACGGCGCTTCATTTCGTGAAGCAGGGTCACGAGGACTCGAGTTCCCGTGCATGCTATGGGATGCCCGAGAGAAATGCCGCTTCCGTTTACGTTGATTCTTTCGTAGTCCTTTTCCGAGAGGCCCATCTTTTTGATGTCGGCAAGAACCTGAGCGGCAAAGGCTTCCTGAATTTCAATGAGATCCATCTGATCGATCGATACTCCCGCGAGCTTTAGCGCTTTTTCGACTGCCTCAGGCACGGCATTATAGGTGTAGCGAGGATCACAGGCGGCAAGGGCTATACTCCGCACGGTGGCAAAGGGTTCAAGGCCGAAATCACGGGCTTTTTCTCTGCTCATAAGGACAACCGCCGCCGCTCCGTCGTTTTCTGATGAGGAATTACCCGGAGTACAGACTCCACCAAGAACGGGTTTAAGCTTCGCAAGTTTTTCCATTGTAGTGTCTTTTCTGGGTGTCTCATCACGATCGACTACAATGAGCTCACCCTTCGGGCCCCTAATCTCAACCGGAACTATCTCGTTGGCAAACTTCCCCTCCTCCATGGCCCTCACGGCTTTTTGATGGCTTTCATAAGCCCAGCGGTCACATTCCTCGCGGCTTATCCGCTCCTCCTGAGCCGCCGTTTCTGCCCAGCTCATCATGGTCGGCAGGACTCCGTAGCGCTCTATGGGCTGGTGCATCACGCGCCCTCGCTGGATGCGATCAAAAAGAGGAATTCCCCAGATTGAGAGATCACCATGGCCTCTCGGCATGTTGTCCTTACCACCGATTCCCCACTTGATGCTACCGGGCAGGTAGAATTCAGCATTGCTCATGCTTTCCACTCCACCGGCTACCACTACTTCTGCCTGTCCGGATTGAATGAGAGCTGCTCCGATACGCACAACTTCGAGACCCGTGCAACAGCGGCGGTCGATGGTCATACCGGGAATGTCGTCGGGCCAGCCGGCTTTAAGCAGCGCCATCCGGGCGATGTTTACATATTCGCCGTTCTGATAGGACTGGCCCATAATCACTTCGTCCACGTTGCGAGGAGAAAGCCCGACGCGATCCAGCACCGCGTTAAGCACAAGAGCAGCTAGATCGTAGGCTTCCACATCCTTCAGAGCGCCGCCATAGCGCCCGACGGGGGTCCTTACGGCGCTTACAATGACCACTTCTCTCATGGTATCTCCTTTTTCTACACGTCGGCGGGACCCAGACGATTTCCGTCTGCATCGTAGACGTACCAGCCTCTTCCGGTCTTACGGCCGAGGTGCCCGAGTCTGACTTTTCTTCGAAGGATCTCAGGCGGATACCAGCGGGGATCCTTCGTTTCTTCGTAGATAGCCATCAGAGCTCCGTAGGTTACATCGAGGCCAACCATATCCCCTGTTTCAAAGATGCCCATCTTGCGCCCTGCTGCGAGCCTGAGGCCTTTATCGATGTCTTCCACCGTGGCAATCCCTGCTTCCACAAGGCGCATTGCTTCCATGGATGCGGGGAAGTTGATGCGGTTTATGATAAATCCCGGAATGTCCTTTCGAACCAGAATGGGTTCTTTGCCAAGGCTTCTTACGAATTCTTCGCCTACTTTGAAGGTTTCATCGCTGGTCGTCATGGCTCTCACCACTTCCACGGCATCCATCATGGGAACGGGGCTGAAGAAGTGAAGACCCAGCACTTTATCGCGACGCTTTGTCACAGCGGCGAGTTCTGTGACGGATATGGCGCTTGTGTTTGTGGCGATGAGACAGTGAGGGGGTGCGATTTCATCGATTTTGCGGAACACTTCCTGCTTAAGGTCCAGCTTTTCGAAGACCGCTTCTATAACAAGATCGGCCTGCGATGCAGCCTCGTAGTCGGTCACGGGGGTTATTCGAGACATAATGGTTTCTACAGGTTCGGCAAGCTTTCCCTTCTCAACGAATTTTTCTACAGACCAGCGGATGTTTTTCAGGGCTTTCTGAAGAGCTTCCTGAGAAATATCGTTCATCCAGACTTTATAACCCGCCTGAGCACAGACCTGGGTTATGCCACTTCCCATGAGGCCGGCACCAACAACGAATACGTTCTGAATCTTTGCCATGGCTCTTGCCTCCTTTTATTCGTATTCTTTAAGAAGTTCCCGGGCGATTACTATTTTCTGAATTTCACTGGTTCCTTCGTAGATTCGCATTAGCCGCACGTCGCGGTAAAATCTCTCGATAGGATAGTCTTTCATGTAACCGAGCCCGCCGTGGATCTGGAGCGCCATATCGGCTACGCGGTTAACCATCTCTGTGCAGAAGAGCTTCACCATGGATGCTTCTTTTATGACTGAAGTGCCACGCTGATCTCTCAGCCATGCAGCATGATATACCATCTGGCGGGCGGCGTAGATGTTCGTCGCCATTTCGGCAAGCATGAACTGGATCGCCTGAAATTCGGCAATCGGTCGTCCGAACTGGACTCGCTGTTTGGCGTATTTTACCGATAGTTCAAGAAGTTTCTGGGCTGCTCCCACGGCACAGGCTCCCATCGTGAGACGTCCTTTATCAAGAACCTTCATGGCCGTTTTGAATCCCTGACCGATCATGGCATCGCCGCCAATGACGTTTTCTCTTGGCACAATACAGTCCTCGAAGACGAGCTCCGCCGTGTGGCTTCCTCTCAAGCCCATCTTTTTCTCGATCGTTCCAACGTAAAAACCGGGAAATGTCTTTTCCACTATGAAGGCGGTTATGCCGCCCTTTGCTCGCTTTTGAGGATCGGTTACAGCAAAGACGGTTGCCACGTCTGCTATGTCCCCGTTTGTTATGAAACACTTTCGGCCGTTAAGCACCCAGTGGTCGCCTTTTAGTTCTGCTTTCGTCTTAATGTTTGCCGCATCGGAGCCGGCTTCCGGTTCGGTTAGAGCGAAGCAAGCCGTCCATTCACCTGATGCGATTTTAGGAAGGTATTTCCTTTTTTGCTCTTCCGTCCCGTCTATAAGGATTCCCTGTGAGCCGATACCGTTATTGGTGCCGATACGGGTACGGAAGCAGGCATTGGTTTTGGAAAGCTCTTCGTAGACTATGCATTCTCCGAGAGTTCCGAGTCCGAGCCCACCGTATTCTTCGGGTATAGAAAGCCCGAAGAGCCCGAGTTCTCTCATTTTCTGAACGACTTCTTCGGGAATTCTATCCTCTTCCTCAACCTGCTTACTGATGGGTTCCAGCTCTCTTTCGACGAATCTTCGAACCGTTTCTGCCATCATGCGGTAATTTTCGGGGATTGTAAAATCCATGTCTGGACCTCCTTCAGCTATCAACTACCTACCATACGGTAGCTATTTTCTTAAAAATTTTTAGCGGCCCTTCCAGCGGGGCTTTCTCTTTTCTGCAAAGGCACGAGCACCTTCCATGTAGTCTTCAGAATTTCTGAGAACCTGAAGGCCGGGGAAAACGGTGTAAAGAGCGTGAGAAAGCGGCATATCGAGAGACTTAACAGCAATCTCCTTGGTGACTCTCAAGGCGATAGGCGAGCAAGCAAGCATTTCATCGGCCCACTTTCTCGCGCAGGCCATAAGGTCATTCAAAGGAACAACTTCGTTAACAATTCCAAGGCGAAAGGCTTCATCGGCCGTTATGTGCCGTCCCGTAAGAAGCATTCCCATAGCCAGATGATAGGGAATCTGCCGGGGAAGTCTTATAGCTCCGCCCGCCGCCGCAACAGCGCCAACCTTTGGTTCAGGAAGGCCGAATCTGGCGCTGTCGGAGGCTATGATGACATCGCAGGAAAGAGCAATCTCAAAACCACCGCCGAGAGCGAAACCGTTTACTGCGGCAATGATCGGCTTAAAACAATCAGACCGACGAGTTATTCCGCCAAATCCTCCCTTCAGTTGATCTATTTCCCGGCGGAGAGCCTCGGCGCCGTGCTCAGCCTGCCACCTCAGATCATTACCAACACAGAAAGCCTTGTCCCCTGCACCGGTTATAATTGCCACCCAGAGATCCCGGTCATCGGAAAATTCGTTAAACACCTCATCAAGTTCTTTGCAGGCAGGCGGATGGAGAGCGTTCATAACTTCGGGACGGTTAATGGTCACCGTAATCAGGTGATCTTCCCGCGTCACACGGATAAATTCGTAACTATCCTTCATCTGCCTTCTCCTCTTTCTGCGCAAGTATCCCATTTAAGAAAAGCTCGATCCATGCTCTGGCTATTTCTTCCGGAGTCTTACCCCCTGTCGGGCTGAACCACCGTATAGACCAGTTAAGCATTCCGAGAAGAGCAAATCCCGTAAGCTTTTCATCGAGATCTTTTCTGAATTCACCGCTTTCCCTGCCTACTCTTAAAATTCCACGGACATAGCTTTCATATTTATCGCGAAGAGCCACCACCTCATCCCAGAAGCTTCTGGCGTTTATGGGATTAATTTCCCTGAGGCTTACAGTGAAAAGTTCAATATGTTCGGCAATGAGCTTTAAATGAGAGGATATGATCATTTCTATCTTTTCTTTAGAGGAGCAAGGGGAAAAGGCTATGCGTTCAATTTCTTTGATGAGCATTCCCATCGTGACGCGCCCGATTTCTTTCAGCAGATCCTCTTTGGACGTGATGTAGTAATAAAGGGAAGGTTTTTGAATACCCAGTTCCCGGGCGATATCCTGCATGGAAGTGGCCTTGTAGCCTTTCTCTCGGAAAAGCCTTGCAGCGATCTTGAACAATTCTCTTCTGGTGAGATTTTCTTCTGCCATCTGTCCAACCTCTTGTCGACCTAACAGTAGGTTTATTACTACGTACTTGATAAAAGTCAATCAAAAAATTTTCTGTAAAAATCATTTAGAAAACCAAAGCTAAGTGTTAAGTTTTGCAACAATCCTTTAATGAATTTCACGATTGTAACACATTATTTCAAGCCCCTTTTGCAGGATAGGAAAACAAACTGTTGCATAACGCAATACAGAGGATTTCCATCCCTGTAAATTTCCCGACTTATCTCTAGGCATGCTTTTTGAGGAAAAGAGTAATGAACGATGAAGAAGCTCCTAAATTATATTTATTTACAAGGAGATAGAGAGATGGCAATGGAGAAAGTTTCAAAAAAACAGGTTTTTAAGAATGTGGTCGTTTATGGAATCTTGAGCGCGGCGCTTTATGTTGCCGTATTCACCCACTCAAAAAGCATACTTAATCTGTGTGCAAAAGGGGGAGTCTATGCAGCAATTCCTATAAGTATGGTTTTCGTGTTTTCTTTCGCTCATGGTGCCTTTGCAAACTATCTGTGGCAGTTCCTCGGTATTGATGCTTTGAAAAAACCAGAAGCTCGGGCTGAAAAGTCTCAGGAGGTGGTCAAGAGGCCGGCTATCAGAAGAGCACGAATTCAGGCTTAATTTTGCAAAATAAGGGGTGGAAAAATGCAAGATTTATTGAATAGCTCAAACTTCATAGATTTAAACGGTTGGTCGGTTTTGTTTCTTGTATTAGTTGGATTTGTTGGAGGGCTGGTAAGTGGTTTTATTGGATCGGGGGGAGCTTTCGTTTTAACACCGGGGATGATGTCTCTTGGTGTTCCGGGACCTGTTGCTGTCGCGAGTAACATGTGTCACAAATTTCCGAAAGCTCTCGTCGGTGCCTATAAGCGCTGGAAATACGGACAGGTTGATATTAAGCTTGGTATCGCCATGGCCGTTTTTGCTTCGGTGGGTGTCCAGGTCGGTATCAAGATTCAACACATGATTCTGGAAAGGTGGGGAAAAGCCGGTTCGAACCTTTACGTAAGCGTTGCTTTTATCGTCATTCTTCTAACCGTCGGTGGTTATGTCCTTCGGGATGCTTATAAGAGCTATCGCGGTAGAAACAGTACATCCATGACCGAAAGTTCTTCTCTCGCCAAGAGGTTACAATCCATAAATATTCCGCCCATGATTTATTTTAAGACGGCCAACGTCCGCATATCGCTCTGGATAGTGCTTCCGGTAGGTTTTGCAACCGGTATGCTTGCCGCTACAATAGCAGTGGGCGGTTTCATAGGCGTTCCCGGGATGATTTATGTGATCGGAGCCTCGAGTCTGGTGGCGTCAGCAACGGAACTTGTTGTGGCGTTTATAATGGGACTTGGTGGATCGATCAACTGGGCCATTCACGGCATGGTGGACATAAGGCTTACTCTGCTGATCCTTCTTGGTTCGCTTCTGGGCGTTCAACTAGGAGCAATTGGAACAACCTATGTAAGGGAATACATGATCAAGGTGGTGATGGGCGTTATCATGTATATAGTTGTTGTGAGCAGGTTTCTTGCAGTTCCCACCTATCTCAATCAATTAAAACTTATTTCCGTACCCGAGAAAACCCTTAAGATGCTCGACACGGCTAGCTTTATAGTGATGTGTATAGCTCTTTTTACAGGGGCTGCGATAATACTGGCGAGCATGTGGGTTGCTAAGAAGAAAGCTTCGCGCATAGAGGAGGAAGAGGAAAGAGCACAACCTGTGGAGGTTTCAAGCACTGTGTAGTTTTCGATTTACCGTCAACACATCATAACCCTCCAACCCTGCATTAAACGGCGGAGATAGCCTTCTAGAGGCTAATCCCGCCGTTCATCTTAAATGTCATTCCTTGAGAAAAACACGGAAACACTATAAGTTATATTTCGCCATTACTAGCTGGAGGTAAACACATGCTCAAAAAGCCACTCTTTGCTTTAAACATAAGGCAGAAGGTCATTCTGAGCTTCATTTTTTACGCTCTGGCGATCTTTTCCATTGGCTATTACTCCTATACGAATCTGCGACTAATTGAACAGAAGCTATCCTTTCTGGAAAAACTTAACGAACTCAGCAACATCGTGCTCGAAATTCGTCGTTACGAAAAAAACTATCTTCTCTACAAATCAACCGAAGCTCTTCAGGAAATGGCAAACCATATAAAGCGAGCCGACGAGATCCTTGCAGGAATAGATTATTACGCTAAGTCTTTAAAAGGGGCGGAATTTATAAAAACTTTAAAGTTGGATCTTCAACTATACAAAAAGGCTGCCGATCGATTGCAATCTGTGGAAGCGCTTACGGAAGATGAAATGGATCAACTCAGAAACCAAGGTAAAAAACTTATATCATCTATCGAATCTGCGGTTTCTGTGGAAAGATCGAGAATTTTTGAGATAATTAAATTTCTTAAAGCACAGCTTTCAACCGTTCTGATAATTGCCATCCTGGTCGGAATTCTCACCGCCAATATGATCGTCAGAAAAATCATCAGACCGCTAAAGGAAATAGAAAAGGCAACCCTTTTGATAGCCGAAGGCAACTTTGAGCAAATTCCTCTTCCTGATACTTATGATGAAACCCGAAATGTAATTGAGGCTTTCAATCGGATGATTCAAGAACTTGATATAAGACAGGATCAGCTGTTTCAAACCAAGAAGCTTTCCTCTCTAGG
>CAZWJX010000051.1:0-6914 GCA_964634695.1 uncultured Syntrophobacterales bacterium | reverse complement strand
TATTAGCCTCTGGAGTTGCTCATCAGCTCAACAATCCTTTAAACAACATTTCCACTACTGCTCAGATTTTGCTGATGGATCTGGAGCAGATGGATCAGGAAACGATTAAAAATATGGTTTCAAACATAGAAAGAGAAACCCGACGAGCCCGGGATATTGTGAAAGGGCTTCTAGAATTTTCCAGAACCAGACATTTCACCATCGTTCCGACGCATTTGAAAAGTATTCTGGATAAAGCCATTCAGCTCGTCGCAAGCCAGATTCCACCTCAGGTTGAGCTTGTGATAGACGTTCCTGTCGATCTCATAATTCCCATGGATCCTCAACGTATGCAAGAGGTTTTCATAAATATGATTACTAACGCTTTGCAAGCTATCGAGTCTAAAAGTGGCAGGATAGAAATCACTGCAAGAAGCGATAAAGAAAGTGGAAAAGCCATTATAAAAATAAAAGATACGGGCAAGGGAATTCCTAAGGAAAACCTATCCAAGATTTTTGATCCTTTTTTTACTACGAAGGAGGGGCCATCAGGCACAGGCCTTGGTCTTTCCATAGTCTATGGTATAATAAAAAAACACAAGGGGTCCATTGAGGTAACAAGCGAGGTGGGCAAGGGTACCGAGTTCGAAATTAGATTGCCGTTGAATGCGGAAGACAGGGAAACTGAGCACCAGAGGGCATCATAATGAAAGGTCAGAATAAGGGAGGGCGTATTCTCGTTGTAGATGATGAAGCCATAGCGCTTCAAAACATGAGGCACGTGCTCGAAAAGGACGGCCATGAAGTAATCCTTGCAGATAACGGACGATTGGCACTGAAACTCCTGGAAACAGAATCTTTTGATGTTGTTGTGACCGATCTTAAAATGGAGGACGTTAGCGGAATTGACGTACTCAAGAGAGTCAAGGAAGTATCGCCGACGACAGAAGTTATTGTGGTGACGGGGTATGCAAGTGTAGAGACGGCTGTGGAAGCTATGAAAATGGGGGCCTTTTACTACCTGTCTAAGCCCATACAGATTAACGACCTTAGAACTCTGGTTCAAAAAGCTCTCGAGAAGGTTGAGTTAGTAAAAGAAGTAAACAAACTGAGGGAAGAAGTTTCCAGGATCGGACGGGCTCCGATTTTCATAGGAAAGAGCCCGACAATCGAACGCCTCATCAGAATCATTGAGCAAATCGCTCCCGCCGATTGCAATGTCTTAATCCAGGGCGAAACAGGAACCGGAAAAGAGCTTGTGGCTCGTATGATACATCAACTAAGTCCACGCCACGAAAAGCGTTTCGTGGCTATAAATTGCGGCGCTTTTAATGAAGAACTTCTCAGCAGTGAACTCTTCGGTCATGAAAAAGGGGCCTTCACGGGTGCTCACACTACGAAAAAAGGTCTTATAGAAATTGCTTCCGGAGGAACCCTTTTTCTTGACGAAATAGGCGAAATGCCACCTTCTATGCAGGTAAGGCTTCTTCGTGTGATTCAGGAAAAGGTTATTATGAGAGTAGGAGGAGTTGATGAGATCCCTGTAGACGTTCGAATAATTGCTGCGACAAACAAAAACCTTAAAAAAGAAGTAGAACTTGGATATTTTCGCCAGGACCTCTATTACCGACTGAATGTGATCACGATCCAGGTGCCCCCACTGAGAGAACGAAAGGACGATATTCCTTTGCTGTGCCATTACTTTGTTGATAAGTTTTCCAAAGCTCAGAAAAAAAACATTACCGAAATTTCTGACAGTGTAATAAGCATTTTAATGGAATACGAATTTCCCGGGAATGTTAGAGAGCTTGAAAACATCATGGAACGGGCGGTTACGCTCGCAACCGGAAAACGCATAGAAGTGGAACATCTTCCCCTGGATCTACAGCAGAGACTCTTTCACATAACACATCCTCAGAAAAGCGAATTTCTAACGCTTGAAGAACATGAACGAGAATACATCCGATGGGTTCTTGCTAAAACCAGAGGAAACAAGAGTAAGGCTGCAGAAATTCTGGGTATAGACAGAGTATCACTCTGGCGGAAGTTAAAAAAATACAATATTTCGACTTAACGCTATCTGAAATCTCTATTTAAGAACGACATCTACCACTTTCTCCACATCATCTACAAAAACTATATCCACCCCTTCTTTGACATTATCTTCTAGAAACTCAACATGAGATCTATTTTTTTCCGGAAGAATTACGGTCTTTATCCCTGCACGCTGAGCGGCAAGGAGTTTTTCTCTAACGCCTTCCACCGGAAGTATTCTTCCGGTGAGAGTCAACTCACCTGTGAGCGCCACGTCACGGCGAGCCGGGCGATTTAGAAAAAGAGACAGAAGAGCGAAAAAGATTGTTATGCCCGCTGAAGGCCCGTCCTTAGGAATTGCCCCGGATGGTATATGGATATGAATATCAAGGTTTGTAAAACTGGCAGGATCAATACCGAATTGATGGGCACGGCTCCTCAGATAACTCAGCGCTGTCTGAGCAGACTCCTTAAGTATTTTCCCGAGCAATCCGGTGAGTATCAACTGACCTGTTCCGTGCATTTTGGTCGTTTCGACAAAGACGATTTCGCCTCCATTTTCCGTCCAGACAAGTCCCGTAGTCACCCCAACCCGGTTTGTAGCTCCCACCTTTTCATGTTGAAATCTCGGAGGTCCTAAAAATTCTCGCACCTTTTCCACATCAAAACTTATTGTAGGTTTACTATCTCCGCTTTCATTAACCTGCAACGACTCATACTGGGAAACTATAACCCTGGCCACCCTCCGACACAGAGCCGCCAGCTCTCTCTCAAGATTTCGCAAACCGGCTTCTCTTGTATATTCCCGAATTATAAAAACCAGCACATCCTGCGGAATTTCAATGTTTACCTTTGTAAGGCCATACTCCTGTTGTAGCTTTGGCAAAATATAATTTGCAGCTATTTCCATCTTCTCACGCTCAGAATAACCGGGAAACTGAATAATTTCAAAGCGATCCACAAGAGGAGCCGGTAGATCACTCACAGTATTGGCCGTTGCTATAAACATGACCCTCGAAAGATCAAAGGGAACTTCCAGATAATGATCATAAAACTGGCAATTCTGTTCTTGATCTAGAATTTCAAGGAGAACGGAAGCTGGATCTCCACGGAAATCCTTTCCAATTTTGTCCACTTCGTCCAGCATAATAACCGGATTGCTGACTCCAAGACGAAAGATCTCCTGAATTATCCTTCCCGGTAGCGCCCCAACGTAGGTTCGCCTGTGTCCTCTCAGTTCCGCTTCGTCCTTTAAGCCTCCAAGAGAAATACGGGCAAATTTTCTGCCGAGAGCTTCTGCTACTGATTTTCCCATTGACGTTTTCCCGGTTCCAGGCGGCCCTACAAAACACAATACAGGCCCACGCCCAATCTGCTGGTGTTTCTTTCTTTCCTCGCGTTCATGGACAAATTGCTTTATTTCCCTTATGTCTACAGGCTTGGAAAGATAATGGACGGCCCCCTTTTTGAGCGCCTTTACTGCAGAATCGACAGTAGCATACCCCGTAACAATCGCTACTTCAACATAGGGCTTGATCCTTTTGATATTTTCGAGAAGTTGCATTCCATCCATCTGATCCATCTTTAAATCGGTAATGACCAGATCAAAGTCCTCTCGAACTACTTTCTCAAGCGCCTCTTTCCCGTTCATTGCCGTAGATACATCGTATCCCTCTCGTTTCAAAACATATTCAAGATTTCTCAGAGCAATTTCCTCATCATCTACTAAAAGGATACGAAAGCTTCCGAGCATACAAAGGGTTCTAATGGCCAGATGCTCAAGAATTCTCTCCTTGACGTGATGGAGGCCATAATGATACTTGTCCAGCACCTGTTCCACCATCTTGAAGTCAAGGTTATCTTGAGAATACCTATCCCACGGCAACTTTAGAAGATATTCAATGTAGTTCAGCCCTATAGAATATTCCGACATACCGGGATCCATATGCTCCAAACGACCAAGCTCTCTCAGAACAACTTCCTCAACATAGGGTGGATAAGGCTTTTCATTAAGCATGTAACGGAATTTTTCCAGGATAGTGCCTTGAGCGCTCCCACCCTGTTCGGTACCACTTTTAACTGCAACGCTCTGATCTTCCTTTCCCGCGCTGGTTCCCCCACCCTTTTTCTTAAAAAACCACATAAAATCATCTCCTTATGGAATGTTTAACTTAAGAAACGTTCGACACGCCAATAGTTGCAATTTTGTCATAGTTCCGTTCCAAAAGAAAAACGCAGTTAAAAACTCCTGTTAGATTTAAGGTTACAATATTCAACAGTTTCATATACATTCTCCCCTTCCAAGCAGATAGTAAGCTAAAGGCATTCCATAGTCTATTTTCCGAGGTTTTCTGCCGAATTTTTAAAATAAATCATATCATGGCACACATTATGCGGAAAGGAAATAACGACTACTGAAAAACGAAAAATCAAACTCCTGAAAAGAAGAGGTGAAAACCATGAAACGGTGGAGAGAAAAATTGGAGATTTGGGCAATGGCGGTCGCTTATGCTGAAAGAGGTTATAGAGAAACTGCCATTGGTTTTCTTGAAGAACTTCGTAAAGACAAAGAATACCGGGATAAAGCTCGAGATGTTACAACAAAACGAGCCGCTCATCGTCTGCAAAACTATAAGATGTAGGCGACCCAGCTATGAGCTCCAAAAAACGCCAGAGGGTAAAAGTTACCAGGCAAAACAGATTGAAATCATTAAAAGAAAAATACGATGATTTTTGCGAACTTCTCGCTCTTGCTGAGGCGGGAGCACTGGATTATGCACACCGGCTTGCTATCGCCCGTAAACCAAGGCGAATTCTGGTGTTGGGATCAGAAGAAGGTTTCAGTAAGGCTACAGCGGAGTATGCTCTTGAATTTGCTCAACGTATGTCTTATGAAATTGTGGCTTTGAACTTGAAAAGCTACCTACATGCTCTTTCTAAACCTGTTGTAAAAATTGAACAGTTTATCGAAGAGGCCAGCTCACGGAACGTTCCAGTGATTCACATAATCAGAGACGGACAATTGGAAGATTGTCTCAAATCGGTCGAAAAAGAAGTGGGATCGATTGAACTGGTGATAAGCGACCCTGTCCTCTGTAACGAAGTAGACTGCGTAACAATCGGAGAGTTTATTCCCTTTATCACCGTTGTGACAGAATCTTCGTAATCCGCAGTTGTTCTCTTTCACTTTATAAAGGGGAGAAGGTCTTTTCTCCCCTCTTTTTTTGTGATCAATTATTTCCTCAACCGACCCGGCTTCTCGTCAGGGCCAGATTCACTTTTTACAAGATTTCTATTATAATCTTGGATGATACGACAATTTTGTAAGGGGGTAGTAAAAGTGTCTCCTACTGTGTTGATTGTGGACGACGAACCTAACTATCTCATAGTGCTGGAAGAACTTCTTTCGGACGAAGGATATAACGTCCTGACAGCAGATAACGCAACAGAAGGCCTTCAGATTGCCAGTATACAGGACGTTGATGTGGTCGTCACTGATATGAAGATGCCCGGGATCGACGGCATGGCTTTCCTCGACAGTCTTCATAAGCTAAAACCCGATCTTCCGATCATAATGATGACCGCCTATGGCACTATTGAAAAAGCTGTCGAAGCGATGAAAAAAGGCGCCTTCGATTACATCTGCAAGCCCTTTGAAAATGAAGAATTTAAAGTCGTTGTTGCCCGGGCTGTGGATCATTACCGATTGCTCAGGCGTAATCGCGAACTCGAAGAAGAAGTCAAAAGCAGATATTCCTTCCAGAACATCATTGGCAAGAGCCAGGTCATGAAAAAGGTCTTCTACATTGTTGAGAAAATTGCTCCCTCTCGATCTACCGTGCTTATCACCGGAGAATCGGGCACGGGCAAAGAGTTGATAGCCAAGGCAATACATTACCAAAGCCCCAGGCGAGATAAGCCTTTTGTTTCGGTAAACTGCGGTGCCCTACCGGAAACATTGCTAGAAAGCGAGCTCTTCGGGCATGAACGTGGAGCTTTCACCGGTGCTGTGCAGCAGAGAAAAGGCCGCTTTGAACTCGCTCACGAGGGAACCCTATTTCTGGATGAAATCAGTGAGATGCCCCTCCACCTTCAGGTGAAACTTCTCAGAGTGCTTCAGGAGATGGAATTCGAGCGAGTTGGTGGGACTCAGACGGTGAGAGTCGATGTTCGCATCATCGCCGCCACTAATCGTGATCTCAAAAAGGAGGTCGCAGCAGGAAGGTTTAGATCCGACCTGTTTTACAGACTCAATGTCGTTAATATCCACCTTCCCCCGCTAAGGGAGCGAAGCGAAGATATTCCCCTTCTGGTTGCTCACTTCCTTGATAAATACGGAAAGGAGATGGGCGGTGGAGAGACGTTCAAAGTGGACAGAGAAGCCATGAAGTGCCTTATGGAATACTCATGGCCTGGAAACGTAAGGGAACTTGAGAATGTAATTGAGCGAGCCATGTTACTCTGTTCCAATAACGTAATTACGCTGGCGGATTTACCTCTGGAAGTACGCCAGAGAAATATACCATTACTGGATGAAAGCGAAACACCCCAGGAACAGCAAGAACCGCTGTCTTACACGGGGCAACCGTCATTACAGCAGGTGCCGTCCTTCCTGTCACCAAGACAGGTCAAGGGTATCGAGTTCATTCGTAAGCACGGTTATATTACCAACAAATACTACGCAGAGATCAACAAAATTTCCTCACGGCATGCTTTGAGAGACCTGGATGATCTAATCTCTCAGGGATACGTCATTCGCATAGGACAGGGTAGGAGCGCCCGTTATATTCTGAACCCAGCCAGATCAAAATTAAATTCCCAGTAAAAGATTACCACGCCTGCCTTCGACAGGCTCACAATGACGTAAACAGACGTCATTGCGAGGAGCGAAGCGACGAAGC
>CAZWJX010000050.1:817-16374 GCA_964634695.1 uncultured Syntrophobacterales bacterium | reverse complement strand
GTTTTGTAAGTAAACGGCGCAAAAATTAGTCCCAGAGCAATAACCGTTCCTAAGTCGTTAATAAAACACGAACCAAGAATCCCTTTCCCGAATTCTGTTTCATTAAAACCCGTTTCGATCATAACGGCGTAAACTACTGCCATAGAGGTCGTGGACAGAGCTATACCGGCAAGTAAGCTAGCCCTACTGTCCCATCCTAATACGTAGTGGGCAAGCGCTGCACAACCGAGAAAAGGCGACAGAAATCCAACAAACCCAACAATACTGACCTCTTTGAATTTCTGCTTCATTATTTCCGGTTCCAACTCTGCTCCCGCAAGAAATGTAAGAAGTACTGCCCCCGATGAAGCCAGGAAACGAAGCCATTCCTTGTTTGACCCTAAAAGTTCTGACATTCCCATATAACCGGCAACCGCTGCCATAATCACACCAACGCAGATCTCCACAAGAGCAATGGCAACCCTTACGTGATAAGCGATTATTGCCGATAGTACTGCCATAGCCAGCCAGACTGTTGCAACAACATACACCTGTTCCATTTGCTAACTCCTCCTGTTAATTCTGGATTAACAATTAAGGTTTTGAAAAACGGCAGGAGTCATCAACCTGTGAAACCAGGTGGTTAAAGGGGGACCCCATCCCCGAAGGGGGAAATATTAAATATAGGGAAATCAAAAGGCAAGACTTTTTGTTGAAAATTGCTTTGTGATGCTAAGGTTCTCTTATGTTCCGGGAATAAAATTACCCAGTAAGTCCATACTTCTTAAGTTTGCTATATAGAGTGCTCCGGCTTATACGTAGCTTTCTTGCCGCTTCGTGCTTGTTACCCTTGCATTCCTGCAATGCCTTCTTTATGAGCATCTTTTCGTGTTCATAAAGAGAAATTTGATCCTCGTTTATTTTCTGAGTCTTCAGGAAACCGGGCAGATGGGCAGATGTAATGGTATCCTCAGATTGAACAAGGACAACCGCATGACTTATTGCATTTTCAAGCTGACGAACGTTACCCGGCCAGTCATATTCAAGGAGTAACTTCATGGCATCGGGTGCAATATGCTTTACAGATTTCTTTTCTCTCTGACTGTACTTTTCCAGGAAGTGCTGGGCAAGTAGCGGTATATCTTCTTTTCTTTCTCGAAGCGGTGGGAGATGAATTGATATAACGTTTAACCTGTAAAAAAGATCATCTCTAAATCGACCCTGCTGGACGCTTTCGTAGAGGTCTCTGTTTGTGGCAGCTAATATCCGGACATCGGCTTCAAGGGTCTTTTCCCCCCCAACCCGTTCAAACTTTTTATCCTGAAGAAATCTCAGCAACAGAACCTGTGTAGCCGGAGCAATATCCCCAATCTCATCAAGGAAGAGTGTCCCACCCTGGGCCCTTTCTATACGTCCCTTTTTCTGCTTGATTGCTCCAGTAAAAGCTCCTCGTTCATGTCCGAAAAGCTCACTCTCCAGGAGAGTGGGGGAATAGGCCGAACAGTGGGCAACTATGAAGGGACCAGACGCTCTTGGACTCCTGTGATGAATCTCAAGAGCCACCAACTCCTTACCTGTGCCATTTTCACCCGTAATTAAGACTGTGGCCTCTGACGGCGCAACAAGTTCTATTAACTCATAGACCGCCTGCATTTTTTCACTACGACCAATCAGCAAGCCAAAACGATCGGGAAGCTTACGGTCTTCATGGATTTTTCTAGCCGTTTGTTCTCTTAACACAAGCTGGCGAATATGGCCCGCCATCTGAGTCATGAAGCCATAGAAGAAATACATTCCTTCTCTGAATTGCGGGACAATATCAGAAAATCCCATGAAGAAATATCCCAGAACCCTTCTGTGAGTCGCCACAGGAAATCCAAACCATTCAGGATAATTGCTTGAGAAAGGAACCAGAAGACCTGGAAGATTTGATGGATCACCGGAATGAGCAAGTCTCGTTTGATTTTCTGCGCCATGTAGCGAGGCTTGAAACAGAGTAAACTTTTCTTGCCCGCAAAGGAACGATCTCAACTGCTGCTGCAAATTGTTTACATCTTCGCTAAAATTTGCCCATATAAAGCCTTTCAGCTCCTCATCAAAAATTATCATTGCAATATCAAAAGGCACAGGAAACCTATCCTTTGCGAGCTTCTCAACAAAACTTACATACTCCTGTAAAGTCTCTTTATGTGAGGCTTCTCGACATATCTCAAAGAAATATTCCATTTCGTAGTGAGGATACCTGGTTGGAATACCCGGTTGCCATTTTTTCAGTATAAACCCTACATGTCCCGTTACCTTCCCATTATGCCCTACTGTATAGAACCTTACGTTACAATCTTCTTCCGGGTGACGGCTCAGGCGGGCTCGCAACAGAACTCTCTGTCCCGCTTTTGACAACCCGTAAGTGTCCTTTTCTCCCAATTCGATAACATCCCACAAAGAACGACCCAGAAGGTGGGAAAAAGGGATCTTTACAAACTTTTCAAAGTACCTGTTCAGCCCTACCAGACGAAAATGAACATCTGTGATGAAAACAGGTATATCGAACAACTCCATAAAACCATCGATAATAAGACTCTTGGCTTCCAGCTCTTTTGATAGCAGGTGTTCTCTTGACAGATCCTTCCATATTTCAACAAGTATACTTTCACCGTTCACCTGCCACAGGGAGATATGACGACTGAATAATTTTCTTTGACCGTCAGGAAGTGTTACCTCGCCTTCGACAGTATAGTCCTGATGGCTGTCTTTTACTTTTCCATAAATGCATGAACTGCAGGATTTAGAGATGTGATCACCCTCAACGATCTCGCAGATTTTGAGATGCTTTACATCATTATAAGTTTTCAGGATCTCTCCTCTGCCTTTACTGTTTGCTAACGCAATATGACACAGGGTATCGTAGCAAATAACAGGATCCGGAACTGATTCGATGAATACTCTTACAACATTTGCTATTGCAACTTGCCCCATCTGCCCTCTCCTTGAAAACTCTTACCTTTAAAGACCCCGTCTCCTCTCTCAAGAGGATCTATGAACAGGAGAGGAACCCGTGGAGCCGGAAGACAAATAAGATACTGACGAAAAGGAGAGAATCTATTTTTAATTAAGAGATGCTTTTGCGAGACCTTAACTTTATTCTATTATGACAAACCCGCCTCTTGAGAGAACTATTTGCTGAAAAAACCTTCGATTCGGCTGATAATATTTCACATAAGGCTCTGAATTGTCAAGCTTATTTGAACCTGTTCGAAAAATGCGTAACTGGAGAATGTGCTTATTGTGTCATTGCAAGGCCACGAAGTGGCCGTGGCAATCTCTCTTTCACAACAAAGAGATTGCTTCGCTTCGCTCGCAATGACAGGAAAAAACCATCCCTAACTGATTCCCACCTTTATTGATCTTTCCCATAGTAAGTTGCCAGATAGTCGATGATTTTAGCTGCTTCTTCGTCGCTGATTGATGCTTTCGGTTTTGCTTTCATTCTGAAAACGGTAGTCCGCCATTCTTCCTGTGACTTTTTCTTTGATTTTGGCTTATCTATGCTATGGCAGACGCTACATTTCGATTCGAACAAAGCCTTAGCACCATCGTCGGCCACGGCTTTCAGTGTGGAAATAGAAGACATAAGGAACACGAAACTTGCAACCGAACTCGCTAATACAACCATCTTGAACTTCATGGCCTAATTCCTTCGCCTTAAATTTTATGAATCAATCTGTCCAATGGCATATACACTGCTCCCATTCGCTCTGCTATGAGATACCCATACCCCATTGCCATGGGATTCTGCTCTGTATCAACAAATATCGCCTGGATGTTTCTTCGATTTATTTCTCTCGCAAAGTCCAGAGCCTCATCTATAGGTTCTTTTCCAAAGCAGCTTACATTAGGACGTCCATCAGAAAAAAGAACAATCACAGGTGTAGCCTCAGGATTCTTGTATTTTTCCTGCTCAAGTAGCCTGAGAGCCATGTCCATACCGAGAGCCAGCGGTGTTCGCCCACCTACGGGAATTTCTTCAATCCGGCTGCAGGCATCGTGCATATTGCTCGTAATAGGCAAAATAACCTCTGCCGAGTTATGTCTGAACGTTATGATGCCAATCCTGTCTCGCTTCAGGTAAAGATCCCTTATTAGAGCTTCCATTATTCCCTTTGTAAGAGACATGCAATCGTTCGTCCGCATAGACGCACTGGAATCTACGATCAGCAAAACCGTTAACCCCGTCTTTCTGTAACGTTTTTTCAGTCTTATATCCTCTGATCTAACAACGATGCGGCCATTTCCAGACCTGATTTTCTGATAGGGAGCAGCGGCTCGCAGAGTGCCGATAACCGAAATGTCCTGAAGATCTTCATCAGTATGGGGAAGTCGTGTTCCCAGAGCAATGCCAGATCTTCCACGACTGGGAAGAGGAAACCTGCGGCCGGGATGAGTGCCCGTCATTAAACGATGGAAGGGAAGCCCGGCATTTATTAAAGTTCGGCGGCTGTTACATCTGTGAGTCACACAGGAAAGCGGCGAAGCATAAGAAGTCTTTTCTTTAATCTCCCTGGCGTGAGGGTTTTCGTAATCTGGATTCCACTCCCGAGATAATTCTTCATCCTGAGTTAACCTGTGACTTTCCAGGATGCTCTGTATCTTGCTTTCGTCAAGCTCCTTTTTTTCCAGAGGATTTTTCTTCACTCTGTGAGCAAGGCTCAATTTCGCCGCAGTATGCATATCCTCAGGAATGATGATCCTTCTTCCTTCAAGGGCGGCATTGGCTCTGGCCGCTTTGATCATCGTGATTTCAGCCCTGTGCCCGTCCGTTTCCATAGCTACAGATATTTTTGCAGCAAGGCTTACAACATCATCAGTAATTTCAACAAAATTTATCAATTCCCTTGCTCTCAGAATTTTCTCTCTTAGAGCCGTTTCTTCCTTATCCCAGGCTCTACGAAATTCTTCGGGATTGCGTTCAAAGGCGAGCCGCCTCCTCACAACCTCCATTCTTTCTTCAACCGATGTCAGGCCTTTCACCGTTACACACAGACCGAATCGATCCAGCAACTGTGGACGAAGATCGCCTTCTTCCGGATTCATAGTACCCACAAGAACAAACCGGCTGGGATGGGAAAAGCTTATCCCTTCTCTTTCCACCACATTTATCCCCGATGCTGCAACATCAAGAAGAAGATCGACAATCTGATCGTTTAAAAGATTCACTTCGTCAACGTAAAGAATACCTCTGTGGGCTTCAGCCAAAAGGCCGGGTTCAAAAGCTTTTTTGCCCTTCTTTAATGCTTCTTCAATGTTGATTGTGCCCAGAAGTCGATCTTCAGTAATCCCGATCGGCAGGTTGACCAGCCTGATAGGCCTCTCAACAACCGGAAGAGGCTCACCCCGTTCAAGCTTTTCTTTACAAAAAGAGCACAGTTGAGACGGCTCATCAGGATCACAGTTAAAGGGACAGTTTTCAACAACTTTTATGGGAGGAAGCAGGTTTGTAAGGGCTCTAACGCCTGTTGATTTTGCCGTCCCTCTTTCACCACGTATCAGCACTCCCCCTACCGATGAGTCCACAACGTTCAGTAAGAGTGCTCTTTTCATCAACTCCTGGCCTACAAGTGCAGAAAAAGGAAAATTCACCCGTTCCACGGTCGACCTCTGATCTCCTTGAACATGAATTTTCTGTCACAAATAGAATTCGCATTTCAATAGCACTTACTGAAAGCCCAGGTCAAGCATGTCTGATCATTTCAGGCTTTACTTTGTAAAGGAATGAGACCATAGCGGCCGACACAATACCTTCTATTATTGCGACGGGAATATGAGCAATCAGAACGAGCTTTGCCACGTTGTAGAAAACATCACCTGAAAGGAAAAGAAAAATCGCCAGAATTATGCCCGCCACCACAACGCCAAGCATTCCCGAAATGCCGGCAGTAACAACCAGCGTCTTAAGAGATGAACTCCTACGACTTACATAATGAAATAACCAGCCGGCCATGAGTGCCGGAATTCCCATCATGAGGGTATTGGCGCCGAGAGCGGTTATGCCCCCGAACTGGAAAATAACACACTGAAGTATTAATCCGAGCGTTATGGCAACGAAACTCACGCCTCCAAGAACAACGCCAACTACACCGGGAAGCAAAAGATGAACGCTTGATGGCCCCAGAGGAACATGTATGAGAGAAGCCACAAAAAAGGCTGAGCTCATCAGGGCGATTTTTGGATAATCTTCGTGCGATATTTTCTTGAGGCTTACAGCAAGTATTGCTCCGCTTGCCACATAGCTTGCAACGGCTACAGATGTCGGCAAAACTCCATCGGCTATATGCATATTATTAACCCTTCCCGGAATCTGACCCTGTTTTCTTTTTACCACTGAAATAAAAAGCAACGCCACAGAGCCCAAGAATATACCCTATGCCGGCAAATATTTCTTTGAGCCCTGGTTTTTCTATAGATTGCCTTAGAAGAGCAATCTCTCGCTTGATCTGCCGCATTTCCTGAGAAAGTTCCGTCGATTGCCGGGATATTTGCTCTTTGATCGGTGATAGATCACACCAAGTCTGAGATGTTGTTTCTTTAGTCTCGACGAACGTATCCTTCGAATCGATCCCAGCGGGCTCCTGAGCATATAAAAAAGAAGCGCCAATTAGTAGCAAACTGGTGAATAGAACAATCCCGAGTATTCTCATTGCCCCACATCTTCCTTCTTTAAAATGTATTCCGCTTTGTGCCCCATCCCAGCATCAACAACGATTTTCACTCCCACCGGATCTTTGGGAACAGGAAAAGAAAACATGCCCTTATCGTCCGTTACACCTTCTGTGATCTTTGATCCATCTTTTCCGTAAACCTCAATTTTTCCGGATTTTACCGGTGATCCGTCGGCAAAGTAACTTTCCGCATAAACTTTTCCTTTATCCACATAAGCAAAAAGCTGAATCTTGTGAGCCAGAGCCAGCGAAGTTGACAGGAAAAAGCTAATGATAGCAATAAAGGCTATACGACGGCATGAATTCATCTTGCTCTCCTCCTATTATCTATCTAATGTGTCGAGGAGTGCCTCTTGGGGCACTCCCCAGGTTTTAATTTCTATTTCATATCAACCACATGCACCCAGATCACCCCACCAATTTCCACGTTCTTTTCTTTGCCATCACGGGAAATTTTCTCCGGTGACTCCGTAAGAGCCGCAAATCCCCACCAGCCGGCTTTAGGCATAGCGTAGGTGAAAACACCGTTTGCGTCCGTTTTGACAACCTGAGTCACATAAGGATCGGCGGGGATGTTGATCTTCTTCTTATTTTCAGGCGAAGAGCTCAAATATTCTACTTCAACATCCACAAAAGGAGCCGGTTTCCCGTTTACCAGAACCTGTCCCTGAAAGACGTTTCCCGTCCATAAGCCGTATGGGCGCGTAAGAGGCACAATTTCTATCGGAAGATTTACCGGCTTGTCCCAGCCTTCTTCCTTACCCAGAGCATTTACAACGACCTTGGTGTAATGCACGATAAACTTATCTTCTGAGGGTTCCCAGTAAGGAGCCGGTTCCACGAAAAAGATGTAATCCCCCGGTTTTTTCACCATGTAGGTCGTTTCCCAGTATGTAAAAGCTTTGTTCTGACCTTTACCCTTCCCTTTTTTAGCGACAAGACTTGATGAAAGATCTTCCTGCTGTTCTCCGTGCATGACCCCTACTTTCTTGGGCTTTTCCATTTCCATATAAACATCTTCCATAGGATGGATGAACTTGATCGAAAGGGAGATTTTTTTGGAATCCTCCGGCGAAATTATGTCATCGGAAGGAATGATGACCCCAAAATGGGCTCTGGCAACGGGTGAGATAACAAGGGAAATCGCAATCCCCAGACAAACAGGCCAAAGTCTCAATTTTTTCATACCAACCTCCTGTAATTTCAGGGTTAATAAAAAAATAAGCCAGCTTTTCCCGCACAGGAAAGCTGGCCTTCTGACCATATCCACCCCGACTTCATGTCGGAACGTGGGCAATTTATACCCGGATTAATTTCACGTCAATAGCCAATGGAACCTGTTCGAAAAATGCATAACTGGAGAATGTGTTTATTGTGTCATTGCGAGCGAAGCGAAGCAATCTCACCATTGCTTTTTATGAGATTGCCACGGCCGCCTTACGGCGGCCTCGCAATGACGAATATTGGTGTCATTGCGAGGAGCTAAGCGACGAAGCAATCTCTCATTGCCCTTCCCTGTGTCATTGCGAGCCGGAGCGAAGCGAAGGCGAAGCAATCTCGCCATTGCGAACGAAGTGAAGCAATCACCACGGCCACTTCGTGGCCTCGCAGTGACTTTTCCCCACCTGTCTAAGCTCTATATGAAATACACCTGTTGTCATCCATTAAAGCAGTTTTTTTTCGAACAGGCTCAGAGTCAATGAATTTATTCAAAAATCTCTAAGAGTTGGGCGTCGAACTGATCACTCCTCTATTTTCGAAGCCCTGACCCACCAACTATCATTACCTTTGAACCACCAGTCTGTCCAGTCCGTTGCCAAGATAGACTCGGCAAGGCTCTTACCCTGAGGTGTTACAAGCCTCTTCAAAAGATATTTAATCCATTTTTCAGCATAAGGATTTCCGAGATCTTGTTGCTCTTTTAGCTCCAGCAACAAATCCAGTTGATCGGCGTCATGAACCAGACTGGACGTTTCAGAATCAGAACTACGGTATTCATTCCAGTATGACCTGTATAGCTCTTTCCAGGGAAGATATTTTGTGGCATCGGCAAAGGCTTTTTCTTCATCTACAGATACGTATCGTTTGTTTACATAGTTCTGATCTCCCGTTCTTGCCTCATGAACATCATGAAGCAAAGCCATCAGCACAACCTTTGCCGGATCGGGATGATCTGCCATAAGCGCCAGTATATGGGCAATTATAGCTACTCTAAAGGAATGGTCGGCAATTGATTCTCCTCCTGAGCCCAGAAACGGAAAGCCCGACCTCCGTATCTTTTTCAGCATTCCCAATTCAAAAAGGAACCTGGCTATACCTTCGCCTTCAGTGATGTGAATGGTGTCCATGATGATGTCCCGATGTGGTTAAGACTCGCCCTTCCTGGAATTCTGCAAGCGTTGCCCATCTCACCGATTCGATCCGCACTCTCATCCATCTCGGTCTATCGTCGGTCGCGCCAACAGACCTACCGATTACGCCGTCTGACAACACATCTTCGACTACAACCATGTTAGTTGAACCGTCTGATCTAAGAACAGGAATTTTCATGCCTTTCTGAAGCTCTATGCCGGCGGGCAGGTCTTCAAATTTATAAAAATTCATTGCCTGCTGCCCACAAGCCCCCGCATTAAGGTTTACCGGAATGGTTATTTCATCCCCTTCATTCATATCCAGAATTGAAAGTTCAATATCGGGCGGCAGCATATCGCGCCCTATAAGCACCTCTAAGGTGTAGATTTTATCCGGCTCGGGATCCTTCACTTCATCCTGAGAATCAACAAAATAATAAGAAAGAGCCACAACAGTGTTTTCTCTGACCTTCATAAAACCATAACTCCTGCGAATCTGAATTCAACAACTACTCCATCGTGAAAGCTATTTCAGAGCGTTCTTATCTTCCGTATATCCTCGGAAACTGTCAAGAACGAAGGCCGTGACCACCAAAAAGGTCTAGCGATGAAATTTGCGAAATCGCTCTCTATCCTTGATGAGCCTGCTTTTTATTTTCCACCAGCGCTCTTTCTGCTCGTCTGAAAGAACTTTTTCTATTTCCTCCAGCCCCTGCAGGAAAATTGCGTCTTCCTCAGGAAAACACTTCGCCCTTACGGCGTGCATGTCTCTCAGGCTCTTTCTGACAATATTATCAACTGCCCTGAACTGTTCAGGCGAAAAATTAAGTTCTCTGTCGAGCTTCTTTAGAATGAATTCATGGCGATCTTCCGGCTTCTTGCTCAAAAATGCCTGGATTTTCTTGTTAGTGTAGTGAGTGCCCCAGGCCCACCCCCAGAAAAATCCACAAAAAAAGGCTATAAGCATGAAAGCCAGAGCTTTAACATAAATGCTTTTCATAATTTCCTTCATGGTATAATTCTTTCATATCGCAATGTTTATGTCCTGTTCGACTTCAAAAGCCAGGCTCATCATGTCAAAACTGAACTGATACTGGGAAACAACAAACACCAACAAAGCTAAAACAAAAGCTACTGTAATACTAACCCTCAGTGGATACGGGATACCGAACATACCCGAATTTAGATTCGAATATTCAAAAGATTTTTCCGACAGTTCCAGTACACGCTGCATCAAAGACTTTCTCCACTCAGAGGTGAGAACCACTTCCTTTCTGGAGTTGTATGCATGTTTGAAAAGTTCAAAAAGCCTCTCTTCAGTTTTTCTGTCCATGCCCACGCCTCTTAAGTTCACGCTCAATCATCGCTCGCAATTTCCTGCGAGCTCTGAAAAGTCTTATCTTAATACCCCCTTGAGTCGATCCAAGCATTTCAGCCACTTCGGCATGGCTCAGATTTTCGAAATAAACCAGCTCAACAACGATTCTGTCCGTATGATTCAAATGTCCCAGAGCCCACTGGAGAACTTCATGAAGCTTTTCTGTTTCTTCATCCGTTATGTCGCTTCTATCACTGTAATTGCATTTTTGCGCCAGCCCTAGGATACGCTCCAGAACGTCAATATGTTCGTCCCCAAGATCCGAAGTCAGCAATTCCCTCAATCTGGCTTTCGTTCTCCAGTAATTTACGCAACTTCTTATGGCAATTCTATTGAGCCAGCTTCTGAAAGATGCGGGATTTCTTATTTTACCCAGACTGGAAAAGGCTGTCAGGAAAACATCCTGCGCCACATCTTCAACATCCTGTAGGGGGATGTGACGAGATAGTATTCTCGCCACATCCCCTTGATAACGCATCACAATAATTTCAAAGGCCTGAACGTCACCTTTAAGAACCTTCTCAATCACCAGTTCATCAGGAATAGATGAAAGGTCTTCCATCCGACCCGTACAAGCCTTTCTTATTCGTTAAGGAAACGCATCAACTCCCCTTCCCATCGTCGATGGAATCTATCGAAGCGCTGCTGGATGCAAGCATCAAATTGCGACTTTTGATTATCGTTCAGTATTTTTTTGATTTCTTTGAGCATTGACAGCCTCAAAACAAGTATGTTTTCTCTTACTTTGCTTAGATCCTGAAAGGCTTTTCTCACAGACTGTTCGTCACCGCCTTTTATTGCTGATTCAAGAGCCGAAAGCTTTTCATCCTGTTCTGACCATAAATTGTTTATTTCCGCTTTATGTGTCTGGTAGATTTTTCTCAACTCTTCCCTTTGTTTTTCATCCAACTGCAAAGATCTCAAACAGGAAGGTTTATGCATTTTCTGAGCATGCTTTCCAGCCATATCCATCAACTCTCCATGCGAGGTCTTTTGCATGCTCGCCGGAGGTGGCGAAGGTTTACCCTGTTGTTCTTCGCCAAAACTGTATCGTACTGCCACCAGACCGAACACAATGACCAGACCAATAATTAAAGCTTTAGAAGATAACCTCATGAGTGAACCCTCCTTCGTTTAAAGTTTATTCTACGTCTCCGTTTCACACCATTTTGAACAATCATCTCATCGTTCAAAATGGCGCCATCTCAATGTTGCATGTTTTAGTCGTAATTTCTGAGAAAGGTTACATCATATCCAACTATGAGTTTTGTACCTAATAAACGATAAAGAGGAGTTACTGTATGCCTATGGCGGATGATAACCGACCGTAACAACCTCGGGATAACATCTTTAGGAGCAGTACTTAGACTTACCCAGGCGATCGCAGGGATGCAACACCACAAATAATTGGCAACCACAAACGTTGCCACTACGGTATTATCAGTATTTAGAGCCCACGAAGTGGTCACGGTAATCCCTCTGCTTCGTCATTGCAAAGCTGTCGAAGGCAGCAGCAGCAGTGATCGCTTCACTTCGATCGCAACCTGAGTTTGTCGTAACAAAGAGATTGCTTCGCTTCGTTCGCAATAACACCCAGTACCGTCATTGCCAGTACCGTCATTGCGAGCCCGCCGCAAGGCGGGCGTGGCAATCTCTTCGTTGTTTTTTATGAGATTGCTTCGTCGCTTCGCTCCTCGCAATGACGGTCACGAAGAGCCATTGCCAAGCCACGAAGTGGCTGTTGTGACTGCTTTGCTCGCACCTCGTTCGGACTAGCAATAACACTATTGAGATCATGACAGTCATAGCCTTAAACAATATGACATCATGATTATCTGAGAAAAAGTAAGATTGTAGGAGATTTCGCCATCTAACACGGAAAATTATCTTTCTTAATCGGATCTAACCTTCCATTATTCAAGACTTTTTGGTCTTTTTAAAAAATTGTGGGCAGCCAAAACGTTAGCTCAATTCCGTGTCTAACTCTGCGACCCTTTCAGTAATTTTTGATCTCCTTGCATGGAAATGAAATTCTGAAAAACTTGCCCATAATCGTTTTTGACCCACTTCGAATCATCAGGGTAATAATTTCCGGCAAGGATAATGATGCTGGGTAGCTGCTACTGGAAGTGATCAATTCTTGGAGTGGTTTTCTCTCGGGATTGTTTGAGAACGGAATGTTGCAAAAATGGCGGCTAAGCAATGTCATTGTAAGCGTACCGGGGTCGGACGGAACAATTCCTGGACATTGCTTTGTCCGTCATTGATGGATTCACAAGGACACAAAAGAGATTTGTTGCCAACCTAGGGAGGGCTGTAAGGTTCGCCAGTGGCGGACTTCTTGTAGTGACACGAGAAAAGGGGCTAGCAATGATGCAACTTTCGTAGGGGCGGGCCACTGTGCCTGCCCGTGATGCCACGATTATCAGGGCATGGCTCGTGCCTGCCTGTAATAGGGCAAAGATGAAGGCACTACCTACATTCACAATGGGCAACCATAAGGGTTGTCCTTACCTAAGATCAGGTGTGATAATCGTTACAACCTATGGGGGAGTGAGTTCGAGTGGTGAGGGACGTCTTTAGTTCCAGCACATGGACAGAGATCAAATCGAGGCTCGAGCGAACCCTCACTCGAGGGCAGTTTGATCTCTGGATTGCACCACTTGAGTGCCTCGGGGTTGATGGTGAAAACCTCCTGCTGGGATGCCAAAACGATTTTCACGTCCAGTGGGTTCGGGAGCGCCTTGAAAAGAAGATCCTTTCCGTAGTCCAGGTTGTATTACCTCAGATAAGGAAAATACACTACCAAGTTATCGGCACTGCAAGAAAAGCCGATGTTTCCGAACAAAACGATGACTTCAGCGATGAAATAACCGACATAGAGCCCCCACGGAAATCATCGCCCCCGCCTCCACGTCAGCTAAGTATTGGCGATGTTTATCCTGTAAGAATCTCTCCCTTTAATCCCCGCTTTACCTTCGATGATTTTGTCACGGGCCAATGCAATCAGCTCGCATATGCTTCATCCCTCGCCGTTGCCACGGGCAAGTATTACAATCTTCAGGCTCTTTACATAATGGCCGATTCCGGGCTCGGTAAGAGCCATCTTTCTCAGGCTGTTGGTAATCACGTTTTCAAAACGAATCCTGAGGTTAGAGTCCACTATGTTACGGCAGAACAGTTCGCCAACGATATGATATCCGCTCTAAAACAGGATCGCATTGAAGTGTTTAAAGAAAAATACCGATCCAATTGCGATATTCTGCTTCTTGAACGAGTTGAATTCTTCAGCGGTAAAGAAAAAATCCAGTCTGAACTTATTTACACGCTTGATGAACTTATGGATCGCGGCAAAAAGATCATCTGCACATCGTCGAAGCTACCAAGGGATATTCCAAAACTCCACTCCGAACTCAGATCACGGCTTTCGGGAGCATTTCTCACCAAAATTGACCCACCTGACTTCGAAACGAGGTTGAACATTCTCAGAAAAAAAGCCGCCCGGGAGCGAGCCAGGATTCCTCTTAGAGTTCTCGAATTTCTCGCTTCCTATATCGAAGGTGATGTCAGGCGGCTGGAAAGTTCCCTCGTCGGACTTATAGCAAAGAGCAATATTCTGGGTGTCCCTATCACGTTGGAACTAGCCAGAGATGTGGTAGCAACCGTTCAGGAACGTTTACCGCTCGTGAGTGTTCCACTCATTCAGGACCTGGTCTGCGAAGTCTTCAAAGTGAGCAAAGAAGATCTACTCTCACCCAGTCGAAAGAAGGAAGTAGCTACAGCACGTAAAGTGGCCCTTTATTTGTGTCGAGAGTTCACGAAAGAGACACTTCAAAGCATAGCCAGAGCTTTTAACCGAACTCACAGCACGGTTCTGCACGCTCTGAAAGAGGTTCAAAAAAGCGTCAATTCGCAGAACGATCCCTTGCGAAAATACATCGATTACATCGCCGGAAAACTTAAGGCTCAGTGCGCCTTCGCTCACTTCGAAGTCCGGCGTTAGTTTCCGGACAGAATTTCTCATTAATACGATGGTAAAATTCTTTGCGAAGGTCTTCGGAAATTCTTGATGCAAGCCTGCTCATGGCTTGAGCAAAAGCTTCAGGATCCCTAGTGGCCCCGTGCACAGGTTCTTCCAATGCGAAGTGTTTTTTGAAAATTATCTCCGGCCTGGGCTGTTTCTGCCATACAGTTATTGTCACAGCCATTTTTGCGCTGTAGGAATCGGCGCTCTTCACAAGGCTCCACTTCTCCACCACACCGCTTAATTCCATACCAACTTCTCTGGAGACTTCTATGGTTTCAAATGCTCCGGCAAAGACGCCGTCCCTGTCTATATCCTTTCGTATCCACTCGGCAAGGAGAGCTCCGGGCTTGTCAATCCATTGATGAGTTCGAGAAAGCATGACATTTAGCTTGCCGTCTTCCACAACCATTTCTGAACTGTCAAAGGGTGAGGTAGCGTGAAAAGGCCATACTTTTATAATCCTGTTGCTTAAAGCTCTACACGGCACATCGACTTTTCTGTAGGTATAGTCAAGCTGATGATACTGCATTGGCGGAGACTTAGGCAGTAAGGATCCCGCACACCCGGCCAATATGACTCCCGAGAAAACTGCCAGCGTTACAATAGATCCAATTCTCATCGGCCAACCTCTTGAAAGAGTTTACTTTCGGAAAGGATCTTCCTGCTCCGGATTGACAAGAAGCCTTCCCGGCTCTCGTTTGATTTCTTCAACCGCTGCTTGAAGCTCTTTCAGTACCTTCTGCGTCTCGATCAAAGTGGTTGTTAGATGCTGATCGAGGTCTATCATTGTCTTCTGCATCGTCTCTATGTTGGCGTTCACGGCATTAAGACTCTTGTTGAGGTTGCTCACATCAAAAGCTCCTAATTTTGAATTGATGGTGGAAGTAGCATTTCTTGCTTCTTTTAAAAATTCATCGGCCGATTTAAGAATCTTTTCCGGCGGCTGACGTTTCAAACTTCTGCGAAGGTCTTCGCTGAATTCCTGAATATTTTGTGCCGAAATAGCGATAGCCTTTATCGATTTTTCCATGTCCGGACTTGAAAGTATTCTCTGAACAGAGGAAGCAGTTTCAGTCATATTTCTCACGATGCCTTCAAAATCAATA
>CAZWJX010000050.1:0-807 GCA_964634695.1 uncultured Syntrophobacterales bacterium | reverse complement strand
TGGCTTGCATCTCCGATGGATATGAGCGAATTACGGGATAGGGGGGAGTGAATGAAATAGCCGGTGTGAGCTTTTCCGTGTCTGAGGGTGCTTTGGTTATTTCCAGAAAGCGAAGTCCTGTAATCCCCTGTTCACGTAACCTCACAACTAACGAATCATCGACGATAAAGTCCTGAGAGATGGCAAGAACCACCTCGATAAGCCGTCCATCAGGAGCAATGCCGATTTTTTGAACCCGTCCAACAGGCACGCCTAGATAATTCACAGTCGCATCTTTTTGCAATCCCTTTACCGACTCTGAAAAGTATGAAACATACATTCGCTTTTTTTCAAATAGCTGCGAAAACCCCACCCAGAACGTTATCAAAGCTCCTAACGCCAGTGTAACTGTTATGAAGACCCCAACATAAAAAGGACTGACTTTCCTTGGCACTTTTCTTTTCCCCCGCCTTTCGCTCAAAATCCATGTCCGTTACTGCAAAGATCACGTTTTCGCTATTGTCATCGTTTACGATAGCAATCTGGCAAATTCTTCTATCGTGCTGGCTCTTACAGCCTGACGCAAAAGATCCTTAAGTCGGCGTCTCGAATTGATTGATTTGATACGTCTTTCCACGTCTTGAGGAACCGAACCAAACTTTTCGGTCAAAACCTCCAGCACCATCTCTCTCGAGCCTTCCAGCAAACCCTTCTTGACTCCTTTCTGTAACCCTTTTTCGATTCCTTGTTCGATTCCCTGTTGAAGTCCTTGTTGAATTCCTTGTTGCATTCCTTGCTGAAATCCTTTTTGCAATCCCTCTTCGTAAC
>CAZWJX010000049.1:0-16466 GCA_964634695.1 uncultured Syntrophobacterales bacterium | reverse complement strand
AATGTTATGAATCTTTTATCGGGATCAATATCTACCTTTTTTGCAAGAAGTCGTGAAAAAGTAAAAAGTTTAAGGCTTCTCTCACTTTCAGGGTCTTTTATACCTTTCTCATGAAGCCGTTTGGCAAGTTGACTTTCCAGATGTTTGTAAATAATAGCTTGGAGAATTTCGTTATGATGTACAGGAAGTGTTAACTCTCCTTCCTTAGCCGTAAATTTTATTCGAAGTCTCATACGAACTTCCCCTTATACGTAAGTTTTCCAAACCTCTGGCTGTTCCTGGCACCAAAAGTCGGTAGTGTTTAATTAACTGCACCCGGTTGACATGGGAATAAAAAGAAACTTTCCTCCTTGTGGAGTATGTTTAATAACTAGAAAAAAGATGAAAACGTCATGCCCTTTGAGCTAAATGATATTTATGCAATTGTTAACCCCAGTTTCTCATAAGCTCACAAACCGATAAGTTCCCCATCTGTTGTTCTCTCTTCAGATGTTTCGACAGAATTTACGTCTACCGTTTCCCAGTACAGCTCCCTTTCCCCTTTTTCGGTTTTTTGAGCTTCTTCACTTCACGAACGATTTTTTCTCTGATTTCCAATGCAAACTCTCTTGCAAGTTTTTCTATTCTCTCCGGAGGTTTTATTAAGGTAAGCTGTCCGGTGATAAGCTACTCAATACGGTCTGCAAGGAGCTTTCGTTCACGATCTTCGAGGTCTAGCTTTCCCAGATTCAGGAAAATCCTCTGGCGTGGCTCTCTGGGAGTATGAACGGATCTGCATTGTCACAGAATCGGGTAATAGCCCCGATTCTGTGGCTCCGGGCGGTACTACTTGCCGACAGATGGGAACTTGAGGGTGAGTTTCTCGCCTTCTTCATCCTTCTTGACTTCTATGAGAACCTCCGTACTGCTGTCGCGGATTCCCACGCTCAGGGGCAGCTTGCCTTCTGGAGCTTCAATGTGGGTAATCTCACGGATGATTTCCAGAATTTTGTTTCCTATGTCGGCGGGCGGTGCCGGAAGATCGGCTTTACGATACTTGGCCTTTACCGATACGGTACCGTCTTTTTCCACTGAAAGGGAGATTTTCTTGGCGTTTTCAGTGATCCCGTGAAGTATTGCCAGGGCTAGCCATTTTACGGCCGATTCTTCCACATCTGCTTCCGGTGCTTTTTGAATGTTAGACATTTCTTTAAGAGGATCGGTGGTCAGGTAGCAATTGCACATTTCCTGTACCTTAAGGTGAAGACTTCTTTTGTCTTTCATGGCCATTCTCCTTTCGTCCGTGTTACCATTTTATGCAAGGCCGAGGTTCTTTTTGAGTTGCTCAATCTGGGCTCCAAGATGGATGCATTCTCGTCCTTCCTGGCAGGCTTTTATGTCCTCTTCGTTCAAATAGGTCCTCAAACTATGGCCTTGCTTTGAAAGAGTCACGACCCAGGCTTTGGCCTGATCATCGTACTGAGCCGAAAGCTCAATTCCGCATCTTCCTATGTCGGGATAAATCTCCCTGATTTTCTGACATATAGTCGCGACATCAACGCTTGTTTGACAGTGTGCACAGCTCATAGCTCCCTCCTGTCTAAGTGTTTCTCCTGCTTTTTATCAAACAATAATAACCATTGCTTTTTGTCAAAAAATAATCACTCTCAAGTGCATAATCAAATCAGACTTGCCGATTTGTGCCTGGATTTTATAAGCGAAGCAAAGACCGATATGGCTTTTCTTGCTTCATCTCTCGGATGTCCCTTAACAAGCAAGGTTTTTATAAATTCGGCCTTAACATTTTTGAGAATCCTTTTGAGTATTTCAACAGTCCGCCCACCCCATCCGAATGAACCTACGATGCTGAGGAAACGGGTTGGTGGTCTGAGGGCATTAATGAGCATGGCTGCGTAGGCTACCAGAGGTTGAGGTTCGGCGAGCATGGTTGGAGTTCCGAGAACAACTGTCGCCGCATCGAGTAGGGACATCACCAGTTTTCCCGTATCGGCCGTGACCAGATTGAACTGCTCAACGGAGACGTTTCGAGAAACGAGTTCGTCCGTCAACCAGTCTACAAGCTTCCTCGTGCTGTCGTGCATGGTGACAAAAGGGATTATCACGTGATTTTTCACATTCCCTGACGATCATTCTTTATAGGCTTGCATAATTCGCTCGGGTTCCACGTGTACAGGCCCATGGCTCGGGGCGATCAGCTTTATGTCCAGTGGGGAAAGCTTCTCCAGATTCTTCTAAATTATGTGCCCAAAGGGTATCATAATTTCCGCGTAGTACCGTTGTACCGCTTCCATAACGCCAAAATCATCAGATGAGACGATATTCGTTAACGCAAGGTGAGATCCGAAAAAATCACCGCTGAAAAGTATCCTGTCTTCCTCAAGATATGTGACCATGGTTTCGGGCCAGTGAACCCACGGCGCATACAAAAACCGTAGAGTCTTGTTTCCCAGAGAAATGGTTTCACCGTCGCCGACTACACGGATTCGATCCTCAGGTATATCGAGAAGGTCCAAGAGCATGTTCCGGGCTTTCTCGGAGTAAAGGAGTTGGCATTCGGGGTAACGGTTCATGATGTAAGGCAAGCTACCCGAATGATCCTGCTAGGCGTGACTGGCTATGACGTAGTCAATTTTGTCAACGTCTTTGATATTTTCCGCTAGAATCTCCGTTTTTTGATGGATCAACGGTATCCACAAGGACGGTCTTTTCCGATCCGCGTACGATGTACAAGTTGCAGCTTGTTACGTCCGGCAAGGGAATGAGACTATCGAAAAGGCGCCTCTCAGGATCGAGAGCACCAACCCAGAAAACGTCAGGACAAATCGTGTATTTCATGGCCTTTTCTACTCCGCCAACGATTAGTATTTTTACTCCAATTTTTTGACAAGTTCTTCGAACTCTTCGTGAACGCCTTCTCCTATCTCTTCATGTCCCACCCTTTCAAACTCTTCCCACAACTTTTCCCGCTCACCAGCTGGTATTACAGATCACTGTCTTCGATATCGATGTGGCCTCTAAGAGAGGCTACATATTCAGTTGCAGCTTTGCAAAAATCAGTCGTACTTTTTGTTTTACCCTCACGTGCATCGTCAATGGCTTGAGTCATTATGGTTACGAGGTTTCTCCCTCTCACATGCTGATCCATCATCTCTTTTATGGCCGCCTTGAGATTTTCATCGCCACGTCCCTCCATGACCGGAAACAAAAGGTTCTCTTCCTTGCCGTGGTGGCAGCGATCGACGAATTTTCTGAAAAAGGCAACAATGTTTTGGGTATCTTCAATAAGGCCGTTATTCCACTCCCTTTCTGCACCGCATATTCTTTCCACAGTGGAGAGCAATTTCAGAATTACCCGGTGTTCTTTTTTAAGGAGCTCAATGGGCTCCATCTTTTCGTGGACCATATTATTTCCTCCAGGAAATGCATTCTTCAGGGCACGAAGCGATGGCTTCCTCCACGCAGTTTTCATCAACGTCTTCGACCTTAAGTAGTCGTGCTTTCTCCGCTTCTTCATCCAGTTCGAAAACATCCGGGCAAAGCTCTGCACAGGTGCCACAACCCACACAGCACTCTTCATCCAGATAAACCCTGCGAGCCATGGTTTCAACCTCCTATGAGCATGAGTTTTTCGGCGGCCCGAACCCACCCGCCGACTGCCAACTTTCCTTATTCTTCACAGACCAAGTTTTTTCCTCTTTTCTTCAATGTGTTTCAGCAAAGCTTCGGCGGCTTCTTCGGCATTTGGATTAACGTTGAGAAGACCGCCTGTTATTCCGCCAAGTTCCTCCGTTAGAAGCTTGACAAGGTTTGGGGCACCCGTAATCGGGGGAACAGGATTTACGTAGGTGTAAAGTCCAAAGGCCAGAGCAAAGATTGCATCGATGGTGGCTTTTTGTTCCATGTATTCTGGTGCAACAGCCACGACGGGAAGATCCGCGATGGGAACCCCACCAAGAGCCTGAGAAACGGCATATACAAGATCTGCACATCGGCCTGTATCGGTGCACGTGCCATAACTCAGAACCGGCGGCACGCCAAGGGCTTCACAGACTTTCTTCAGTCCAGGGCCGGCCAAGTCTTTTGCTTCGGGAAGACACAGGCCCGCTACCTGAAGGGCGGCATTTCCGCAACCCATGGAAAGAACAAGAATGTCCCGGGAAATCAGCTCACGGGCCATTCTGACGCTATGAACATCCTGCCCTGAATTCCTCAACGTTGTGCAGGAAACAAATCCGGCGACACCCCGAATGGATCCATCCTTTATTGCTCCTAGAAGCGGTTCAAGGCTTCCACCCAACGCATCGAGAATGCTTTCCGTTGAAAACCCCACCACGGCTTCGCCCATTCGAAGCCCCGTTACAGGCGTTACCTTCTTGCGCCTCTCGGGGAAATTTTCTATGGCCATTTTGAGCAGACGCTCCGCCTGTCGTTCGACTTCTTCTGGGACATAATCAAGCCGGTCGGAAATGCCTTCGAAGGCTACCAGATCGCTTACCGGAATTAGTTTGAAGTGATATTTTTCGGCGTAAATTGGATCCACAGGAAGTGAGCAATTCATATCGCAAGCAAAAAGGTCGATACATCCGCTGGCCAGAACAGGCTCCTGCATAATCCAATTTCCCGTAAATCCGTAAAAAACATCGTCCATGGACCAGCGCTGAATCATTTCCTGGCCGGTTTCTATGCTGGCGATCACTCGTATTCCTCTGGCTCCGACCTTCCGGGCCTTTTCCTGCCACTCGGGTTTTCGAGCCACCTGAATCAGTGCAAACCCTACAAATGGTTCGTGCCCGTTGGGTACAACGTTTACGTACTCGGGATCCAGTACGCCGAGATCGACCCGCATCCTGTGAGGTCTGGGGATTCCGAAAAGAATGTCCTGACAATATTCGTTCACTATCTGACTCTGGTAAGCCATGGCGATGGCCATTCTCATGGCCTTGAGAGCAAGACTGACATAGTATCCGTCAACATTGGTAAGACAGGAGCTTGTGACTCTGAGCATTTCCCCGTAGACTCCCCCGGGGAAAATATCGAGCTTTTTCCAGATCTCCTGGCGATCTGGAGGCGCAAGACGGGAAACGATAACACTTGATTCGTAGGCGGGGCGGTGAAAATCCTCTTCTACAAAATCGCAAAGCCTGAGCGCCACTTCTTCGGGCGTTCCTGATGTATCAACACCGAGGCGAGACGCAAACAACATGAGCTTGGACGGCTCCGCTATGGAAAAGGGCGTCTTTCCAAGAGCCGTTGCTCTTAGGGTCCGTATGGTCTGTTCCGTATGGTAGTGATACGTGGACGTTCCCATGACGTTTCTTAGAGCCATCATCCGCATGGCCATGCCATCTGCCGTTATTCCGCAGACGCCTCTTTTGTCCTTAGCGGCATCTGCTCGACAGGGCCCGTTTGAACACAAGTCACACCTGACTCCACCCATACAAAATGGACAACGTTTATCGGGATCATCCCCGAGTCCCTGGGCTACATATCTATCCCAAAGATTGGTTATGCCATCGGCTTTGAGGCGTTCTGTTACGATCCTTTGTACGTTTTCGTGATATGAAATCCTGTCCTTTTCCATGTTCAAACCTCCTTGTTCGGGTTAGTCAATCAAAGTGAACGATTATTTTCATATTAAAAACAACCGAACGATAGGAGGCAAGAATTTTTTCGTGGCAAGTATCAACCGGCCAATTAGTGTGCTACAACAGCGGACATATTATGTGCTCTCGATACGTCACGAAATTGTTTGCCTGTGGACAACACGGATTAAAAAACTAGAGTTAATCATGAAATGTGCTATAAAGTTTTGAACAATCTATAAGGGAACAAACCCCAGTAACGAGGTGGAACAATGCGTTACCATGACATTCAGGCTTTATTGGTTCCGCTGAAAAAAGAGCGTATTCCCGATCGTGAAGAGTGCATAAGGCTTATGATCAGAATGCAAATGCCGGAACACATCATGCTTCACAGCTTCAGAGTATGCGATTTAGCTGTGACTCTTGCAAGACTTTGCATCACTAACGCCTATCCAATCTCTATCGAAAAAGTCGAAGCGGGGGCTTTGCTTCATGATATTGCCAAAGCCAAGTGTCTTGAAGAAAACTGTCATCATGCTATTGCAGGAGCTGAACTCCTGAGGTCAGAGGGTTATCATGAAATTGCCCCCATAGTGGAGCAGCATGTCAACATAAGCATCTCTGATCTTCAAGCCTGTCCGAACGAATCAATACTCGTAAACTATGCTGATAAACGAGTACTCCACACTTCGGTGGTATCTCTGGACGAAAGATTCGAAGATCTCATTAAACGATACGGCAAGACACCGGAACACAAAAGATCGCTTGAAGAGCGATGGAAACTTTATAAACAACTAGAGAACAAGCTCAGCCTTATTCTTCAGCAAGATGTGGGCAAAATGGCTGTATAGAAGAGGGAGGGCAAAATGGCTCAAGAAAAGATCCGGGTAGCTATTCTGGCCGGGGGAATTTCAGCCGAACGTGAAGTTTCTATTTCGAGCGGAAATCAAGTTCGAAACGCTCTGGATCCCAATAAGTACGAAGTTTTCATGTATGACCCGGCTACAGATCTTCTGAAGCTTGCTCAGGACTCAAAAAACATAGACGTAGCTATAATTATGTTACACGGACGTGGCGGAGAAGACGGTATAATGCAGGGATTTCTCGAAGCCCTTGGCATTCCTTATCAGGGGAGCGGAGTGCTGGGAAGTGCCTTAGCCATGAACAAAATCATCAGCAAGCGTTTATACGCTCAGGCGGGACTTCCCGTGGCGCCTTACATGGTCTGCCACAGAGGAACCATTCCAGATGAAAGAAAAATCATGGAAAAGATTGGCCTGCCTCTGGTTGTCAAACCGGAGCAGGAAGGGTCCAGCATTGGGGTGACCATAGTCAGAGAATTCAAAGACTTGAAGCAAGCCATGGAGGAAGCCTGGTCCTACGATAAAAGATGCCTGATAGAAAAATACATCCCGGGAAGAGAGATCACCGTTGGAGTTCTCGGGAATAATCCCCCGCAGGCTCTTCCTCCAGTTGAAATTCGCCCTTCATCCAATTTCGAATTTTTCGACTACAAGGCAAAGTATCAGGCTGGAGCAACGGAGGAGATTTGCCCGGCTCCTATATCGGAACACCTTACTTTGAAATGTCAGGAATACGCCCTGAAAGCCCACGAAGCCCTGCACTGCGAAGATTACAGCCGGACCGATATGATTCTTCATGATGGGGAATTCTACGTGCTTGAAACGAACACCATACCCGGCATGACGGCAACCAGTCTATTTCCCCAGGCTGCCCGGGCTGCCGGTATCTCTTTCCCGGAGTTAATTGAAATTTTGATCAAACTGGCTATGGAAAAAAGAAAAAAGTAAATCAGTTCTTAGTAAACCTTCCTCGAGGAGACCCTACTGAAGAAAATGCCGAATTAAAATTGCGGTAAAGACTGTGATAGTCGGCGATCCGGTGCCATTTTTTAATATAGCCGGGTGGAAGTTCGTCTATAACTTCGATATTTTCCCACTGGCGGGGATTTGGATAAGCATAATAAGGATATTCTCTGGGAACACCACGAACATAAACAACCTGCGGAATAACCCACTGATGTCTGGCAAGATAGAGCCTGTGCATGCCGTCATTTATAAGAATAACAACAGAACCGTCGCTTTCTATGGACTCTTCAACAACCGGCGGAAGAAGTGTAACGGGATGGTCCTTACCTTCAATCCATATTTCCAAAAAACCGTTAAGACAAAACATGTCGTATCCAGATTCTTTTAAAGCCCACTGGAGATTTCGGACCTTTTCTAGTTCCTGGATAAGGACATATCTCTGAGTGGGATATAAACAGTTCGTGGAAATTTTTTCGAGAGAGATCAGGCAGTTTTTATACACCAGCACATCGGGCCTTTTGAGAAGCCGAACTTCTCTCAACCTGGCAATCAGTTCATCCTCAGGATGATGAACGATATTCTGAATGCGCATCCAGCACCTCTCAACACCAAAAAAACAATTGCTTCGTCGCTTCGCCCTCGGCTCGCAATGACACCTTTTTCCGTCATTGCGAGCGCCCGAAGGGCGCGTGGCAATCTCTCTTTTGTCACAACAAAGAGATTGCTTCGCTTCGCTCGCAATGACGGTGGTATAATAGGCCTCGCAATGACAAAAAAGTACGCAGCGAAACACCCAAAAAAACAAAACCCGCTTGTTGCGGGTTTTGTTCAGCGGGGAATCGCCTTTTGAGCTACCCCAGATCTCATTAGAAGTTCAAAATCAGCATGGATATGAAACTGTGTGGTGGCGAGGCCCAGAATCGAACTGGGGACACGAGGATTTTCAGTCCACTGCTCTACCGTCTGAGCTACCTCGCCAACGGCGATCCTTTATTTAGGGAAAATCGAACCGATTGTCAAGAAAAGATTACGGTCCAACAACGTTCTTTTCTCTGGAAAGTTTCTGGGAAATTTCCGCCGCCTTCTTTATGTCCATATTGGCAATAATCTTAGCCGCCTGATCCGTCGTCATTCTTGATATGATGCTCACCACAAGATCATCATCAAGTTTCTCGAGAAGCTTTGATGCTTCTTTCGGTTTCATGCTTCCGTAGATTTTTACAAGAGAATCTATCTTTTCGTTTTTCAAACGTTCCTGTTCTTTTTTAAACGATTCGATATTCTTTTGAATCTCTTCAAGCCTGGCCAATTTAGCCTCAATATCCTTCTGGAGGTCTTTCAACAGAGCCTCTCTGGCAGCCAGCATTCTTTCCCTCTCGATAAGTTCTCGCTCCTTCTTCTCCAGTAAACTTCCACACTCTGCCGGAAGTATGCTTTGCGAATATGTAGCTTCTGCCGATTTCGGCTCACCAGAATCCTTTTCCCCTCTGGAACCACTCTGAACTTCAGCCTCGGAAGATGTCTTTTTATCAGTAGAAGAACTGCCTTTTTTCGATGCTTTGTTCGACTGAGCATAAGCTTCAGAAACAATCAAAGATGAATGCGGCTTTGATTCAGGAGAGCCCGGGTTTAAATTTTCACCGGTTTTTGGGGTTGTCAGGTGTTCTTCAACACCACCACCCATCAGATACAAAAAGCCCTTCTCGTTTCCAAACATTGCTCCGAGACGAGCCAGAAACCATAAAACCGACGTAATAAAAGCCAGAACAATAGCTACTTTGAATAACTTAGATCTCATCTGAAGATTTCCCCCACTTCAGAACCATAAGCTCGTCACTGGTCTTCTGATCAAGCTTGGAAACTTCTCTACGGTATTCTTCTTCTTGCTCGGCTTTCAAGACTCTCAACATTTCAACCTTTTTATTCATCTCGACCAGCTTCTGACGCTGCTCCTCTAGCTTTTCCAGCGCTTTTTTAAGTCTCGCTCTTTCTTCAAGCAAACGGTGTTCCAGCGCCTCAAGACTTTCTGAGAATAACTTACATTCCTCAGGAGACATTCCAGCGATCTGCTTTGCAGAAAAGAACTCCGCACACTTGAACCGCTCCATCTCCAGCCTGGCACATTCCCGCTCAATTTTTCTGGCTTCTTCCGCTATCTTAGCAAGTTCATACTGCTCCCGCTCAAGAAGCTTCTCCCGATACTCCAAAAGAGAATCATACCGAAACCTGAAAGCCATAAACATCCTCCACAGTAAGACTTAGCGACTTAGCCAAAGAGCGTTCTCAACATTGAAACAGATTCTTCAATGGTGCACCTTTCCTCGATAGGCTGTCTCAAATATGCATTAAGTCTGTCTATCATACTAATAGCATAGTCAGTTTCGGGATTAGACCCTTTCACATAGGCTCCAATTCTGATCATGTCTTCATTTCGACGATATTGCGCCAGCACCTCTATAAACCTTTTGGCAAGATTTCTGTGTTCAGGAGAAGTGATTTGATCCGTCAGACGGCTGACGCTTTTAAGCACATCAATAGCAGGATAATGACGATTCTGAGCGAGCTTTCTATCAAGAACTATATGACCATCAAGAATGGATCTCACCGTGTCCGCTATCGGATCATCTAAATCATCACCTTCCACAAGAACCGTATATATTCCCGTTATGGAACCCTTCTCAAAGTTTCCGGCTCTTTCCAGCACCTGAGGTAACATACTGAACACGCTGGGCGTGTATCCCCTACTCGTTGGGGGTTCTCCGGCCGCAAGCCCCACTTCTCGAGCTGCCATAGCCAGTCGGGTTATGGAATCTACCATAAGAAGCACATCTTTCCCCTGATCGCGAAAATACTCCGAAATCGCACAGGCAACGTATACACCTCGCATACGAAGAGTTGCCGGTTGATCGGACGTCGCGACAACAACCACCGAGTGTGACATTCCATCAGGGCCAAGTTCCCTTTCAATGAACTCTCGCACTTCACGTCCACGTTCGCCAACAAGGGCGATAACGTTTACGTCGGCCGAAGTATACCGGGCGATCATGCCAAGAAGCGTGCTTTTACCCACACCCGATCCGGCAAAAATTCCCATTCTTTGCCCCTTACCGATGGGTAATAATCCGTTGATTGCCCGAACTCCCACATCAAGTTGTTCTGTAATAAGAGGCCTGCTGAGCGGGTTGACGCCCGTGTTTTTAAGAGGATAAGGAAAACCGTGGACATGAACGAGTTCCTCTCCATCTATGGGATTTCCCATTGCATCTATAACTCGCCCTATAAAGGCATCAGAAACAACAATGGAGTCCGAAGCACCGTATCTCCTGACCAGACATCCCGGACGGATGCCCCTGAGAGGCGACATGGGGCTGAGTTTCATACGCTTTTCCTGAAAACCGACTACTTCACCAACTATTGGTTCAAACCCATCGCCGGGATATATGGAGCAGAGCTCGCCAACGGCACAATTCAGCCCTTCCACCTCAATAAGATTTCCCACAAGCCTTACTACCCGGCCATATTTGACAAAAGGCTGATTCTTCAAACCACGTTCAAAGACGCCGTAAAGCCCGAGGTAATCTTTACTGGGTGCCATTGGCGTCACCTCTCCGGGCAACCAATTCTGTTAAGACATCCTGTTTCATTTCCTTCAGGACTTTATCAAGAGTCGCATCGATAAGTGCCACATTGCTTTCCATGCGACAGCTACCTCGTTCCAGGGAATCGTCAGGGGCAAGTTTAAGAATCTTGCCCTGTCCACGCGCCCATTCGTCAAAATCCGTGCTGAGACTCAGAAGAGAGAGATCCTCGGGATTCAGGAAAATAGTTATAGGAAGGTCATCCTCCATCTCTCTGACAAGTCTTCCAATATGAGCCAGAAAGGTCTGAGGTTTTGTCGAAAGCTCCTCCTGGATAATATGCTTTGCAATGGTAAAGGCCGCATCTATAAGCCATTCTTTGTAATCATTCATTATAGAAGCCGGAAGCTTACCAAGAAACTCCATAAGATTTTTGCACTCTTCCACTATCCGTCTGGCGTCCTCAAGCCCCTGTTCATAACCTACCCGGTATCCCTCATCACGGCCTTCCTCAAAGGCTCGACTCTTTATCTTTTGGGCTTCACTTTCAGCTTCATGAAGTTTCTTCAGAATAATCTGTTCAATATCAGGAGGCCGAAAGGCCTCTAGCTCTGGCCTGTCGGCGTTAACCTCAGATGAACCTTCTTGAGCCGAACTCTCCGAAACATCTGAAGGAGCCAGAGCCTCCAGATCCTCTTCTTCTCTTTCCACATCAGCTCCCTCATCAAAACTGGCAAAGGAAAAAGGCTCTACCTGTGAAGGACTTTCGGTTTTTTTTATTATTCCCTTATACAAGAGCATCGCCTCCTTCGCCACCGGCAAGGACTATGCGACCTTCTTTTTCAAGACGCCTTGCCACTTCTAATATGCGCTGCTGGGCCGCTTCTACCTCGCTAAGTCTTACAGGACCGAGAACTGCCAGATCTTCTTCAAGAATCTGGGCGGCTCGTTTTGAAAGATTCCTGAAAATCTTATTCTTAAGTTCTTCAGATGCCGTTTTCAGAGCAACCACAAGATCTTTATTATCAACCTCCTTGAGAATCTCTCTGATGCCAACATCAGGAACAGCGACCAGATCATCAAAGACGAACATGAGCTTACGGACTCGTTCGGCCAGCTCTGCATCAGCCTCTTCTAGAGCCTGAAGTATGGTATCGGCCGTCTTTCGATCGCAACGGTTGAGGATCTCGGCCACTTTCTGAACTCCACCGAGAATCTGTTGCATTTCTCCGCCGAGCGACAGAAGCTCCTGTTCAAGAGCCTCATCTACTTCACGGACGATATCTGAAGGCACAGTTTCAAGATTAACAATGCGGTTTATCACTTCAAATTGAAGTCCTTGAGGCAAATGAGAAATAACCTGCGCCGCTTTTTCTTCGCCAAGGTGCGCCATAACAAGGGCTATGGTCTGAGGATGTTCAGCCCGAAGGAAGTTTGCCAGCACTCGAGCATCCAATTCGCGAATGTTTTTAAACGGTATTCTTTCCTTCTCTTTCTCTATAGCTCTAATCACCTCCTGAGCTTTTTCAGGATCAAGAGCATTGGGTAAAAGGTTCTTAAAATATTCCTCGCCCAGAACTCGAATAGAATCGGTATCCTGAAACTGGTCGTTAAATTCCGCGAGCACATCTGCCGTTGTTTTGGGATCCACGCCTCTAAGGTTGCCCATCTCTATTCCGAGCTTTTTTATTTCTTCCGGCTTAAGATATTTCAGCAACTCAGCGGCGACCTGCTCTCCAAGAGCCAGCATAAGTATGGCGGCTTTTTGAGGCCCCGAAAGTTTTTTGTCCTTTTTCTCCGGCATCTTATACCACCTCTTCCCTCAACCACGCTCGAATGATTTCTGCAACCTTTTCAGGTTGTTCCTTAGCAATTATAATCGCTCTTTCTTTCGGGGAAAGCTCTCTTGGCTTTTCTTCACCGGGCGGCAAAGCAGCCAGTTCTTCTCTCTCTGGAAGTTTCTCCGGTTCCTTAGGCGTAGGAATCATCTTTTCCGCCTGTTTAAGAATAGGCCTTATAATGAACAGGAACACCAGGAGCACCAGGATGATGTTAACAAAAGGTCTATAGTGTTCTCTCACTATGGCAAGCCATTTTTGCACAGGCGAAACAACTGGAGGAGCCTCACTGGCAAAAGGAATATTGGTAACGGTCACCTGATCGCCTCTTGCTTCGTTAAACCCTACGGCTTTCTTAACTATCTCCTCTATAGCTTTAACTTCGTCGGGTGTTCTACCTACAAAGACCCTTTTTACGGCCTTTTTATCGGCCTCTTCTTTATAAGGGCCATCAACCAGCACGGCTACCGACAGACGTTTAATAGTTCCCGGAGCATACACAATTTGTCGAGTGGTTTTGTTAAGTTCGTAGTTTAAAATCTCTTCCTGACGTTCTGTAATCTGCCCCCCACCTTCTTCGGCTTTGTTCGGGCTACTTACGAGTAGTTTGCTTTCAACGTTTATAGGCGTGTCCGGATTTCCTTTAGGTTTCTTAGAAGCGCCTTGCATCTTCTCAATTATGCGCTGTTGACTCCTCGGCGTTGCGCTATCGGGATCGAAAGTCTCTTCGGAAATTTTGAGCTGGTTGAAATCAAGATCAAGGGTAACCCTGGAAATGACTGCTCCATCGCCGACAACGGGCACAAGCATGGATTGAATTTTTCTCTGTAGCTCTTCCTCCATACGTTGTTTAAATCTAAGCTGAAGTTCTGAAAGTTCAAAAGAAGTTTGTATCTGTTCTTTCTTGAAGAGCACCTGACCGTCGGTGCTCATAATTGTAACATTTTCTTCTTTGAGCCCTTTCACGGCGCTGGAGACCAGATGAACTATGCCCTGAAGTTCCAAAGGCGAAAGTTGCTGCCCTCGCTTCAGTTTAACAACCACTGCGGCACTGGGTGGTTTTTCATCTCGAACGAAAAGAGCTTCTTCCGGAAGAACAAGATGGACTCGAGCATCTTCAATCTTTTCGAGTTGCGCTATAGTTCTGGCAAGCTCTCCCTGGAGGGCTCGCTGATAATTTATCTTCTGAACGAATTCGGTGCTGCCCAGCTTCTGTTCATCGAAAATTTCAAATCCCACACCGCTGCTTTTGGGAATTCCAGCTTTTGCAAGAGATAGTCTGGCTTCGTATAGCTGCTGTCTGGGGACAAAAATATGGTTATCTTCGACGCGATAAGGGATTTTAGCCTGCTTCAGGTGATCCACAATGGAAGCCATTTCCTGCTCGGGGATATTTCCATAGAGCATAGCGTAATCAGGTTTATTTATCTGGTAAAGAACGAAGCCAAGACTTCCCAGAACGGCAATCAGAGAACCAAGGAAGAATATCTTCTGGGGAAGAGTTAATTTTCCCCATAGATCGCGACCTCTGGTCGCCATTTCGCTTAATCTTCCAATGTTCATAAGAATCCCTCACAAAAGCCGGCTACTAGACCTGCATTCTCATTATTTCTCGATAAGCTTCAATTGCCTTGTTCTTTACCTGCATAAAAAACCGAAGGCTTATTTCAGCTTCCTGAAGCCTTATCATTGCTTCATGGATGTCTTCCGGCCCTTTGATTGCCCCATCTTCCATAGCCTGATCGGCCCTTTTCTGATAAGCATCAACTTTTTTAATGGCATTACCTATTTCGGTAACGAAGGAGGGACCTTCTCTGGTTATGTCTTTACCACTCTGCTTTTCCTGCTTTATTTCAACATTTGCTACGGTTCCCGGTGAAATACTGCTTACATTCATGGTAGGCCTCCAGATTAATTAAGCGTGCCGCCATAATTACTTGCCGAGTTCCAGAGCTCTCAGTGCCATTTGCTTGGTAGTATCAAGCACGGTCAGATTCGCTTCGTAGGCTCTCGATGCTTCAAGAAGATTGACCATTTCCTCTACGGGATTGATATTGGGAAAACGCACAATTCCTTTATCATCGGCATCAGGATGCGAAGGATCATAGACTTCTCTGAAGTTTCTTCCATCGGGCACAATATCGGCTACTCTGACCTTATCGAGATCTTCCTCTTCACGCTTGAGGACGGCGGAAAAATTGTCTTCTTCTACCGGGGTGCTTTCGAAAATAACAGTTCGTCGTCGATAAGGCTGACCGTCATCAGTTCGAGTTGTATTCATATTCGCCAGATTGGCGGCTACAGTTGTCATCCATGCGCGATTTGCGTTCAGGCCTGACACACTTATTTTTAAAATTTTTTCGAACCCCATATTAGGCACCTCCTCCCTCTGTAAGTGCCAGCTTCAAGAGGGCAAATTTTTTACTGAGCATCGTTACAAGGAACTGATACTCTAAATTGTTGTGATTAAGTTTTGCCATTTCTTCTTCCAGGCTAACCGGCCCTGTCATTTCTACGGAAATTCGCTCGCTTTCCTTCTCCAGAACTTCGGCAGGTTCAGGATTTTTTACATGACGCTCATTGGAGGTCACAAGTTTGATTTTCGGTTCCATGCTTTTTCTGAGCACTTCCTCAAAGGAAATATCTTTCGCCACATAACCCGGAACATCTATGTTGGCAATGTTAGATGCGACAATTTCCTGACGTCTGGTGTTAATGGTCAAACGATCTTCAATCAATTTTATGGATTTCTCAAAGATCCCTGCCGACTTCATTGGTTCACTCCTTAGGCAATCTGGCAGATATGATTTAAAAACAATCCAGGTTGTTTCAATTCTGTGTTGAGCAAAAGAGATGCCAGCGGATGAATGAGAGATTGGACGGAAGAACTTACCCGTCATCAAAGAAGCCATAACGAAATTCACGAAAGCTTATTTCCAAACACGCCTGGCTAAAGACTACACATGTTGCTGGATAGAGTAAGCACAGAGGAACCATGTGAGACTCGTCTATCTTCGATAGTGCAAAAACCCCAGACCTTCGACGAAAAAAGAAATGGACATTTGACAAGGATCCGCGCTATTAGAATACATGACGCAGTTGGCTTTCAAAAATTAAATATAGTTGATTTTACAAAGAGAAAAATGGGTTGCGAGCCTACCTATGAGGGATTGAAACAACAGCATAAGTTGCTTTCCGAAGCGCTGAAAACTCAGTTGCGAGCCTACCTATGAGGGATTGAAACCCTTTCTGCAAAGCCTCTCTACACATAGCAATCTGCGTTGCGAGCCTACCTATGAGGGATTGAAACTTTGACGTAAATCGTGTGTGTTGACGAGGTGTTCAGTTGCGAGCCTACCTATGAGGGATTGAAACGTGTGATACGTCGCTCTGATGGGACAATTTGGTTCTATGTTGCGAGCCTACCTATGAGGGATTGAAACGCGGGATGTATTTGTAAGCTACGGCGTTATACTTGATGTTGCGAGCCTACCTATGAGGGATTGAAACCTCTCCTCTTAAAGAAAATTAAACTAAACAAGATAAGGTTGCGAGCCTACCTATGAGGGATTGAAACGAACATCAGAGAGAAGAGCCTGTCCGAAGAAGACAAGTTGCGAGCCTACCTATGAGGGATTG
>CAZWJX010000048.1:0-16806 GCA_964634695.1 uncultured Syntrophobacterales bacterium | reverse complement strand
GGGTGAGCTCCATCTGGATGTATTGCTTACAAGGCTCGAGCGTGAATATCACGTCAGAGTCCATGCCGGGAAGCCCCAGGTGGTTTATCGAGAAACTATTCAGAAAGCTGCTGATGGAGAAGGGGTATTCGATCGAGATATTGGCGGAGTCAAACACTTTGGGGCTGTTAAGGTTCATATTGAGCCACGAACAAGGGGACGGGGTAATCTGGTTTCCATTGATATTGCTCCCGAAACTGTTCCGGAAACTATGCTTCCCCATATTGAACAGGGTGTTGATGATGCTCTATCAAGTGGCGTCATACTCGGTTATCCAGTAACGGATGTTGAAATTCGCGTGGTTGATGCAAAATGCGATATCCAGAAACCGAGCGATCTTGCAATGCGTGTTGCTACCAGCATGGCGGTCAAGGACGCCTGCTCTAAAGCAGAGCCGATCCTGCTCGAACCTTACATGAAGGTTGAGGTTACAACGCCGGAAGAATTTCTGGGTGACATAATAGGCGATCTGAACGCAAGGAAGGGGCGAGTAGAGAGCATTATCTCCAGAAAGGCCGTGCAGGTTCTTCAGGCGACCGCTCCGCTTTCGAAAATGTTCGGATACGCCACGGCTCTCAGGTCGCTCAGTCAGGGGCGAGCAACATTTACGATGCAATTTTCCCATTATGACGTGGTAACAAGCAAAGATTAGAAACTGCACCGAAGAGGGTAACAGGACGATGAAGAAACTTACATCTCGTGGATCTTCGACCCTTTTTTTGTTAGGAAATGAAGCCATCGTTCGGGCAGCTCTGGAAAGCGGCGTTCGATTTGTTTCGGCATATCCCGGCACACCGTCATCTGAGATCATCGACAGGATGTATGAACTCAGGAAAGAGACGGGGGTCCGAGTCGAATACGCCACGAACGAAAAAGTATCCATGGAAACAGCCGCTGCCGTGGCCGTTTGCGGCTCACGAAGCATGTGTTCCATGAAACACGTTGGACTCAACGTAGCAGCAGACGCTTTCATGACCCTTGCCTACGTTGGCGTTAAGGGAGGGATGGTGATCGTAGTGGCAGATGATCCCTCACTTCATTCGAGCCAGAACGAACAGGACAATAGATTCTACGCACGAATGGCTCTTGTCCCTATGCTCGAGCCATCAACGAGTCAGGAAGCCTACGATATGACCATAGAGGCTTTCCAGATTTCTGAACGCCACGGAACTCCCTGCATTCTGAGGACTACAACCAGAGTCAACCACGCCAGAGGTGTCGTAAGGGTAGGGGAGTATAATCCTGTCTCTGGCTCTGGTGCGATAACCGGGTCGTTTCAGAAAGATCCCTTCAGGTATGTTGTTGTCCCCATGGTGGGGCGGCGACTCCGTGAAGAGCTCCTTAAGCGATTGAGAGGACTTGAGGAGACCTCTGAGCAGAGCTCTTTCCAGAGAATTCTTGGTGAAGGAAGGCTGGGCATAGTCACAAGCGGAGTCTCGGCTCTTTACGTTGAAGATGCCATTCGAGATCTCGGGATAGAGGACAGAGTAAAGGTGCTCAAGCTCGGAATGACCTTTCCTCTGCCTAAAAATTTAATCAGAAACTTCTTATCAACGGTGGAAAGGGTTCTGGTTGTGGAAGAGCTGGAGCCCTATCTTGAAGATGCTATAAAAGCCATTGCACAGGAATGCGGCTGGCAGGGGAAAATCGCCGGAAAGGAATACGTTCCAAGAGCTTTCGAGCTTAATGTGCCGCTTGTAAGAACTGCGATAGGCCGCTTCACTGATGTAGCCTACGAGCCAAAGTATAAACCTGTTCCGGCCGAAGTGGTTCCGAAAAATCTCCCTCAACGCCCACCCAATCTGTGTCCGGGTTGTCCTCACAGAGCAACCTATCACGAAATCAAAAAAGTATTTGGCTCAGATGCTATTTACCCAACCGACATCGGCTGTTACACGCTCGGACTCCTTCCACCTCTAAGTATGGCCGATTTCCTGATCTGCATGGGATCAAGCGTTACAACGGCCGGAGGCTTTAGTGTTGCTCAGGATAAACCGGTTGTGGCTTTTATTGGAGACTCTACGTTCCTGCACGCCGGCATAACAGGATTAATAAATTCGGTATTCAATGATCACCGGTTTCTTCTTGTGATTCTTGATAATTCGACCACTGCTATGACAGGCCATCAACCCCATCCCGGAGCATCCATGACACGGGAGGGAATCTGCGAGCCTAAGGTAAAAATCGAGGACATCGTTAGAGCCTGTGGAGTCAAACGGCTTGAAATCATAAACCCGATTCAGGTTCGAAAATCATACGATGTCATCGCATCGATGAAAGAAGATCTTGATAAAGAGCCGGGTGTATATGTGATCATTTCAAGAAGCCCATGCCCGCTTCTTGAACGTCGGGTGGTGAAAAAAGCAAGAAAGCTCGTTTTTCACGTTGATGACTCCTGTGACGGCTGTGGGAAATGTCTTGAAGAACTGGCCTGTCCGGCTTTCTATCGAGAAGACGGCAAAGTGCAGATCAATCGTTTCATGTGTATAGGATGCACCGTCTGCGCTCAGATATGCAAGTCCATAAAACCTGTGAAGATCTAGGCCAAGGAGAACGAAAGTAGAGAGGGACATATGGAAAGAGAAGGAATGCTTCGTATCTTCTGCGTCGGAGTAGGAGGGCAGGGGGTTCTTCTGGCTACAAGGCTTATAGGTGAAGCAAGCCTTATGGCGGGAAATCCTGTGTCAATGAGTGAAGTGCATGGGATGGCTCAACGAGGTGGCGTCGTGGAATCGACGGTCGTTCTGGGAGAACGTCTAAGCCCCGTCCTTGGAGATGGTGAAGCCGATATAATGATAGCTTTTGAACCTCTTGAAGCACTTCGAGCCCTCACCAAATGTCACAGAGGAACCATTGCTATTGTAAACAGAGAACCTATACCTCCCTTTTCTGTTACACAGGGTGGAGCCGCTTATCCACCCGTTGATGAAATTATAGCAACCATCTCCGGAAAGATCGACCAGTGTTACGATCTGAATGCTCTAAATCTGGCACTGGAAGCTGGATCTGATCAAACTCTTAACGTAGTTCTTGTCGGTTTTCTGACAGGTATTCTCGAAAATATAGGCAACAGAATTTTTCCTTCCAGAGATACCTTAATCGAGGCTCTCAAAGAAATCGTTCCCGCAAGGTTTTTTGAGATCAATAAAAAAGCATTTGAATCGGGTTACGGTTATGGAAAGGGCCGAGCTGGTAGCCTGGCTTAATTTTTGCTCAATAAAAAAATGCTCTTGACCGATTAACTAAGTCGGCATATCAGGTAGAATTGAGGTGGAAGCAGGTCAGGGGCTGATCGGCAAGATCAGAAGAAAAGAAAGCGAGCGCCCATTTCTGGAAAATGGGAAGGCAGCTCATGAGGAGCTGAAGTATGAGGATCAATCATGTAGGGATCCTCGAGAAAGTATGTAAGGACGTGATCGAAACAATTCTGCTGTGTCTCGATCACGCAACGAAAGGAACGGTGTATATAATAGGCCCGCTGCCTGAACTTCGTGCTGTCAGGATTACATCCGGCATTAGGAAAGAAGGAAATGGTGAGCTTCAGTGGGGTCTTCCAGAAGTTTCTGACTACAATCCGCCGGGAAAAACGTGGCTTCAGTATCGAGATGAACCGGGACGTCCGCTCGAAGCAATGGCCTGGTGCGTGGAACATCAGAAAAGCTGGACGGCCGACAATCCCTTAGATGACGCTCGAAGTGTAAGAAAACAGATCATGGGAGAACCCGAAGATTTCCACCACATGGAGCCCGTTCTTCTCAAAAAGAGCGAAATTTACGAACATCCTCTCGAACTGAAAGATTATCCAACCACATGGGATGGAAAGCCCATATGGCAGGATACCGATTACGCTGTAGTTGCTGTGATTAAGATTCATTTTCTACCAAACACCGTAAAAAGAGGCGATAAATCGACCAAGCTTATAAAGCAACTTGCACGACGTTTTGGTTCGGAACTTCTTTCCTTACATCTCAGAGAATTTTTCTACGAGGCCAGAAGGCAACTCGACCAGATGCGAATAGAAAGCTGTAATGTTCTGGCTCATGAACTCAGAAATCCCATTATGAAACTGGGATTCATTGCCTCTGCCATCAACACAGAAATTGCCTTTTTCCGTGAGCTATGGGAAGATTATCTGGTTACCAATGTTCCCGGATTAACCTCAAAGAAACATATTCTGGAAGAACTCATCCGACTGGCTACAGATATACAGAGCAGGATTGCAGAAGAACATCCCCACTATCTTGCTATCGAGCAACTCATAGAACATCAGAGGGATCTTTTAACTGCCTATCCATTACCGGAAAAAGCCCGGGAAAAGGTAAATCAACACATTGAGCCATTGTGGGAACGCATTATCAAAGCTCTCAGTTTAACAGCAACAATGTCCATAGAAGAGGCTGAATCTGTCCGTAATTACCTGATAAAGCTCAAAGAGGCCATCTATTACGGCACAAACGATAATATCGTAAGGAAGGTCAATCACCTGCCTGATGAATTTAAACGCAAGTGGGTGGATCTTGCATATCAGGAATTCTCCTTTGAGAATTTAAAATTGCTTGACGAGCTTATAGGAGTACTGAATCAGGCTCCTCTCGAACTTCCCCATTATCATCACATCCGGAAGAACCTTTTTTACCTTAAAACCCTTGCAGAAGTAGTTCAAGAACTCAACATTCGTGTAGCTAAGATAATAGATACTTTGAAGAACACTCGACCGGTTATTTCGTGGATGATGGAACCTTCGCATGGTGATTCAACCAGTGAGGTTTGCGGTATTGAGCTTTAGGGTGGGCATCTTAACAATACCCACCCAGGCACAAACGGGGTTTCCGGTTGAGTTCTTCTCACGATGATTTGACTTCTCCCGCCGATCGGAATAGTGCCGAACTCAGGTCTATCAGTCGTGAGCTTTCTTCGAAGGCCCTCTGGCAGAACGAACCAAGGTGAGCTCTTGTTTTAGCGAAATCCTGCGCCAGAGCCGAAAGATTTTTCTCCGTGATCCAGGTTTTATATTCCGAAAGAATCGCCTGAATGAGATCTATGATTTGCGGTGTATGAGGATTCATCTGAGAGATGGCACTGTAGAGCCATTCGCTTTGAGCAAACATCCTTCCCAGAAGGCATATTTCTGTTCTGTAAACAGGGCTGGTGTATCCGAGTGTTTCCTCAATATCTATACCCAGTTCTCTGATTACTCGTCCTTGAATCATAGTGCTGAGATGAAAGAGCACCTGTATGATTGCCATCAGTTTATCGTGCTTTTCTGGAGAACATTCTCTTACAACCATTCCCTCCTGTTCGAATTCCATTCTGAGCCGGCTCCAGACCTGAGAGTCAATACGAACAGGACAGGCGATAATCGTTTGGCCGGAAAAGGATGAAATGCTCCCGCCAAACATAGGGTGAAGACCGACGACCGATGCCTTGCTTCTCAGCATTGCTCTAATGGGCTCAACTTTGAGGCTGGTCAGATCCATAACAAGCTGGTCATCTCTGAGATAGGGCAGATTTTCTTCTATAATTTCCACCGTTTGATGAAGAGGAACCGAGAAGAGCACCACGTCGGAACTTTCTATGATTTCTCGAGAAGTCTTCGGCGTCTGGAGATCGGCTATATCAACCTGATAGCCTCGCTTTTCAAAAAAGCGTCTGAAGAGTCGCCCCATTTCCCCCTTGCCGCCTATTATTCCAACTCTTGCATGAGGTGGAAACCACTTCGTGCCATCGCTGCTCGGTTTCATGAACCCCTCCCAACCGTTGCGGGACGTTTACTAGAGTTCTCGACCTATGACGTGAGCGATACGGCGAAGGTCTTCCATGAGTTGTGCAAATTCCGCCGGCCTCAGAGATTGAGGCCCATCGCTTAAAGCTTCTTCCGGTCTTGGATGAACTTCGATCATTAGCCCATCCGCCCCTGCAGCAATGGCCGCCTTTGCCATGGGAGCCACAAGGTCAGCCCGGCCAACACCATGGCTTGGATCAACAATGACGGGAAGATGAGTAAGCTGTTTGAGGAGAGGAACTGCGCTCAAATCCAGCGTATTTCTCGTTTCTGTCTCAAAAGTGCGGATGCCTCGCTCGCAGAGAATAACTTTGTCATTCCCCTGACTCACGATGTATTCTGCCGACATGAGGAGTTCTTTAATTGTGGCGCTCATGCCTCGCTTCAAAAGAACGGGTTTTTCAATGTTTCCTACTTCCGTAAGCAGCTTGAAGTTCTGCATATTTCTGGTGCCTATCTGGACAATGTCGGCATATTTACAGACGAGAACTGTATCCCTAGGATCCATGAGCTCTGTTACTATCAGCATACCCGTTTCTTCTCTGACCCGGGCCAGATATTCCAGCGCCTTTTTCCCCAATCCCTGAAAAGAGTAGGGCGACGTGCGGGGTTTGAATGCGCCACCTCTCAGGAAGTTGACCCCTAATGGCCTTAGAGCCTTCGCCACTTCTTCCAGCATCTCTCGGCTTTCTACGGCACATGGTCCTGCAAAGATCTGAATCCTTTTGCCACCAATGCTGTAACCGTTTACTTTGATCACGGTGTCATCAGGCTTGAATTCCCGGCTGACAAGCTTATAGGGCTTCAAAATGGGCATAACCTTCTCAACACCCGGCATGGACTCCAGGGGAATTTCTCTCAACACTTGTTCATCGCCGATAGCGCCCACGATTGTTCTATGTTCTCCCTGAGAAATGTGAGCCTTTAAACCAAGCTCTTCAAGGCGTCTAACAACTCGTTGAAGATCTTCCTGCGAGTGTTCCGGTTTCATTACGATAATCATTTTAGTTGCTCCTCCCTTTGATAAAAATTCTTAATAAGACTCCAACATGCAAAATAAAAAAGCCGTGGGCTCTTCGGTATGCCCACGGCTTCTGGTGATTGCCGGCTGGTATGAGTCTAACTAACGCATACCTGGAGCCCCTCCTCCCCTATGGTAGGAGCAATAATAGTAGTAATAGAGGAAATAGCAGGACTGCCAGGTACGGTTATTCATCTTTAACACCTCGAAATCATTTTACTCTGTAACAAAAGCTTCATGGTCCATCAATGTGAATAGCAATGTCAACCTTTAGCAATAATCGCCATTACTAAACATTTCCGCAGTTCGTAGTCGAAGATGAAGTAATCTCTAACTCATTAGAGGTCAGGTCCATTCATCGCTATCTCACCCCAAGAGTAACAGAAATAATGTGCCACGAGCAAAAACAGTCTGTCAAGACTTTTTGAGCCTGTTCGAAAATTGCATAGCTGTGTACTTTTGAGTCATTGCCAGCTGGAGCGAAGCGAAGGCGAAGCAATCTCGTCATTGCGAGCCGGAGGCGAAGCAATCACCACACCCGCCTTTCGGCGGACTCGCAATGACGGGGAAGAATCAACCTCACTACTTCCTCACAACTACGCCCTTCAGCCCCTCTTTCTCGTTGAACATCGCCGTAAATTTTTGAGCCGATTCGCGATTGTCGAAATTCCCGACCAACACTCTGTACCATGTCTCATTTCTGATAACCGTTTCCTGCCGTGACACAATATAACCCTTGGAACGCAGCATCTGTTCTAGTCTTCCGGCGTTCTCAGCACTCTTGAAAGACGCCACAAGCACAGTATACTTTTCGCCCGTGCTTTCAACAATCGTTGTGGGGCTTGATTCGGGTTTTGGTATTTCTTTTTCCTCGCGGTGTGGTGGAGGGGGAGGTGAGGGGGCCGGTTCTTTTTGCGTCTGAGTGGTTTCTTTACGTTGCTGCTTTTGAGGCTTAGCGTTCTGCGATGAAGCATTTGTTTGAGCCGGGGGCTGAGCTGGCAAGACCGGCTTGGAAAGTTCCTGATGATAGGCCAGATTTAACTGCATTTCACCCGGAGGAGGTGTCGCTTGTTTATCCGGTTCATTCCGGGCAACCGTTGTTTTCCCACGAGCGTATCCTAACGCAATCGCGATTTTCTGAAGAAGAGATCGCCTGGCTTCATCTTCGGGAAACTGCTTTCCAATCGTAAATCCCAGCGAAAACATCCACACAAAACTTAAAAAACATACAGCGACAAGAACGAAAAATTGAAACAATGTAAGCTCAAAAATTATCGTCTTTTTTCGCTTTGCAGAACGGTTCCTATCAGAGTAGGGCTCTTCTCTGGCCCTTCTCTGATATGTCCTGTGTGTATTAACCCAGCGGTCATTTATTGCCATTACATTTTATCCGGTGCCGAAAGTCCTATAAGGTTCAGAGCAATTTTGAGAACGATATGAATGGCGCCGGCGAGAGCAAGCCTCGCCTGTGTAAGTGCCTCATCATCGGTCAGAATACGATGATGATTGTAATAAGGATGGAATGCCGAGGCAAGTTCATGAAGGTAGTAGGGAATGCGATGGGGTTCAAGAGACTCTGCGCTCTTTCTTAACACGAAGGGGAACTCGGCCAGGAGTTTCATAATCTGAATTTCCTGAGGTTCTTCCAGACGATCAAGATGTTTCATGGCTTTTTCCAGATCCAGTTTTATTCCTCTCTCTCTCGCTACTTCGAACAGGCTGCTTATTCGAGCATGGGCGTACTGAACATAATAGACGGGATTCTCACTGCTCTGAGCTTTGGCAAGTTCAAGATCGAAATCAAGCGGGCTGTCTGATCGCCTTGTAAGAAACATATAACGGGCGGCATCGACGCCGACTTCGTCCATGACTTCCCTCAGGGTAACAAATTCGCCCGCTCGAGTGGACATCGCTACAGGTTGACCGCCTCTAAGAAGATTAACGAGCTGAACCAGGATGACTTTGAGCTTTTCTGGATCAAGCCCCAGGGCTTCCACCACGGCTTTCAGCCTGGGAACGTAGCCGTGATGATCGGCTCCCCAGATGTCGATAATGGTGTCGAAGCCTCGCTGCATTTTGTTCCAGTGATAAGCAATATCGGCGGCAAAATAGGTCTTCGCTCCGTTGCTCCGGACAACTACCCGGTCTTTCTCATCACCAAACAGGGAACTCTTGAACCAGATAGCCCCGTCCTGCTCATAAATGAATCCTCGATTGCGAAGCTCATCAATGGCCTTCTCTACCATCCCTTCACGATGCAGCTTTTCTTCGCTGAACCATTCATCATAAGTCACTCGAAAGTCTTCCAGATCTTTTCTTATTCCGTCCAGAATCTTACCCGCTGCGTACTTTGAACAGACGGGAAGGGCTTCTTCTTCCGGAACGTCAAGGTATTTCGAACCCATTTCTTCGTAAAATTGCCGGGCGAGATCTTTCATGTAATCGCCACGATAATGATCCTCCGGGAAATCCACGGGCTTGCCCAGAAGCTCCAAATAACGAAGATAAAGACTTCGTCCCAGAATGTTCATCTGTTTGCCGACGTCGTTTATGTAGTATTCTCGTTGAACTCTGTATCCGCAGGCTTCGAGAATTCTGGCCAGAGCGTCCCCTACGGCGGCACCACGACCGTGGCCTACATGAAGAGGTCCCGTTGGGTTTGCGCTGACAAATTCCACCTGAACCAGTCGATTTTTTCCAATATCAAGCCTTCCGTAAGATTCTTGCCGTTCGTAAATCAACGGTATAACGCGCCTGAAAGCTTCCTTGCGGATAAAAAAGTTCATAAAACCCGGACCCGCAATTTCCAGCCGGTCAATAATGGAGGGATTCTGAACCGTGATAGCATCTGCAAGGCGGGACGCTATTTCTCTGGGGTTTTTCTTCAGAACTCTGGTAAGCACCATAGCCGTGTTCGTTGCGTAATCTCCATGCTGAGCTACTGAAGGAATTTCAATCTCGGGCTCAAAATTCTCATCGAGATCAAAAGCATCCTTTACAGCCCTTCGAATGATTGATGAAAGTTCGTCTCTAATTAAACTCATCAGTTCATGCCTCCATGTATTTCATGAATGTCCATTGTCAACCTATAGAATCTAATCGATAAGGCGCTTTACTGGATTTGAACCGATTCGGCAATAGATTTCATAACTGATAGTTCCGGCTTTTGCTGCAAGCTCGTCGGCACTTATAAAATCTTCGCCCTGTTTCCCCAGAAGGACGACTTCTTCGCCTTCAGAAGGCGGTGAGGGAAGGTGGCTAACGTCTACGGTTATAAGATTCATGGAAACTCTGCCCACAACAGCGCATCGCCTGCCCCTGATGAGCACTTCGGATTTGCCGGAAAGAGCTCTCGGATAGCCGTCTCCGTAGCCGACCGATACGGTCCCAATAGCCATGGAATGCGGTGTAATAAAGCTTCTTGAATAACCGATGGGTGTTTGCGGTGGCACTTCTTTTACCTGTAATATGCGAGATTTCAGATACATTACGGGCTCAAAATCAGGCGTGAAGGCCGTTGGACCATAAAGAGCAATGCCGGGGCGGACCATAGTAAAATGAGCCTCACGTAACCTGACCGTGCCCGCACTGTTCGCTATATGCAGAAATCGGGGAAGTTTTCCAAGAGCCATCTTTAATCTGGAAAGAAACTGGCGGAAGTTCTCGATTTGCACAAGGGGATAAGAGGAGCTTTCATCGTCGGCATCGGCAAAGTGTGACATAACGCCGTCAAGTCTGATCCACGGCGATTTTTGCAGAATAGCAAGAAGGTCTTCAAAGAGTTCTTCTCTGAATCCCAGCCTTCCCATCCCCGTGTCGATCTTGATATGAACGGGGAAGGGCATACCTCTGCTTTTCCCGACCGCCTCACACTGGCGGAGTTGCTCAATGGTATAAACGGCAGGCACAATTGACCTTGCAAGGGCCTCTTCATGTTCGCCGGGAAGGAGACCCGAGAGCACAAGGATCGGCGTCGATATACCGGCCTCCCTCAAAGTAATTGCTTCGTGAAACTTGCTTACAGCGAACCATTCCGGATCAAGATCCGAAAGAGCTTTAGCAACTGGAAGCAATCCATGTCCGTATGCTTCTGCTTTAATGACGGGAGCGATGGAAACACCCGGTCCCACTATACGCCGGATGCGCTGGTAATTTCTTTTGAGAGCCGCAAGATCTATTTCAACCCAGTTGTGCAAGTTGTTCATCCTTTCTCTGAATAAGCTCGATTCAAACCTCTGGACAAAGTATCCTTCACTGTGTTATGTATACATACGCGGTCGGGACGTGGCTCAGCTTGGTAGAGCGCTGCGTTCGGGACGCAGAAGTCGCTGGTTCAAATCCAGTCGTCCCGACCAGTTTGAAAATCAAGAAGGACCCATTCCCCCATCTGAATAGTTTCATTCCAGACAGCGCCCAATTTCTCGAAAGCGGAGCGAACGTCAGTTTCTTGCTCGCGAAGAATTCCCGATAAAACAAGTCTTCCAGAAGTTATCTGAACAAGAATCTGCGCCATTTCTACGAGAACGTTTGCCTGAATGTTTGCCATGGTCACATTGAAGATTTTACCTTTCCTGAATATGCCGGGTTCGGCCACAAGAAGTTTTATCCTGCTTCTTACGCCGTTTTTTAAGGCATTTTCGGCAGCAACGATGATGGCTTCGGGATCGTTGTCAATGGCAACAATTTGAGAAAAACCAACAAGAGCGGCTCCGATGGCAAGGATCCCAGAACCTGTTCCCACATCCAGAAAGGAGAGGTCAGATATTGTTTCACTATGACGCATAGCAAATTTATCGATCCATTCCAGACAGAGCCTGGTTGTTTCGTGATGCCCGGTGCCGAAAGCCATACCCGGATCTATGTTTATGACAATGCGTGAATCAGAGGAGCTTTTTTCCCACGAGGGGCATATGAGAAATCTCGTTCCCACTTTGGTCGGCTTTATATACTTTTTCCATTCTGATTCCCAGTTTATGCTGTCGTATGACTCAACTACAATTGAGGGAGCGCAGCCGGCTATGGGGCGGACAACTTCTGGAATGGACGGTAAAAGACGATCTGCTTCTTCCGGGGTTAAAGACAGTTCAAGTTTTTCGCTGGAAACCTGAACGACCGGTTTACAGTAAGCCATCGCTATGGATGCGGCAAGTTCCTCCATGATGGATTCATCCAGTGGCTGATCAAAAACAAGCTGGATTTTGTAATATTCTGGCTTGGAACTGGATCTCCTCATCGTAAACTTCCATCTGCAGGTCGTTTTTTGGTATTGCAATGACTGCCTGTTTCGTCATTGCGAGCCCAAGTTCCTTTTTTCGTCATTGCGAGGCTGCCGTAAGGCAACCGTGGCAATCTGATGAAAACCAATGGTGAGATTGCTTCGTCGCTTCGCTCCTCGCAATGACACAAAGGAGAGTCATTGCGAGGCTGCCGCAAGGCAGCCGTGGCAATCTCATATTATACTAGATTGCTTCGCCTTCGCTTCGCTACGGCTCGCAATGACACAAAAAAGATAGGCCGAGCAATGACGTAAATCAGGATAGACCAAAAGAGGCAATTTCGGAAGTGGTTTTCTGACGAGATTGCTTCGCTTCGCTCGCAATAACGAGTGCTGGTGTCATGTGGTTTTCTGATGAGATTGCTTCGTCGCTTCGCTCCTCGCAATGACGAATGTGGGTGTCATTGCGAGGCCACGAAGTGGCCGTGGCAATCTCAAGAGGTTGCTTCGTCGTCCACCATAGGCGGACTCCTTGCAGTGACTAACTGAGTTAACATAATATCCATTATCGGAAGTAAAGCGTTTATCTCATTCTTGACCTTGGGGGCCTTTACAAAGTAAAAGCGGTTTGCAAAAACTCTGACACCGGAGGTAACCTGATTCAATGAAATATGATCGATCGTCGCCCATTGCCATCCCCGTATCAAAAAACGGTTTTACGATGTTCAACTTTCAGTCTCTGGACAGTATTCCCGGACTTCGCTACGGAATTTTCGGTAGATCCGGCGGAATCAGCAAGGCTCCTTATGATGCTCTGAACGTTGCTTTTTCCACTGGCGATTCCAGAGAAAACGTTCTGAAAAACATTGAACTTGTAAGACAGGAACTGGGCTTTCCGTTCATAGTAAACTGCAATCAGGTTCATGGAACCAAAATCGTAATCATCGACGAATCAAAGTGGTCTCATTTTCGAGCCTCATCAAACCCGATCTTCCTCGGTGATGGTGATGCAATGGTGACCAACCTTCCTAACATTGGGCTCATGGTTAAAACGGGCGACTGTCAGGCTATTATACTCGTGGACCCAAAACGTCACGTTGTCGCCAACGTTCACTGCGGTTGGCGTGGTAATGTTCAGAACATTGCGGGACTTGTCGTTAAGGCAATGAAGGAACGTTTTGGATCCGCCCCCGAAGATATTATCGCCGCTATCAGCCCTTCTCTCGGTCCCTGCTGTGCCGAGTTTGTTAATTACCGACAGGAGATTCCGGAGGATTTCTGGCGGTTCAAATTGAGGGACAATCATTTTGATCTATGGGCTATCACCACCCATGAGCTTGTCGCAGCCGGTCTGAAGCCTTATAATGTCCATGTAAGCGGCTGGTGCACTCGATGCCATCCCGAATATTTCTTTTCCTACCGGCGAGAAAAACAAAGCGGCCGCATGCCTGTCGTCGTTGGATGGAAGGAGTAAATGAAGAGTGAAAAAGCAGCTTGAACAGGGCCTAATAATTCAGAATCTACCTGTGAACTCCTCTATTTATCGCATGGTGATCCAGGCGCCTAAGATTGCTTCAGAAGCTAGATCCGGGCAATTTGTTATGGTTCGGGTCAACGACGGGTTTTTTCCTTTACTACGCCGCCCCTTTTCTCTCTATCGCATACGAAAGGATGAAGGAATTATTGAAATAGCCTATAGAATTGTGGGCAAAGGCACTTCGATCCTTTCAAAAAAGGCAAAGGGAGAACATCTCAGCATACTGGGGCCTCTGGGAAACGGATTCCGACTTCCACCCGCGGATGCCAGAGAAGTCTGGGTCATGGCAGGTGGTATAGGGATAGGTTCCGTGAGATCCCTGATAGAAGAAATCAGGGTATCTGTCACTGATGTCCGATTGGTGCTCTATTACGGCGCCAGAACTTTTTCAGAATTCTTCGACATAGATGAACTATCAAAACTCTGTGATGAACTGAAGTGTTCAACAGATGATGGAAGTTTTGGCTTCTGCGGAACTGTTCTTGGCTGTGTTGTTAACGACTGGGAAACTTCGGAAGTCATACCGTCTTACGTCTATGCCTGTGGACCTCCTGTGATGCTTTATCATCTTGCAAAATGGGTTTTAAGCAAAGGCATACCGGCTCAGTTTTCTCTGGAATCTCTAATGGGATGTGGTGTCGGCGCCTGCCTGGGATGCGTTCTTCCCAGGAATAGTTCTTCTCCCGAACCATCTTACGTTCATGTATGCTTTGAAGGCCCCGTTTTTTCGCCGGACGTTATTGAATGGGAAAAACTGTTATGAACGAGATGCTATCACCTGATCTTTCGGTCAAGCTTGGCCCTATCGAGCTGAAAAATCCCGTTATGGTTGCATCGGGCACTTTTGGCTATGGGCGCGAGTATTCGGATATAGTGCCTCTGGAAAGACTGGGGGCCGTTGTTGTCAAGGGGATTTCCCTGAAACCCAGAGCCGGTAATCCCCCTCCCCGTATCGTCGAAACTCCTGCAGGATTGATAAACGCTATCGGGCTTGAAAATGTGGGAATTGAGGCTTTTATATCGGATAAACTCCCTTTCCTTCGAAAGAGAAATATTCCGACGATAGTAAACATCTTCGGTGAAACTATCGAAGAATACGAAGAGCTGGCTCGAAGGCTCGATGGAACTGAAGGTATTACGGCTATTGAAATCAACATAAGTTGCCCCAATGTGAAGGCCGGCGGGGTTCACTTTGGATCGGATCCGGTTATGGCTTCATCTGTCGTTAGAGCTGTCAGGGCTGCTACTTCTCTTCCTGTTATTACGAAGCTTTCACCTCAGGTGAAGTCAATAGCGGAAATGGCAAAGGCTGTCGAGGATGCAGGGACAGATATAATTTCCTGCATAAACACCATTCCTGCTATGGCGGTAAACATTCACACCCGAAAACCCTTGCTGGGAAATGTTACCGGTGGACTTTCGGGACCCGCCATAAAACCCATAGCTCTCCGGTGTGTTTATGAAGCCGTAAGAGCAGTTAGGATCCCGGTAATCGGGGTTGGAGGTATTGCCAGCGCCGAAGATGCTCTGGAATTTCTGCTGGTGGGGGCAAAGGCTGTGCAGGTCGGAACCATGAACTTCGTAAATCCCAGAACCACTCTGGAAATAATAGACGGCATTGAAAACTTTATGAGATCCCAGAAAATATTCAGAATAGAGGATTTCATAGGGGCACTCAGGATTCCTTAAGGTAAAAGTTGATGAAAGGATCCATGGCTTATGAAGGATACATCGATCGTCTCATCCGGTTCCTTCGTTGTGGAAAAAGCTCAGCCAAGATTGCTTGAGGCCTATCTCGGAAGCTGTGTTGGCGTCACAATCGTGGACAGGAAAAACATGGTGGGCGGACTTTACCATATCCTACTTCCCGAACCGCCCCTTCCCGATACCACTTACCAGCGGGAAGCCTATGCAGCCAGTGGCCTTCCTATATTTCTACAGGAGCTTTTTAAAAAAGGTGCGGACCAATCAAGACTGGAGGCGGTGATTGCTGGTGGTGCTTTCATTGCTCCCGCGCTGGAGGAAGATTTCTATATGAATCTGGGCGGACGAACGCTTTCGGTTGTCGAAAAGTTTCTTAAGAAGCATCATATTCCAATAGTGTATGCTGAAACAGGTGGATTTTTCTCCTGCAAGATGACCCTTAATCTTAACACAATGAATACAACGGTAGAGCCTATAGGTATCCAGACAACAAAGATAACACTCCCTGCCCCTTTGAAGCTTACCCCTGACGATATCAAAAAAGCCGTCCACAGTGTTCAACCTATTCCCCAAATCGCCCTTGAAATTCTTGACATGCTCCGATCGGGAAATTACGACATGGCCGTTGTTGCGGACAAAGTTGAAAAAGATCAGGTAATCACGGCAAAGCTTCTGGGATTCTGCAATTCGCCTTATCTGGCAAGTCCCGTGCCTATCACTTCCATCGAACGTGCTGTGATCTTTCTGGGGGAACGGCGTTTGCTACAAATGTTGCTTTCAACTTATTGTCAGACTGTTTTTACCACAAGAGTTGGCGGATATTCCATGTGTCGAGGGGGGCTTTTCCGTCATGCTCTGATTACAGCTCACATTGCCGAAACTATTGCAGGTATTCTTAATCTGTCGGAAGGTGAAGCTTACACGGCGGGACTCCTGCACGACATTGGGAAGATCGTCCTCGACCAGTATATTTCTGATTTTGCGCCGTTTTTTTACAGAAAAGCTCTTATGGAAGGTGCTGAACTGAAGGAATTAGAACGCCAGTATCTCGGTATAGATCACGCCGAAGCGGGAAGAATACTTGCTCAAAGCTGGCATCTTCCAAAGGAAATTGTGGACATTATTTCAATGCATGAAGATACCGGTAATTTCGTTACGCTCAGTCCGATGGCAAAAGTCGTTTTTGTGGCCAATCTTATCGCCTCCAGTTTTGCCGTCAATAATACTCTTTCACGTTCTATCGTTGGAGAGAAGATAGCTGAGTGTGAACATATCAAGAGAATTAGCGTAGAAGCTTTTTACCGTATCGTAGAATCCCTGGTGCAGTTGCAAAACATCGTGTGAAACGGTATGGCTGAGAAGTCATTCAAACGATCCTTTTCGGTTATAGCTTTTGATTGCGATGGAGTGCTGTTTGACTCGAGAGAAGCCAATGTGCTTTTCTACAACGACATACTATCCAGAATGGGGCTGAGTACTATAAGGCCCGATCCGGTCGAAGATGTTCA
>CAZWJX010000047.1:0-17083 GCA_964634695.1 uncultured Syntrophobacterales bacterium | reverse complement strand
TCATTGCGAACGAAGTGAAGCAATCACCACGCGCCCTTCGGGCGCTCGCAATGACGTATTCGGTAGAGATTGCCACGGCCGCCGTTTCCCATTACGCCATTGCAAGGCCGCCTTTTCAATTGGTGAGTAGCCATGGAAAAAGCCGAATTGCGAAAAAAGCCTTTAGGGAGGATTGAATGGTACATCAAGGATGTTACATCGGTGACGACATTTTTTTGTGAGTTTCCGATTCACTAGCTGTTTCCTGTTACTTCCTGTTAACTTTTGATGACAAGTATCTTAGAATCTCTTTTCTGGTTATTTCTTCAGACCCGAGATTGTAAGAGACCAGCTCTTTAAGCATTGAAAAGGTATCAACATCCATACTCTCAAATTCTACTGCCATACCATCCGGGGTGGTTCTGGTAACCCTTCCATCAATTGATAATTTGATCGGGTTTTCCGGTTCTCCCAGATGGAGGATAACCTTAACGGATTGTCCAACGGGTATCTTTTCGCGACATACAATGAATGCGCCTTTTAAACTTAGGTCCTTTAATTCTCCAATCACCGAAACAGATTTCTTGATAATTTCAATAGTAGTTCTGAAAGCGATTCGACTGAACCTTCGTTGTTCCTTTTCCGTCATTGCTTCTCTCCCCATGTCAGTTTACAATACAAATTGTTATTTAATCAAATAAACGATTGCGAGGTGGGAATCAATGAAAAAGGCAAATTTATCCTGGGTTATCGATCAATCAGGTGTCGGTATAAAGGCGACGGCTGAGGGGAAGGAGATCTTCCTTACGGCTATTTTTGATAATATGGATGAATTTGAAAAAGAAGTGAATCTGTTGTGCGAAGAAATTCGCCTCGTTTATGCAAAAGCTCGTGATGAATGGCTTGCCAGCAGAACAAAAGTGGAGGCAAAGGAGCCGCAGGATCCTCGCGAGTTCTGGAAAGTTCTGAGTAAAGAGCCCCGGGAAAGGATGATTGAGCTATTTAACAGCCAGAGCGAATCCATGAGAAAACTTGTGGCTCAATATGTATTTGAAAACGTTAATGTCTTTTCTGGAGCAGGAGCTGTATTCGCCGAACTTTATGACCAGGAGACCTGCAGGCTGGAAGCCTGAGAATCAGAACTTTCCGTGCTGAAAGTGCTGTAGACTGATCGGCTGTGCTTGACAAGACTTTCCGAAGCTATAGAATGGCTAAATAAAGTTTTGTGACGTTAAAAAGCCGATGGAAACAGTGACATCGATAGAGAGGAGAGTGAGGTATGGCAACGGTTGCCGAAAAGATTAAGGAACTTCGTGAGCGCGAAGCGAAAATCAAAGAAATGGGCGGTCCAAAGGCAGTTGCTCAACAGCACGAACGAGGAAAATTGACGGCTCGCGAGAGGCTTGAGTATTTTTTTGATCCCGGCACTTTCAGAGAACTAGATATTTTTGTGAAGCACAGAGGCACTCTTTTTGGGCTCGATAAGATGGATATTCCTGCTGACGGTGTTATTACCGGCTACGGGAAAGTTAACGGCCGAGAAGTCTTTGCCTTTTCGCAAGATTTTACTGCCCGGGCCGGAACGCTTGGTGAAATGCATTCTAAAAAGATTTGCAAAGTAATGGATCTGGCTCTTAAAACGGGAAAACCGCTGGTTGGATTTAACGACTCCGGTGGAGCAAGAATTCAGGAAGGAGTCGATGCACTTTCAGGCTACGGCCAGATTTTTTACAGAAATGCCATTGCATCGGGCGTAATTCCACAGATTTCGGCTATTATGGGACCCTGCGCAGGAGGAGCCGTTTATTCACCGGCAATGACGGACTTTGTGTTCATGGTGAAAAATACGAGCTACATGTTCATAACGGGTCCTGACGTCATAAAAGCAGTTCTCGGTGAAGTGATAACTCAGGAAGAGCTGGGAGGAGCTTTAGCTCACGCCACAAAAAGTGGCGTTGCACATTTTGCCTGCGAAAACGAATATGAAGCTATTGACAAGATCAAGGAACTTTTGAGCTACTTGCCCGATAATAACATGGAAGATCCGCCTTACGTGCCGACTCAGGATCCTCCCGACCGCACAAGCCCGCTCTTGGATACCATTATCCCCGATAATCCCATGGGTTCCTATGACATGAAGGACGTAATACGGGAGATTGTGGATGATGGAAAATTCTTCGAAGTTCATGAACTATATGCTCAAAACATCATTGTCGGATTTGCGAGGTTAGGAGGCCATGCTATAGGCATCATTGCCAATCAACCGAAAGTGCTTGCCGGCTGCCTTGATATTGATTCTTCGGATAAAGCCACTCGTTTCATCCGTCTGTGCGACGCCTTTAATATCCCACTTCTTACCATCGCCGACGTTCCCGGATATCTCCCCGGCAAACAACAGGAGTGGGGTGGAATTATTCGCCATGGAGCTAAGCTGCTGTGGTGCTATTCCGAAGCGACCGTTCCTAAGATGACCCTTATTGTTCGTAAAGACTACGGCGGTTCTTATCTTGCAATGTGTTCGCGAGATCTGGGAGCCGATATAGTTCTTGCCTGGCCCACGGCAGAAATAGCCGTCATGGGAGCAGAAGGTGCGGCAAACATAATCTTCAGAAAAGAGATTCAGGAAGCCCCTGATCCGGAAGCAAAGCGTAAAGAAAAGATCGAAGAATATCGTAACCTGCTCTATAATCCTTATATCGCAGCTTCCCGTGGTTACATTGACGCTGTTATCGTTCCGAGCGAGACACGCCCATGGCTAATTGATGCACTGAACGTTCTTAAGACCAAGAGAACGGCTTTGCCGCCGAAGAAACACGGCAATATTCCGATGTGATTGTTATTTATATCCTACGGATGCGGACGAGCTTATGCTCGTCCATCCGATAAAATAAGTTAAGTGCCCATAACTAAATCTCGAAGAGCGGCAATTCGACGCCGCCAGTTACGTTTGATTTTCGCATAAGTTTCTCGATCCTTTTCCGCCATTTTTCTTGCGAATTCCATGGTTCGTGGGAACAATTCCGACTCGGAGAAAGCTCCGTCCACTATTCCCATTTCGGCCGCGTCCTTGCCTCCAATCCTCGCGCCCGTGAGGATAAGATCCTTAACTGCTCGCGGGTTTGGTAACATTTCCACAACTTCCTGCATCAACAGAGTGAAGGGGATCTTGATATCAACTTCCGGAAAACAGAACCATCCCCGATCTTCTCGCATAAAGCGAAAATCCAGAGCCGAAGCCAGAATCGCGCCTCCGGCAAAGGTATGTCCCGTAAGGCAACCAATGGTTGGAAGATTTAAAAGTGCTGCCCGGAAATAAACCTTATCCATAAGTTTCGCAAATTCCATGAAATATTCCCGGGGCTGCTCCTTAAGCCAGTCTAGATTGATGCCGGTGCACCAGAATTTTGAAGAGTTGCTCGTGATAACAAGAGAGGCGTTTTCTTTTGTAGCTTCAATTTGATCGAACACTTCTAGGTATTCTTCAAGCACGTCTTTTGTAAAAGTGTTAGCCTGATCGCCATTTGTAAGGGTCAAAAGGAAAACCGATCCATCTCTGGTGAGTTCCATTGAGGCCATAGTTTCAATCTCCTTTTTATGTCCTGTATTTTGTGTTAATCGTGACGTAATCATGAGAGAAGTCGCAGGTCCACATCCTGAAGGAAAAGTCTCCTGCTCCAACAAGGATCTTGACGTTTATTTCCCGTTTTCTGAATTCAGCACTTGCCAGCTCTTCTATGTTTTTCTCCTGAACAGGCATACCATTGCGAAACACGCACACATTGTTAAAAAAGAGTGACACGGACGATGTGTCCAGGTCAACGCCCGCTCTTCCTACAGCGGCGATAATTCGCCCCCAGTTTGCATCTTCACCGTAAAAGGCCGTTTTCACAAGAGGCGATTCGGCAACCGTTCGGGCAATCCTTCTGGCATCATCTTCCGAACGAGCTCCCGTGACCTCTATTTCTATGAACTTTGTCGCCCCTTCTCCGTCCATAACGATCTGACGTGCAAGATCTTCGGCAACAGCCTCAATTGCGTCAACGAAAGCCCGGTAGTTAATCGAGTTTGACGCATCGAAGGACTTGTCACCGCTCGCCAGCAAAAAGACGGTATCGTTTGTGCTCGTGTCTCCGTCAACCGTAATGGCGTTGAACGATCTGGATACGGCATGTAGAAGAATGTTTTTCAGAACGGGTGCATCAATGAATGCATCCGTGCATATAAAACCGAGCATGGTTGCCATGTTGGGAGCAATCATCCCGGATCCCTTGGCTACGCCGCCAATCCTTACAGGAATGCCATCAATTGTTGTTTCGACACAGGCAAGCTTTGGAACCGTATCCGTTGTCATTATGGCTCGAGCCACCTCATCCCATCGATTGGGGGCAAGGCCGGAAATCAGATCGTTCATAGACGAGGCGATCAGATCCACATCGATTTGGGGGCCTATAACCCCGGTGGATGCAATAAGCACTGAATCGGATGGCACGTTAAGTGCTCTGCCCACAAGTTCGGCGCAGGCCCGGGCTCGCCTGATACCTTCATCTCCTGTGCAGGCGTTCGCTATGCCGGCATTCACAAGCACGGCTTTTATATTGCTTCCTCGCTTCATCAAATGTTCTCTGGAAACTATAACAGGCGCCGCCGTAAAAAGGTTTTTCGTGAAAACGCCTGCGGCAGGGATTCCATCGGGATTTTCCGAGACAATGAGGGCCAGGTCCGGTCTTCCCTGATACCTCATTCCACATTGAGCAACGCTTACCAGTATGCCGGGTATTTCAAAGTTCTTTCCTCTAACGACCACAACATTTTTTGTACTTTTTGCCGCTTCCACATGGACAGGGGTCATTTCTTCCCACCTTTTGTTTATTTTTTACCGTCTTTGGCGTTGAAGAAGCTTCGCCTCCGCCGTAATACATCGGCTGAGATTCCTGTTCACGCTTCAGTTCTTCAACCTCTTCTTCCTGCCGTATCTGAATCTGGAACATCATACGCACCGTATCTCGTTTTATACGGTAGATCATATCGTCAAAGAGCTGATGCGCCTCACGTTTGTAGGCGACAAGCGGGTCTTCCTGACCATAGCCTCGAAGGCCAATACCTTCTTTCAGGTGGTCCATGCTTAGCAGGTGATCTTTCCAGTGAGTATCGACATTCTGAAGGAGGACATAGCTTTCTAGCTGGCGCATAAGGGTCGAACCGAATTCACGCTCCCGCTCGTCGTAGCGTTTGATAGCAATTTCTACGAGAAAATCTTCCACGGCTTCAGGAGATCTGAAATCTTCACCCACAGCACCGCTTCCATTAAAGCTGGGTTTTATTCCCACTATACTTGCAAAGTCTCTGGCAATACCTTCCCAATCCCATTCTTCGGGATGAAGTTTTTCATCGCAATAGGTTGCTACGATGTCGCTTACGAGATCACGGATCATGTCTTCAATCACGGGACGGAGATTCTCGCCCCGGAGAGCCTCACGACGCTGTTTATAAATCACTTCACGCTGGATGTTCATCACGTCGTCAAATTCGAGTAGTTGCTTTCTGATGCTGAAATTGTGAGCTTCTACGCGGCGCTGAGCGTTTTCTATCGCTTTCGACACTATACGATGTTCTATGGGTTCGTCCTCTCGCATACCCACTTTATCCATGATCCATGCAACCTTGTCCGAAGCGAAAATCCTCATGAGATCATCTTCGAGAGAGAGGTAAAAGCGTGATGATCCCGGATCCCCCTGACGGCCGGCTCGCCCTCGTAACTGGTTGTCAATACGCCTTGCTTCGTGTCTTTCCGTTCCGATGACATGAAGTCCGCCAAGTTCGGCAACTCCCGGACCGAGAACAATGTCGGTTCCTCGGCCCGCCATGTTCGTCGATATAGTTACGGCGCCTCTCTGGCCTGCCCGGGCAATTATTTCTGCCTCTTTTTCGTGATGCTTGGCGTTAAGCACCTGATGAGGAATGCCCTCTTTCTTGAGCATTTCGCTCAACCGTTCGGATTTTTCTATACTGATCGTCCCTACCAGCACCGGTCGGCCCTGTTCGTAAAGCTCTTTAATTTCCCGAACCACAGCTCTGAACTTTTCTTTTTCGGTTCGATAGATACAGTCAGGATAGTCGATGCGGATCATCTTCTTGTGCGTTGGGATGACTATAACATCGAGTTTATAAATCTGCGCAAATTCTTCCGCTTCTGTTTCGGCGGTGCCGGTCATGCCGGCGAGTTTTTCGTACATCCTGAAGTAATTCTGGAAAGTGATGGTGGCGAGAGTCTGATTTTCGTTCTCGATTTTTACACCCTCTTTGGCTTCAAGGGCCTGATGAAGTCCGTCGCTGTAACGACGCCCGGGCATGAGTCGTCCGGTGAATTCGTCCACGATTATGACCTTTCCGGATTTTACAACATAGTGAACATCTCGTTTAAAAAGATGATGGGCTTTGAGAGCCTGATATACATGATGTAAAAGATCGATATGCTTTGGATCGTAAAGATTTTCCACCCCAAGAAGTTCTTCAACTCTGGCTACGCCTTCTTCCGTCAAGGCTACCGCGTGCCCTTTTTCATCTATTGTGAAGTGGCGGTCCTTTGTAAGGCGTGGAATGATCTTGTTTATTCGATAGTAAAGATCGGTGGATTTTTCGGAAGGACCTGAAATGATGAGCGGTGTTCTCGCTTCGTCTATCAATATGCTGTCCACTTCGTCCACTATGGCATAATACAGTTCCCGCTGGACCATGTCCTCCAGACGGAATTTCATGTTATCTCGCAGGTAATCAAAACCGAATTCATTATTTGTTCCATAAGTTACGTCGGCGAGATAAGCTTCCTTGCGTTCTCTGTCATCCAGTCCGTGCACAATGCATCCGACGGTGAGCCCCAGAAAACGGTATATTTTACCCATCCATTCGCTGTCACGCTTTGCGAGGTAGTCGTTGACCGTTACAACATGAACTCCACGACCGAGCAGGGCATTGAGATAGACGGGCATGGTGGCAACGAGAGTTTTGCCTTCACCTGTTTTCATCTCCGCAATTTTACCCTGATGCAGCACAATACCACCGACGAGCTGCACATCGAAGGGGCGCATTCCGAGCACTCTACGTGCCGTTTCTCTCACTACAGCAAAAGCTTCAGGCAGTAGATCGTCCAGAGTTGCGCCACGGCTCAGCCGTTCTTTAAATTCTGCCGTTTTTGCCTGAAGTTCAGCGTCGCTGAGGCGCCTTAAGGCGGGCTCCATTCGATTGATCTGTTCAATTACAGGCGAAAGGCCTTCAAGATATCGCTGGTTATAGGGCTTAAAAATCTTTCTCAATATTTTGGGCAACATGCCTTATATCCTCTCCTGACGCTTATTTTATTTCCCTGACCATTGCGACTTCGTCACAGTCAGGAAATTTTGGGCACTTTAAACAATCCACCCATATCTTTTGCGGAAAAATGCTTTTGTCAACCGTTCTAAACCCCAGTCGTTCAAAAAAGGCCGTTTCATAGGTCAGGACAAACGTTCGCTGAAGTCCCAATTCGGAAGCTTCTTTAAGACAGGCTTCAACCAGCATTTTGCCTATACCTTTTCTTTGATATTCCGTTTTTACGGCGAGGGAGGCGATTTCAGATAGATCGTCCCAGATAATCTTGAGAGCCCCACAACCGACGATCTTGCCCCTGTCTTCGGCAACGAAAAAATCTCTCATCCGAGCGTAGAGTTCACTGAGAGACCGTGGAAGCAGACGTCCTTCGCTTGCAAAGGGTAGTAAAAGTGCGTGAATTTCTTTAACGTCCTTTATTTTTGCTTTTCTTATCTCAACCATGGGTTATGCCCTTTTTCTGCTGAGTAGCTCGGAAGAGCTGGTAGCCGATCTCTTTGGCAACTGAATTTAAAACCTGCATGGAACAATTTCTCTCTTTCTCCTCGTCCACCTTCCAAGCATCTGATCATCCACGAAATCTCCGGGGTCAATAATGAGTCAGCTATCAATCCTGCTCTCTGGTGACTATTCTTCCTGGATCGTGATAAACGGTCATCTGGGTTGCTCTAACGTAGCCCACGAGGGTTAAATTCAGAGTGCTGGCAAGTTCGACTGCAAGCCTTGTTGCCGCATGACGACTAACCAGAACGGGAATTCCAGCCTGAGCCGCCTTGATGACCACTTCGGATGTAAGCCGTCCTGTTGTGACGATGATTTTATCCTGAAGAGGAAGTTCGTCAAGAAAAGCTCTTCCGATCAGCATGTCCAGTGCATTATGGCGGCCGATATCGTAACGGTAAAGAGGCTGACCGTCTTTAGCGGTTGCGATTTCTCCCGTCACTTCGGCCAGTGCGCAGTTGTGGACTCCATGAGTTCTTTTGTAAGTGTCGCTAAGGTGATTGAGCTTTTCCATCAGAATCCACATTGTGTTAGCTTCTATCTTGAGCTCATCATTTAACGGTCGTTCAAGGAGGGAATCTATAACTTCGCAGAGCACACTTCCCTTGGCGCATCCCGAGGTAATGGCACGTTTCATCCAGAATTTTTCTCGAGAAGCTATGGTGCCTTCGTAATGGATATGCACAATCCCCCGTTCCCTGTCCACAATGACTTTCTTGAGAGCCTTCCGGTCGTGGATCAGTCCTTCAGCAAGGAAGAAGCCGATTGCAAGTTCATCGAGATGCCGACCCGTGGAAAGCAAGGTGATCATCTGTTCGCCGTTAAAGAAAAGCGTTACCGGAACTTCTTCTACTACCCACTGGTTTACGATTTTTGGGGCTTCTCCCTTGCGGTAAACTGTTACCGGAAGCGAAACGGCGGGTTCATCATCTGCCATATGGGAATGACTTATGAATTTTTCCATGCTATGTAATCCTGAAGAATTTTACCGTGGTCAAAGGCCAACCTGTCAGGCAAGTTATAAAGGCTGAATACACCGCAGTTTTTAGCATCATCCGATGCCCGTGGAAGGGATGGCCCACGTTCAGAGTCGACTTCAGCCACGAAGACAACGGTTATGGTGTGATGCCTCGGATCGCGTTCAGGATCGGAATAAACTCTGAACTGACGAAGGTTTTTAAGAACAAGACCGGTTTCTTCGCGAGCCTCTCTGGCTGCCGCTTCTTCCGCCGACTCCCCGTAGTCTACAAATCCACCCGGAAGAGCCCATCCATGGGGCGGGTTTTTTCGTTCTATGAGCACAATACGATCATCGCCTAATTCGATAATTATATCCACTGTAGGGAAAGGATTTCTGTGAATGTAAACCGGTTCGCCGCACCTGGGGCAGTATACGGTTTTACCTTTGCTCATTATTCTTTCTCCTTTTCAGGGTTTTTTCTGAGGAGCAAGTGTTCCATAACGAGCGAAAGTACGATGCCTGAAACAAGCCCGTTCTTCAGAAACACCTGAACGGCGGGAGGGGTAGCAGATGCCACGTCCGGGGGAAGTATGGCAACTATGAGTCCAAGGAGGGTTGGTAAGCCGATGACTATTCCATCCCGCTGAGTAAGGGCAGATGATGTGGTTATCTGGAGGGCGGCTCCGATCTGGCTTCCCATTGCCACGCAGAGAACAGCAGAGACAACAGAGGCTGGCACAAAGGCGAATATGGCAGCGATCTTCGGTATAAGGCCTATTGCAATTATTATGACGCCGCAGGCTGCCAGAGCATAACGGCTGGCTACCTTCTGCGATATTACCACACCGGGGCTGATGCTGTAGCTCACCAGTCCCACGATTCCCAGAACGCCGCATATTATGCCGGAGAGACCGTTAATCACGAGAGATCTTTTCAAGGACGTGTTCAGGCGGCTTTTGTCTGTAACAGAAGCAATACCGGTGAGGCTTCCGAGCATGTTAACAAGTACGGCAACGTAGGCAATGGTGAATGATACAATAGAAATTATGGACATTTCAGGTTTTACGGGTGTCCAGAGTGAAGGCAGGCTTATCCATGAAGCCTTGTTCCATATAGAAAAGTCCAGCTTGCCGATAAAGGGATAAAGAGCAGTTCCAACGGTGACGCCTATGAGCAAAGAAAGAGTTCCCCATAATCCTTTAAGTCGGTAGTTACAAAATGCGGTGAAAAGAACGATAAAGGAAGAGAAGGTAAAAAAGAGCCAGCGGGGAGCTTCGTTTTGATTATCCGGTGGCCCAGAAAGGGATAGGGCAAGGTGAGGCGCGATAGTGAGTGCAATAAGTATCAGGATGACGACCACAATGTTACGCGTGAATATTCGAGAAAAAAGAGAAATACTTCCGGAAAAGCCGAGAATAAACATTATGAGACTGCCCAGAATTATCCCTGACTGAATTGCGCCTATGCCATAGGGTTCAAGGGATAGCATTGTAAGAAGGTGAGCTGTGGCGGGACCTTCCAGAACCGGGTATCTATGCCCCCATAGGCTCTGGATAAAAGTAAAACAGCCGGCGACAAGAAATGTAAGCTGAACGAATGAGACTCGGGCAACATCGGACATTTTTAATGCTGCGGCGCAGAGAGCTGTAACCATCAGGACGGCAGGGAATAGGAGCAGAGCCCACTGGACGCCGTAGGCAACAAGCAATACCAGCGGGGGCCTGTCGTCAATGTTGTAAATGTAGCGGACTTTGACTTCTTCCAAGATTGGTCCTGCTCGAATCTTGCCGTTAGTGTTGTATTTCAAAGAGGGAGCTTATTGAATCTTCGTTGTGAATACCTTTTATGGCTTCAGAGAAAAGACGTGCTGCCGACACAACCTTTATCTTCGGGCATAAAGCCGCCTGTGGACGAAGAGGAATGGTGTCGGTTACAACAAGAGTTTCTATGCATGACTCCTGAATATTGTTTACGGCATTTCCCGAGAGGACAGCGTGAGTCACACAGGCATGCACAGATTTTGCACCTTTGCTCTGGAGAACTTTAGCGGCTTCCTTGAGAGTTCCGGCTGTGTCCACCATGTCGTCCAGTATTATGGCCGTTTTCCCTTCCACGTCACCGATTATGTTCATCACTTCAGCCTGGTTTGCATCGACACGGCGTTTATCTATGAGGGCCAAGCCGGCATTCAGCCTGCTTGCGTAGGCTCTAGCCCGGGGCACTCCGCCAGCGTCCGGAGACACAATAACGATGTTATTGCCAAAATGTTCCTTGATATAAGGAAGAAGCACGGGGGATGCATAAAGGTTATCAACGGGAATGTCGAAGAAACCTTGAATCTGCCCGGCATGAAGGTCCATCGTCAAAATTCTGTTAGCACCTGCTCTTGATAGCAGGTCTGCTACCAGTCTGGCTGTAATCGGGACTCTGGGCTTATTTTTTCTGTCCTGCCGGGCGTAGCTGTAATAGGGCATAACAGCCGTAATTCGGCGGGCCGAAGCTCGCTTGAGTGCATCTATCATTACCAGAAGTTCCATTAAATTGTCATTTACAGGGTGGCATCCCGATTGAACGACAAAAACATCAGCCCCCCGAACGTTCTCCTGAATTTCGACTCTGATTTCTCCATCGCTGAAGGTTGAAACCAGAGCTTTTCCCAAAGGTAAGCCAAGGTTCCGGCATATATTTTCCGCCAGCTGGGGATTGCTGTTTCCGGAAAAAATTTTCACTCCATACATCGCCATAGGGACGTTCCTCCAAAGTTGCTCTGAAGCTCATAAGGTCACATGCCGACCGCTTTTTTCGTTACCCTATGGCTTTCAAAAAAGCAACCGGTTTTCAGGACAGGACTTTGTATCGGGTGGATATGCGGGATCTTCTTCTTCGCCCCCCGGCGGTGTAATATTCTTTATCCAGCAGTTTGCATTGTAATGGTTTGATTACTTCGCCGATTTCCCATTTAGGACGTTCTGGATCGGTCAGGAGCTCTTTAATGCTACTCCAGGTTTTAGGCGTGTAATAGGCACACTCTTGCCCGTTATTGAAGAGTTCACAATGATATTGACTGACGTATTTTTCGTATTTTGTGCAATACTTTATTTTCATTTTCTGCTACCTCGTAATGAAATTTAATATTTTTTCAACATTATTATAATCACCAGGTTAATTCACAACAATAGCCCGATTCATCGAAAAATAATTTTCTCATTGTCGAAATAAAAACTTTCGGGGGACGGATGGGATTTTTCAGGAAAATATAACCCCGGGATACAACATTTAGTCCCGGGGATTGGTGTAGGAAGGGATTTTACAATTCGTAATCGCCGTCTATTGTTATGATATATTCTCTGTCTCTTTCTCCGGCGGTCACTACAAAAGTGCCACTTCCCTTTATAGTAGAAAGTTTACCAAGGCCTTTATAAATTTGCCAGGTTCCTTTTGTTACACCCTCTTTAGCATTCCGTTCTCCTTCGAACTTACTGTAAATTGCTCCGTGTTCGAAGGTTGTGATTGCGTATCCCATCATTTTACCGTTGCCCCGGATTCTGTCGTGGAAGGTTACGGACCGTCTGGATACGAACTTGCCTGCGACACCGGGTTCATATTCGATAGGCTCACCCTCCATTTCTACCATAGTGAGTGAGTGATCGAATTCGTCGTGCACATACATCATTTCCCTGCGGGTCACCATAAGACGGTATTTTGCGTGTCTTTTCATGATATGACCTCCTTGTTTGGGTGGAAAGGAATAATCTTGTTACAAATATCACAATCATAAGTCTAACATGATTGATTTTGAGGTCAAGAAATATCTGGTTTATCTGACCGGATCAGGGACTGTCTGGATTGGTATATAAACCGGGTTATTCTTTCCCAATGGTAATAATTTTTCTAATAATTTCAGTTGTTGAATAACCTTGGAAAATGGGAACTATCTTCACCTGTCCGCCGTAACTTTCCACAAAGTCTTTCCCCACAATAGCATCTAAGCTCCAGTCGCCACCTTTTACCAGCACATCCGGTCTTGTGCGCATAATCAGAGGAAGGGGGGTTGGAGTATCAAAAATTGTTACTGCGTCAACACAGTGAAGCCCGGCGACCAGCTCGGCTCGGGCAGATTCAGGAATAATCGGGCGGGTGTTACCTTTGATCGTTTTTACCGACGAGTCGGAATTTACCGCTACCACAAGCACATCTCCCATCGCTTTTGCCTCTTCGAGGTATCTCAGATGCCCAATGTGTAGAATATCGAAACAGCCATTAGTAAAGACAATACGCAAATTACGAACCCGACATTGATGGCAGAAATCTATGAAAGCTTCATTTGCCAGAACTTTGTTCCTGGCCCGAACCGATTTGGTGCTCATTTTTTATCGCCTTGAGTTTTTGTCTTATCTTTTCTCTGGCCTTTTCGATTTCTTCGGACGACATGCCTTGCTTTAAGACTAATTCGTCGCTTTCTAGCGTTTCTATGAGACCTTCTTCAAACATTTTGATCCAGAAAAAGAGACTTTCAATTATCGAATATTCTGAGCACAATATTTCACCGGGGTCCTGAACCGTTATGCTTCCCTTAAAGATTTGTTTTAATTCTTGAAGAGCTTTACGACCTGTTCCTCTTTTTTTGGGGCCCAGCACTTCAAGATAGTATATGGTCAGGTCCTTTCCTCCCTGAGGATTCAATTCAATACTTGCTATTCCATGATAAACCCATGGTTTTTCAAAAGCCACAATTTCCATGGACCCAAAACCTTTCAGGATTGTAAGGAGCTCCTTATAGGAATAGCTACCATAGGCCGAGCGCCATATCAGCCCTTTCCATTCGATCTCAGCCAACACTTCTCTCCTTTTTTGCTAGCTAACCCATACGACAACTGATTCTTTGCCTAGCAACGGGTTTCCCTTTCTTGATGAAGTCAAGGGATTTCTTGGCTTCTTCTATAGCTTTTTTAAGCGGTTCAGACCAGTGACGGACGTCTTCAGAAGAAACCTGGAAGGAACTGAGCGGAGGATGTTTTTTAGAGCAATCCTTGCTCTCGAAAATAACAACTCAGTAGCCGTTTCGTTTCTTAAGAATTACCGTGTAAAAACCATGCTCTATTAATTCTGGGTATGCCTGCTCCAATTCCTTCCTTAGAACATTTCCATCCTTCATGGAGTTTTTATCCTCAGATAGTAACTCGTAAAAAAACACCCTAAGCAGAAAAGGCTTGGTTTTTTAGCTTTTTCGTTTGTCTTAAAGCTTCAAAGAGAGCTACACCAACAGAAGTTGATAGGTTAAGGCTCCTTACCTTGCTTCTATCTATGGGGATGTAAACCACTAAATATCTTCCTGAAAACAAAAGCTCTTCGGGAAGTCCTCTTGTCTCTGAGCCGAAAACCAGACAATCTCCCGGTTGATAAGTGATTTCGTCATAACATACGGAGCCTCGGGTGGAGAAAAGAATACACCTCGACGGTTTGATTTCCGCTATAAAGCTATCAAAGGATTGATGAACGTAGAGTTCCACATGAGGCCAATAGTCCAGTCCGGCTCTTTTTAGATATCGGTCGGAAAGCTTAAATCCCAGCGGCTCTATCAAGTGTAAGGGCACACCAGTTGCTGCACAGGTTCTGGCTATGTTTCCTGTGTTTTGCGGAATCTCCGGTTGGTGAAGGACAACCCTTAATCTTCCACTTCCCTGATGCATAGCTGAATCCCATTGGGCTGTATATATACGAAGTCAGGCTCTGAAGTCAGGCTTTGACTACCACACTAAATGGATTTAGACAAGACCGTAAAATTTTTAGTAACACTTCTTCTAATGAATAAGCAGATGGAGGATGCTGTTTCCTATTTTCTGGAGACTCTCATAAGGGAAGAAAGGTTTGGTCATGAAAGCATAAATAGCTCCTATGCTCAGCACTATTTTAACCCCCCATTCTGCAGTTTTCGGCACCGTAATTGATGTAAGACTCGATAGGCCTCTTCCAAGACTGAAAGGAGGAAAAGGAATGAGGAAATTAGCTGCTGCGACGTAACAGTTAATCGTTATGGCAAGTTTAAATACGGAGGAAGGTAAGATAGTGGTGTACAGGGTCGAAATAATTCCTGCCAGTGCAAGGTTTCCAAGCGGTGCGGCCAGGCAGTATAAGAACCTGTAGAATCTGTTGTCACCTAGAGGATCTTCCGAAGGGGTGTATTGTTTGGCCCATCCCCAGCCTGTTATAAGGAAGAGAGGGAGAGCGAAAGGATCAATGAATTGGAAAGGGTGAGGGAGCGGCTCTTTTCTGATTTTTGCCGGGGGCACCAGAATCATTAGCGAGAAATACTGAGCTATACCCTGTACTCCAGATGCCAGCGCAACCGAAACTGCCCAGGCTATACACAACTCCATTGATGAAGAGATAGTCCTTAGAATCCAATCCATTCGCTCTTTAACCCTGCCGGTTTTTATTCCACCGTTAAAAGTTCTATGCCTTCGGCTCCTAACTCGAAAAGAATTCCGTCTATCTCTTCTCTGGAACTTCCAAGTCGGTCTATGCTGTATACCACAAGTCGTTTAACCTTGTGACGCTCAACGTCCATGAATAAGTCTCTTCTGCTCCTGTAAAATTGAACATTTTCGTCTAATTCAATACCCCAACGGTTTTTCATTGTTTCAACAATAATTTCTTTTTGCTTTTGGAGAGGACGTTCGTAAGAGTCTCCATCTTCTGGCGTGAGTTCGGACTTCCTGACCATGAGATACACGGCTGTGATCTTTTCGTCTTTACTCATTCTTTGAACCCCCATTTAATTTGTCGGCATAGCAATTGTCCTTTTTGCATCAGAGCTTTATTATAATGAATGAACTCTAAGTCATGCGCAAGATGTTTATCGTTTCATGGGAGGCAGAATAATAATGGGAGTTTCCAGATGGTCTTTTGAACAGGGGCCTATTCGCCCTCCAAGTGAGGCTGCCAGTTTGCTGCTAAGATTTACCAGAAATTGTCCCTGGAATAAATGCACCTTTTGTCCAGTGTATAAAGGTGCCACATTCAGCAGACGCTCTCTCCAGGAAATTAAGAGGGACATTGATACGGTTGTGGAAATCATAGAAGATGTTAAAAAATTTTCCTGGTCTCTGGGGGAAGGCGGCAAGATTACATCGTATGTAATTCAGGAGCTTACAAATCGTTCGGGACTTTCTTATTCTTACTACAATGTTGTTCAATGGCTGTTTTTCAATACCGGTCAGGTTTTTATTCAGGACGCAAATAGTCTTATAATGTCTTCTGACGAACTGGCGGAGGCTATCCGCTATCTTCGTGAGCGTGTTCCCGGAGTAAGACGAGTAACTTCTTACGGAAGGAGCAGCACTATAGCAAGGAAGTCTCTGGAAGAGCTTATCATGCTGAAGGAAGCCGGTCTTGATAGAATACATATCGGCATGGAGAGCGGGAGCGATAGGGTTCTTAAGTATGTTAGAAAAGGTGCCACAGCTCGTCAGCATATAGAAGCCGGTCAGAAGGTTAAAGCCGCAGGAATAACTCTTTCTGAATATATAATGCCGGGTCTTGGGGGTAAGGCCTCGTCCGAGGAGCACGCTATAGAAACGTCCCGTGTCCTGACAGAGATAGATCCAGATTTCATCCGCCTTAGGACTCTTCAGGTTCCACCTTTTGGAGAGCTATGGGAGGACGTTCGTGCCGGGAGATTTATCCCCTTGAGCGATGATGAATCGGTTAAGGAAATTCGCCTTTTAATAGAATCTCTGGGTAATGTGCACAGCACGCTTACTTCGGATCATATCAGAAATCTCCTTGAGGAAGTTAGCGGCAAACTTCCGGACGATAGAGAATCGATGCTTGCGGTTATCGATGAATATCTGGCTCTTCCGCCAGAAGATAAAATTCTTTTCAGGATAGGCAGACGTGGAGGAGCTCTTCGGTCTGTTCGTGAGCTTCAGGATCCCCTGACGAGATTGCGGCTTGAAAGGGCGAGAAGGACACTGGAGAGTGAGCTGGGAAAAGACATTGAGTTCGTAATTAATGAACTTGCTGCCCAGCACATTTAGAAAAGATGGTCTGGTGACCGTAGCTCGACTTTGCTCATAATTCTGCGGTTATAAATGCTTGTCAAATATTGGCAAGCTCGAATTCTGGGAAATATTTTCTTTAGCGCTGAGCCTGTTCGAAAAAAGAGGAGTGTCATTGCAAGGCCACGAAGTGGCTGTGGCAACCTCTTATTTTTTACAACAGAGGAGAGATTGCTTCGCTTCGCTCGCAATGACACACTGACGAGATTGCTTCGCCTTC
>CAZWJX010000046.1:0-17210 GCA_964634695.1 uncultured Syntrophobacterales bacterium | reverse complement strand
GAGAAAACAACAGCTTTACAGCTTCATCATATCCGCCCATGATGACCGGTCTCAATTATAAAATTTCATTGCAGACCATCATAACAAAGAGATTGCCTCACCCTCATTTTGTCCGGGTTTGCGATGGAGCGAAAAAGGCCCTGACAAGTTCATTATCTGAGGCTTTTAGTTCCTGCAATGTTCCCTGAGCTATGATGCCCTTAACCGACCGATCAAGCATGATACACCTGTCGGCTATTCTTTCGATGCTGAGAAGCTCATGAGTGACAACCACAATTGTTATCCCCAGAGCATCCCTCAGCCTGATAAAGAGTTCATCCAGTTCGGCAGCCGTTACAGGATCCAGACCAGCCCCCGGCTCATCACAAAAAAGAAGTGGAGGATCCAGAGCCATCGCTCTCGCAAGCCCTGCTCGCTTCTTCATGCCGCCGCTCAGTTCTGCCGGCATCTTGTGGGCATGATCGGCCAGATCGACCATTGCCAGCTTGAGCATCACTATTTCTTCAATCCATGATTCGGGAAGGGACGTCGATTCTCTAAGCGGAAGAGCCACATTGTCGAAGACAGTAAAAGAACCCAGAAGTCCACTTGACTGAAAAAGCACTCCCATTCTGGATCGGATATCGGGGCCATAACCGTTCTCGGTAACATTTTCGCCAAATATCTTTATAATGCCGGACTGTATCGGAATAAGACCTATGATGGCCTTAAGAAGCGTGCTTTTACCGCAACCGCTCGTCCCCAGAATGACCGCAATTTCTTCCTGAAAAACGTCAAAAGAAATATCTTTCAGTATTGGCGTCTCACCGTAGCCAACACTCAGGCTTCTTACGCTTACAGCCTCTATGGCTCTATTACCATCTGAAGACATTGGCCAGAACCGTCACAAAGGCATCCGCAATTATGATCAGAAAAAGCGCCGCAACTACGGCTGACGTTGTTTGCTTGCCGACGCTTTCAGGACTGTGGGATGTTCGCACCCCCATGTAACACCCGACACTTCCCACAATTATTCCGAAAAGAACACTCTTGAGGAAACCAACCCAGAGATCTGAAATGTTCAGAATACTGTATGCTTCGCTCACAAAGGAAACCGGCGTAACGTCAAGGCTTGCAAAGGCTACGAACATAGCACCGAGAAGTCCAGTAAATAAAGACCACACAGTAAGAAGGGGCGCTGCTACAAGAGCTCCGACAATTCGAGGCACGATTAAAAACTGGGATACATCGACGTTCATCACTTTGAGAGCATCCAGTTCTTCGTTGATCTTCATTATACCGATTTCCGCTGCGAACGCCGATGTCGTTCTGCCCGCCATGAGAACGGCCGTGATAAGAGGCGACAGCTCTCTCGAAAGCCCTAAGGCCGCAAGATCGGCGACGAAAATATTAGCCCCGAACTGCCTGAGCTGAACGGCTGCCTGAAAGGCCGTAACAAGTCCTATGAGAAAGCTCATGATGCCCACTATGGACATCGCCCGTGAGCCGGTCTGCTCCAGAACATAAGCCAGTTCTCGCCATCGGATAATACGGGGATGTGCTATCGCTATAAAGGTAGACCGCAGATTATCGGAGAAGAATTTCAGGGCTTCGATGCATCGTCCCAGAGAAAGCAAGCCAATTTCGCCGATTCTCGCAATAAAGTTTAATCCTCCAACTCGAGATTTAACATCCGAAGACGGAATGGATTTTTTACCCTGAGCGAGATAGTGCCTGAATATCTGAGAAGCACTGAGATTCTTATCGCCACCGATGGAATATTCAACCTTTATCCCTTTCTGCCTACATATTTCTTCCAGCTTTTCCGTGAAGATAAACAACACCGTATTACAGCTCACCGTCTCTTCAATTATAACCTGAACTCTGGCGACAGGCTGAGACTGGACTCTCAGAGTCAGATCCTTAATCAGCTCAGGAAGGACTGAGTGGAAAGGTGATTCACGGAAATGAAGAACAAGTGAATCACCCTTCGAACTGATAATGCCGGCTTTATTGTCAAATGAGGAGCCGGCGCTCATTTTGAGCTCTCCGGCTTCTGCCTTTCGTTACCTGAAGATAATCTAGCGGGACACATGATCGTTAATGCGTTTTTTAAGAACCCCTGAGCACCTGAAGGTCACTACTCTTCTGGGGGGTAACATTATCGATTCCCCCGTCTGTGGATTACGCCCACGCCGTTCACTCTTGTTTTTTACGCAAAATTTGCCAAACCCGCTGATAAGCACATCTTCACCATTGGCAAGACTTGCTTTCATCAGTTCGAAAATCGTCTCCACATAGCGTGCGCAATCGCTTTTAGTGATTTTGTTAGATAACCGGTGAAGATCTGCGTGCAGACTTTCCACAATGTGCGCCTTCGTTACGGTCATAAAAAATCTCCTCTAATATGTTCTCCTAATCCCCCGCTCACAAGGTATCAAAAAATCAAAGGTTTTTGCAAGTTAAAACAACTTCAGAAAGGTGATTTCAGATCCGGCATAGCGCCGGAGAAACCATGACCTTCAATGGACGTTCGGTCTTATCGCACAGGAACGAAAGAAAAGATACAGTCGGGTAACATTGTGGAAAGCCTCTCTCCATTTGAAGACTCTTGACCAGATACTATGGATGTCGATACAGTCAAATTAACCCTTTTGCGAAGGGTGTAGGTATATACTAAGTCCTCAAAACATGGTCAAATTTGAGACCAATGGGGACAATTATAGTGTAGAGGTAAGCATGTCAGAACCCAAATCCATAAGACGGAATATATTTAAGGCTATAGTTCTCTATTCATTAAGCATAATATTAACCTTTGGTGCGTTTGTTGTGATGTTGTCATATAACACATTTATTGATCAAACAAATTCTTACCTGATCCAGAAAAATCTGTCTTACAAGTACCTGATTGAAGGCTATTTTATAAAAATGTATAATTATATCAAGATAATTAGCGATGACTCAACAGTAAGGAACGTCTTCAACAATCCGGAAAATAGAAGTTATGTCCTGGATTTGTTTTGGCGCTTCGAAAAGTCTGACGAGGACATAAACTATATATACATTGGACTTCCTGATGGATCGTTAATTATCAATAATTATGAACCTCCTCCCGGATATAACGCAACTATTAGACCATGGTATAAGATAGCCATAGCAAGTATGCCTAACATATCAAAAGGGTTGCCCTACCAGGAGATCAAGACAAAGGAATGGCTTATATCGCTGAGCAAAGTTTTAATAGATGACAACAATAACTTAAGCGGTGTGATTTCCGTAGAAACATCTTTAGAAAGACTGGTAAACGTTTTAAACAGCGAAAAAGAGACTTTCTTCAAGTCACAGAATACTTTTGTCACAACAGATGATGGTGAGATTATTATACACAAACGTATCGACATGCTTAGAAAGAACTTTTACAATCTATGCAAATGTAATAACGAACTCAAATCAAAGGGTACATTCCAGTATACTTTTGAAGGATCAAAAAAAATTGCCACAATCCACGATATAGATAAAGTAGGATGGAAAGTAATCACCGAAATTGAAAAAAGTGAAGTCATATGGCTCATTATCAATAAGGTTATATTGTCAATGCCCCTCGTGATACTAATTTCTACCGCTATAGGCTGGATACTCAGTAGAAACCTGAGCAGGAACATAGTAAGTCCTATTGTTGAACTGAGGAAAAGAACTCAAGCTATATTAGATAGAAACACACCACCAAAAGAATTCGTATATCCAGACAATGAAATTGGACAGATCGCAAAAGACCTGGAGAAACTCACTCAAGACGCTCTTTATCTGAAAAACTTACAATTACAAGAGTTAGCTGATGAATTAAAGACACTGTCTGAGACGGACCAGTTAACTGGCTTATACAATAGGAGAAAGATGGAGAAACATCTTAACGATGAATTTATTAGATACGAAAGATATGGAAGACCTTTTTCTATCATACTTCTCGATGTGGATCACTTTAAGTTGATTAACGACAACTATGGTCATGATACAGGTGACTCTGTATTGAGGGAAATCTCTAGCTTACTGAGAAAACATACCAGAAAATCAGATGTTGTAGCCAGGTGGGGAGGAGAAGAGTTTTTAATACTCTGTCCTGAGACTAACGGAATAGATGCATCAATTCTTGCAGAAAAACTGAGAAGAATAATAAAAGAACACAACTTTGGGATTGATAGAAGTGTTACTATTAGCGCAGGAATTGCAGAAATGAACGCTAACTTTTCAAAAATACAAAACCTGCTCACCCATGCAGACAGGAATCTCTATAAGGCAAAATCTCAAGGCAGGGATAGATTTATCTTTGAATAGGTCCGAATTTACCGAGCCCGTTCGAAAAAACCGATTTAATGGATGATAACAGGTTGTATTTCATGTAGAGCTTAGATGGGTAAAGGAATGTCATTGAGGCCACCGTTTCCCATTACGTCGTTGCGAGGTCGCCGGTTTTCCCTAACTCATTGCGAAGCCGCGTCCCCCTCTACGTCATTGCGAGCCGGAGCGAAGCGAAGGCGAAGCAATCTCATATCTTGTCATTGCGAGCGAAGCGAAGCAATCTCGTCATTGCGAGCCGAAGGCGAAGCAATCACCACGGCCACTTCGTGGCCTCGCAATGACGAAAAAAGGTGTCATTGCGAGCCCGAACGAAGTGAGGGCGAAGCAATCTCTTCTTGTCCTTCCTTAAAAAGATTGCCACGCGCCCTTCGGGCGCTCGCAATGACGAACGGTGGGATTGCCACGTCTGCCTCCGGCAGGCTCGCAATGACGAAAAAGAAAACAGAGCCTCGCAATGGCAAAAATAAGTGTGCCCCCCATCATGGGCAGGCCTCTGCGCCTGCCCCTCCAACACCTTGTCGAAATCGGGATAACTAACAACAATTTGCCATCGCCTTTGAATATCGTAAAATAAACCCGAGGCTTGATCCGTCCAATCCAGAACTAAAAGGCGAAAACCCGATGAAACTTGGAGCTCACGAATCCATATCAGGAGGTCTTCATAAAGCTTTTGATAGAGCGGTTGCTGTTGGCTGCGAGGCTCTTCAGTTGTTCGTAAAATCCAGCCGATCGTGGCAGGCAAAGAAGTTAACAGACGAAGAAATAAGACTTTTCCGCCAAAAGGCGGTAGAAACCGGCATTTCACCCGTAGTGGGGCATTCTTCTTACTTGATAAACCTCGCTGCCCCACAAGATAGTCTCTGGCAAAGATCCATAAATATGCTCATAACTGAGCTTGAACGTTGCGAAACGCTTGGCATTCCGTATCTGGTTCTTCACCCGGGATCACACACAGGAATGGGTGAAACTGACGGACTGAAACGCATAGCGCAGGCCCTCGGGCAGGTCCATACCGCCACCCGCGGGTTTACGTGCAAAATCCTTCTGGAAACCACGGCAGGTCAGGGAACCGCTCTTGGCTACAGGTTTGAACACCTTGCCTGGCTTCTTGATCATTCACCTCAAGCCGACAGGCTCGGAATCTGTCTGGACACATGCCACCTTTTCGCAGCAGGCTATGATCTTCGAACACGCGAAGCATATGAAACCACGATGAACAGACTGGACGCCAGCATTGGGCTGGATCGTGTTCACGTAATACACCTTAATGATTCCCGACACGGACCGGGAAGCCGTATTGACAGGCATGAACACATAGGAAAAGGCGAACTGGGACTGGAGGCGTTTCGAATGATTGTCAACGATCCTCGTTTCAATCCTGATATACCAGGACTCATAGAGACTCCCAAAGGTGAGGATCTGCGAGAAGATCGGGAAAATCTCGCCGTTCTTCGCTCACTGGTAACACGGGTGGGTAGAAGAGAATGCATAAAATGACTGCATGCGAGAACATAGAAATTCCACCATCATGGGAAAAACTGAGGCTCGACGATTTCCATGGTCTGTGCATGGTGATTGGAGCTGCAGATTCGGGCAAGTCCACCTTTGCGCGCTACCTTTATTATCGCCTGCGAGCCTATCACAAGCGTGTTGCTTTTATCGATGGCGACGTCGGGCAGGCATCGCTGGGACCTCCTACAACCATGACTCTGGTGGTAAACCGGGACGAGGAAGATTTTCCCTCACCGGACGGAATCTGCTATCGGGTCTTCGTTGGATCTACCTCACCCCGTGGGCATATGCTCCAGACCATTGTCGGTCTTCACAAACTCGCCAGACAGGCCTACAGACTTCAGGCGACAGCGACTGTAGTGGATCCGACAGGCTTCATTGCTCCGGATCAGGGCGGTGGCATCCTCAAGCTTTCCAAAGTTGAGATTCTTGAGCCGAAAATCGTCTTCGCAATTCGTCGCGATCGGGAACTCGATCATATCATCACACCGCTTCGCCGATCGGGTAGGACTCGCCTGATAGAACTAAGCCCCGCTCCAGCCGTCAAACCTCGAGATTTTGCAACACGCCGAGCTCACCGCACAGCTTCCTTTAAGCGATACTTTGCCGGTTCAGAGATTATTGAGATCAACTGGGCGAAGTTCGCAGTCATTCCGGTGCCGTATTTTTACCCCGGAAGACTGATTTCTCTAGACAACGTAAAGGGCTTTTCATTAGGGCTCGGCATTGTAGCCGATGTGAATCCATCAGAAAAAGTGGTTTCCGTCATTACACCCGTCCGATCAATTGATAAGCTGGACACTATAAGGCTTGGAAACATTTATCTTGACCCTTCAACGTATGAAGAAAGACCCCGGGGAGATGCAGTGTAACTACGAGGCACTTTTAACTGACTGTAAGAGATTGTTACGGCCGCCTTGCGGCGGGCTCGCAATAACTGTCCCGGCTGTCATTGCGAGCGAAGCGACGAAGCAATCTCATAAAAACAACGATGAGATTGCCACGCCCGCCTTGCGGCGGCATCGCAATGACGGTACTGGGTGTCATTGCGAGCGAAGCGAAGCAATCTCTTATTGCTTTTGAGATTGCCACGGCCACTTCGTGGCCTCGCAATGACGGATTCGGTAGAAATTGCCACGCGCCCTTCGGGCGCTCGCAATGACGGAAAAGAAAACGTAGCCTCGTAATGACGGTCCCGGCTGTCATTGCGAGGAGTCCGCTTGTGGAAGGCTCACTCTTTGTGTCATTGCAAAAGCGAGAGAAATCCACCTACTGAGGACATCGCCATATTGCGGATCTGTAATGACTATGCGCACTCTACTACTTTCCCGCCTCTCAATCCTTACCATACCCCTCGCCAGCCAGTTTATGCACTGAGCATAGACTTCGTATTCCAGCGTGAGCCCTCGTTTTCGCACCGCATCCAGAGTATCGTCGGGGAAAATCGGGTATACGGCCTGTGCTATAATCGGGCCTGAATCCTCGCCTTCGTCCACGAAATGAACTGTCACGCCTCCCCAGCGGCATCCGTATCCAAAGGTATCCTCGTAGCCGTGCCGTCCCGGAAAAGCAGGAAGCAGAGCAGGATGAATGTTAAGCACTCGATAAACTCCCTCTTCGCTTTTAAACCTCTCCAGAAAATACGGCGTAAGAAGCCTCATAAACCCGGCAAGCACAACGTAGTGGACATCGTAATCGGAAATAATCTCGAGAATCTCCTTTTCGGCCTCTTCGTAAGCCTTCCGCCGCAACTCTTTGCCGGCATGGAGGCCACGAGCATCGGCAATGCGTCTCGCATAATCTACCACATGAGCGGGAATGCCGTGCTTTCTGGCCCGCTCAAGGCCGTAAGCATCAGCCCGATCGGAAATCACAACCACCACATCGGCCTGAAGTCTTCCGTCCGAACTGCGATCAATCAGAGATTGTAGATTTGTGCCGCTTCCCGAAACAAAGACTGCAAGTTTAAGCCTTTTTTCACCGTCCATCATAAACTCACTTCCAGTAGTTAACAGCATTCTTAAAAAATATGATGCCCATGCCCTCTCCCGGTATATCGGTCACAGAACCACCCGCACGAAGGATAATCTCCTTCCGAATTGTCCAGTTCGGATGATTTGTAAAGTGGTGGAAAGCTTCAGGATGGGGCATTAACCCCATAATTCGCCCCGTGGCATCACATATTCCCGCCACGTCAAAAAGCGAACCGTTAGGATTGAAGGGGTATTCGCCCTTTGCCTCACTGCCGTCAGGACGAACATACCTGAAAGCAACCTGATGATTTTTGATCAAATCATTCAGCACGTCGTCCGATGTGTAGAACTTGCCTTCTCCGTGCCTTACGGGAAACTCGACCACGTCCATGCCCTGAGTAAACACGCAGGGAGACAGGGGATCCGCCTTCAGCCAGACCCAGGCATCTACAAAGTGCCCGCAGTCGTTTGAAATAAGGGCAACTTCTCGCGAGAAGGTTCGACGTCCAGCAGAGTCAGCCTCCGTCGTGGTTTTCGTCCATCTACCCGGAAGCAATCCAAGGTTTACAAGCACCTGAAAGCCGTTGCAGATGCCGAGGATCAGGCCGCCTTTTGCGGCAAATTCGAGCAGTTCATCTCCGAGCTGATACCTGAGCCGGCTTCCCATGATGACCCCGGCGCCATGGTCATCACCCCAGGAAAACCCCCCGTCAATAACAAAAATCTTGGCTTCTTTTAGCCACTGGGGACGGGAAATGAGATCGCTAAGATGGACCCGTTCCGCTCTCGCCCCGGCAACCTCCAGAGCGTGAGCCGTCTCATAGTCGCAATTCAGCCCAAAGCCCGTAAGCACAATAGCAAGTGGTTTTTCGCCTCTCACAAGCGGAACTTCCGGTTTTTCCCGAACAAAAGAATAACTTTCAACAGGTGGCGGATCATTTTCCTTCTTTCCCGACCAGGCCTCTTTAAGATCACGAAGCCCTTCTTCAAAGAGCAATGATCCATCAAGCCCGATACAGCGGAAAACGGGCTCTTCCAGCACTCTGCCGGCTCGCTTTACAGCTCTGGCCCAATTCTCTCCGCAGTGTTTTCTGAAAACGGATTCAAACTCTTCCTTTTTATCCGGAGGAACGGTCACTATGAAGCGCCCTGCCGATTCGCTGAAAAGAACATGATCATTTCTAAGAGTTCCCTCCATGGGGATGCAGCGAAGATCAAGCTGAAGCCCGAGCCATCCCGCCATTGCAACCATTGCGGCGTGAACGGCAAGTCCACCCCGGTAGATCCCGCGGCAGGATGCAACAAGCCCTCTGGAAATGGCCTCTTCAAGGGCGTCATAGAGCGGCAGAACATCTGAAACGTTCACCACGGGAACGTTCAATCCCGTGTAACCAAAGAGGTCGTAATATTCCGATCCACCCAGCTCGTTCTTTGTGATGCCAACGACGTAGACCTCATCGCCCGGCATCTTGGCATCCATTGTAACGCATTTCAGGACATCATCCACAATGGTTGTGGCGGTAAACTGCATTGTGGGAAGTCCCGATACCTTGTGGCGCTCGCCGAATCTGCCCTTGAGGTATCCATCCACATACATGCTGTCTTTCCCTGAAAGAAGCGGGATTCCGAAAGCCCGGCAGTAATCCGCAAGCGCAAGGTTAGCCCGCACAAGCTGCGCCGCCTTATAACGTCCGTCGGGGTTGTCATCGGGGTCGTAAATGATGGTAGGCCAGCAGAAGTTGTCCACTCCCCCGACACGATCTCGCCGTCCCCCTACGGCTATGAGACGCCTTACACTTTCATCAATGCTTGCTGCAACCATGTGGTAGGTATCGATCTGTCCGTAGAAGGGATGAAGAGCCTGTGTCACGGCAAGGCCCTTCATGGACGAAAAAACTGGGCGAATGACAACGGCATCGGATGGCATATCGCGATGTTTCCCAACAAAGGGCTTAACAACAGACGTGCCCTGGACTTCGTGGTCATACTGGCGCTGAATCCATTCACGGGAGCAAATATTGGGGCGAGCGAGAATAGTCCTTAGAAGAGAACCGTAGTCCGCAGGTTCCTTCAGAACCGGTTCAAAGAGCCCGCGACGCTCGGGAGCTATCCATTCGGCATCAAAGCGCCACTTGGGAAAATCCTCTTCGAAAAACTTGAGATCGAGATAGGCGCAGGTCCTGCCTCGATAGGTCAGATGAAGCTTTCCCGTGTTCTCATAGCGACCGATGACGGTGCTTTCTACTTCATGCTTTCTTGAAAGCTCCATGAAACGGTCGAGATGCTCGGGTTTGATGCCGACAGTCATACGTTCCTGAGATTCGGATACCCAGATTTCCCAGGGATCGAGCCCCTCGTATTTCAGCGGCACTTTATCAAGCTCAACGTAGGCTCCTCCCGCAAGTCTCGCCGATTCACCTACGGACGAAGAAAGTCCTCCGCCTCCGTTATCGGTAATGAAGGAAATGAGCCCCTCGTCGCGAGCTTCCAGAAGGAAGTCGTGCATTTTCTTCTGAGTGTAGGGATCACCGATCTGAACGTGTCCCACAGGCGTATGCTCAGAATAAGCTTCGCTGGAAGCCGTGACACCGTGAATTCCGTCTTTCCCGACTCTTCCGCCGCACATGACAATGAGATCGCCGGGTTCGGGCTTCTTATCGTGACATGGCCCATTAGGAGTTGATTCCGGCATGATGCCTATGGAACCAACGAAAACAAGGCATTTTCCGAGATAGGACGGGTGATAAAGGAGATTTCCAAAAACAGTCGGAACGCCGTGCTTGTTCCCACCATCGCGGACGCCTTCCACGACCCCGTCCAGAAGTCTTCGGGGATGAAGATGGGGTTTGAGCGGACCCGCATAATCTCTAGGCCCAACGCAGTAACCGTAAAGGCCCGCAATCATGCGAGCGCCCTTCCCTGTGCCCATAATGTCCCGATAGACGCCGACGATGCCGGTAAGGGCGCCCCCGTAAGCTTCCATATTGGACGGGCTGTTGTGAGTTTCCGCCGTGATGACATAGTGATATCCTCTGTCAAAAGCCGCAACGCCCGCATTATCCCATAGCACAGATATTACCCAGTCTTTTTGCTTTTGAATTTCCAGCGTTGGAGCTTCGATGCAGGTCTTGAAAAGATTATCCATGACAAACGTTTCACCCGTGTCCAGATCACGGTAAGTAAAAACTCCCCGGAAGGTGTTGTGGTTGCAGTGGTCACTTCGAGCCTGGGATATAGCCTCAAGCTCTACGTCAGTGGGATCAGATAGACCGACAGAAGCCCGTTCGGCCCGCACTTCAGGTCGGTTGAAATATGCTCTGATGACAGGAATATCCTGAGGATGCAGAGCCAGATTACGTTCACGGCTAAGGCGCGCAAGAACTTCGTCCGACGTCACAGAAAAAGTTTCAATCCTGCCCTGCTCCGTGCTCTCAATTAAAACCTTCGGAATGATAAGTCCGATCCCTTCTGCCGGGTCCCATTCATCATGATGGAAAATACGCCATTGCTGGATGAGTTCATTTGCAAGGAGTTCCTTTGCTACGATCTCAACCTGACCCCGGGTGAGATTGCCTGTGCGGATTTCGTAAATCTTTGATGTGTAAGCGGTGTCTTCGGGACGAAGTTTCCGGCGAAGATAGTAGGAAATGGCTTCCATGGCGACACTTCCCGCTGTGTCCCGGACACCCGGTCTGAAGCCAACCCATATTACCCATCGAAAGGGAACAGCGGCGGGATTCGTAAGCGGGGTGAAGCTCGACACCTGGGTTACCGGGTTTGTAAAAATGTCCCGCCTGATTGCTTCGTATTCATCGTCGCTCAGTCCCGCATCAAAGGTTATAACGTTTATCACACGTAAGGGGGAAATTCCCGGCGGAGTATCGGCGGGAATTTCCCATCCGAAGTAATCATGAATCTTTCGTCTTATACGTTCACCTTCGGCATCAGGAATTCCGGGCTTCAGTGCTATTTCCAGTCTTTTTCGTGGCATATTTTCTTCTCTCCAGTGGTAATCTCCCTGTTCGTCGTTGTGAACACCATCAGAGCAGCCATAGCCCCCTTTCCTAAAGTCATTACGAGACTGTGTTACCCATTAAGTCATTGCGAGGAGCGAAGCGACGAAGCAATCTCTCATTGTTTTTCCTTAATGAGATTGCCACGGCTGCCTTGCGGCAGGCTCGCAATGACGAAACAAGGACCGCGGGCTCGCAATGACACAGTAACAAGACTCCTTATTCGCCCGTCACAGGCGGACTCACAATGATACCCTACTCTATCGTGGTTCATTTTAGAGACTGAGGATCAATCTTTACTTTCTTTAACAGTTTGTAAATGTACTGGCGTTTCAGTCCGCATTCACGAGCTGTCTGAGAAATGTTTCCGCCGTGTTTTTCCAGAAGCTTGATGAGATAGTGAGTCTGAAACTCATCAAGAATCTTTTCCTTGGCTTCCTTAAAGGGAAGATTGAATATGGACGGATCGCCTACAATGCTAAGAGAAAAGCTCTTTCCGGGGCTGTTCTGGGGAAACAGATCGGATGCTGTTATCATTTCCCCTGTTGCCATGATAATCCCACGTTCGATGGTATTTTCGAGCTCTCTCACATTCCCGGGCCATGAATAGCTCATGAGCTTTTCAAGCGCTTCATCGGTAAAACCTTTTACCGGTTTGCCGTGAACTGCAACGTATTTACTCAGAAAATGCCGGGCAAGGAGCGGAATGTCTTCCCTGCGCTCTCTGAGCGGTGGCACATGAATATGGAAGACATTAAGCCTGTAGTAAAGATCTTCCCTGAACTCGCCTTTTTCTATCTTCTCTTTCAAGTCCTGGTTTGTCGCGGCTATGTATCTCACGTCGGCTTTCTTTATGGTGCTGGATCCAACAGGCTTGTATTCCCCTTCCTGAAGCAACCTCAGAAGCTTGACCTGAAGGGACTGCGCAATGTCTCCAATTTCATCCAGAAAGAGCGTCCCACCCCGAGCTTCCTCAATCAAGCCCTTCTTATCTTTAACGGCTCCGGTGAAAGCGCCTTTGACATGTCCAAACAGCTCACTTTCCAGCAGGGATTCGGGAATGGCGCTGCAGTTTATAGGCACAAAGGGCCTGTCGTGACGGGGGCTCTGAACGTGAATTGTTCTCGCCACGACTTCCTTCCCTGTGCCGCTTTCTCCCGTAATGAGGACTGTTGCCGAGGTTCTGGCAACCTTTGCAATCTGCTCCCGGACAAAGTTTATTGCCTGGCTGTTACCAAGAAGGGATGGGTAGCCTGATTTTTCCAGAATCTCCTGCTTGAGCTGGAGATTTTCGAGCGACATCTCCCGCCATTTGATCGCCTGTTGAACCACGTGTAGTATTCTGTCCTTACGAAAAGGCTTGGTAACGTAGTCGAAAGCGCCTTTTTTTGTGGCTTCCACGGCCGATTCTATGGTTCCGTAGGCGGTGAGAATTATTACGGCTGTGGTTTGATCCTTTGCCTTCGCAGCTTCAAGAATTTGCAGGCCGTCTACGTTGGGCATCTTGAGATCGGTAATAATGACGTGATAAGACTGTTTTGAGATAAGATCCAGAGCCTCACGGGGATCGGAAGTAGCCGTCACGCGATAAGATTGTTCGGAAGAAAGAATGCGTCTCAGGAGTATGGTCATGTCGGGCTCATCATCCACAACAAGTATTCTCACTTCCATAGGCTCTGCTCCACAAAAGTTTCGTTTCGGCATACTATTTGGCTTGTTGAAGCAATTCAAGTCAAGTACGATGTGTGCAGTTTTTTGACACATGCGACAGATAAACCGTGAACCCGGGAGGGCAGGCCCTGTTACATCCATTTTTTCTGCCATGAGGGAGTCTTTCAGAATGAAGTGGAATAGCTGGTTTAAAGGTGAAAACGATATTTCCTCCAAGTCATTCGCAAAAAAAGAGCTCAAGAAAATCCTGATAGGCATAGGAATAACGACGCTGCTTCTTATTTGTGTGGCGACCTTTCTCGGCATAACGAACATGAAATACGTAAAAAACGTCGTGAAAGATCAGTTTAACGAGGAACAGCTTATTCTGGCGAGGACGTCGGCTCAGAGAATAGAAAAGGCTCTACATCATGCATTGTCGGATCTTGTTTTTCTCAGCACCTTCCCGGCCATTCAGTATGCCGATAGAAAACATTACGAGCACCTGATTGCGCTGACTTTACCGCTACTGCAGAAAGATTCCATTACCGAGATTGTTCGCATAGGGGAAGGCGGTTCTATTCTCTTCACGGTCGATGTAGAAAGTGGGATCTCTTTCGGTGCTTCCCGTGCTTCTCAACCCGAACCGGCCGTTTACATGTCTGTTGCAAGAGATACATCGGCCAGAGGCAAAGCCATACCGATGGGCACGAGGAGGGCTAAAAGCTCTTCGGTGTGGATGACCGTAATCGTGCCCGTATATGAAGATGCTTCAGATGCCGACCATCCTTACCCAAGTCGCCGGTTTTCCGGCTATATCAGGGCAAGTATCGATGTCACCGATATGATCAAGAATATTCTGTCCATTGTTCGGTCAGGGAAAACCGGATACGGCTGGGTGATCGACAATACGGGCACTTTTCTCTACCATCCTGAACCGGATTTCATCGGCGAGAATGCTTTCGAAGTAAGGCAGCGGAGAAACCAGAACATATCCTTCGTGAAGATCAACGAAATTCAGCGAAAAGAAATGCTCCAGGGGAAAGAAGGCACCGGAACTTACATGTCCGGATGGCATAGGGAAGTGGTAGCCCCCATGGAAAAACTTATAGCCTACAGTCCTGTAAGAATAGAAGGCTCTGAGGGCACAACATTCTGGTCTGTGGCCGTTGTTGCGCCGACCTATGAGATAGAAGGCGTCGTGAGCCGCATTTATGCCAGGCAGATCATCTTCCAGGGGATGGTTGTGGGAGCACTGCTTCTGGCAAGTATTTTTGTGATTTTGTATGAATTTCGATGGCTTTCAATACTGGAGACGGAGGTAGCGCGAAAAACCGAAGACATTAAGGCTTATGCCAGAGAACTTGAGGAATCGGAAGCCAAATATCGGTCTCTTGTGGAGAGCGCAGAAGACATAATATTCACCGTTGACAGGGAAGGTATCATCAAAACGGCCCATGCATAAGCTTTTCAACGTGCCGGAAGGCGATACTCTCGTGGACAAACCCATTGAAGCAATCTTTCCGGCTGAAAGAGCAGAACAGCAAAGGCAGATCATAGAAAAGGTTGTGACCGAAGGTAAGAGCTTCAGGACAGAAGAGAGCATCACAACGAAGGATCGAACTCTCTGGCTTCATCTCAACTATATTCCGCTGAAAGGTAGCCAAAATGCTCAGCTTGTGCTCGTAATCGGACGGGATATGACCGAATGGAAGGAAATAGAAAATCAGCTCATAAACACCGAAAAACTGGCATCACTCGGCACTCTCGCGGCGGGAGTGGCTCATGAACTGAACAATCCTCTTGGTATAATGCTTGGATTCTGCGAACTGCTACTTGAAAGATTCGAACCGGGCAGTATGGAATATGACGACCTGAAGGTCATAGAACGTCATGGTCTTCACTGCAAAAGCATTGTTGAAAGACTCCTCAGTTTTGCAAGGTTCAGCGAAGAAAGAGAAGAAGTATGCGACGTAAATGAAAACATAAAAATGGTGACCTCCGTAATTGAGCACAATCTGGAGATAAACAACATTTCTCTGGAGTGCATTATGGATGAAGATGTTCCCCCTGTAAAATGCGATCCCAGAAGTTTTCAACAGGTGCTTCTAAATCTCATCACGAATTCCATTCACGCTCTTAGAAACAGGCAGGAGAAGAAAATTTCCATCAGGACAAGAAAGCACAACGACGAATTTGTGGAAATAACGGTTTCAGATACGGGTTGTGGCATTCCAAAACGTATCCTTCCAAGGATTTTTGACCCATTTTTTACCACCAAAAAAGTCGGAGAAGGCACAGGGCTTGGCCTTTCCGTTACCTACGGGATAATCAACCAGTTCAACGGTTCAATCAGTTGCGAAAGTATTTCTGAAGAAGACGATCCGGAGAGGGCAGGAACAACATTCACGATTCTGCTTCCTGTGTACAGAGAATAAAGCATGAAAAGGTGTCCGAATGAAAAACTGTTGACTATCTCAGGATATGCTGGTATAAGTGCTGATACCACGGAGGTGGGGCTGTAGCTCAGATGGGAGAGCGCTTGAATGGCATTCAAGAGGCCAGGGGTTCGATTCCCCTCAGCTCCACCAGATCCGGTCTCACATAAAACTGCTCAACGTCATTGAGTTTCGGGAAATAGCCTGCATCTTCGGTTTGCGCGTTAGGCTGTGTTTTCCGTTGGTCTATCCAATTTAAAGCTATTTCATACCAAGTGGAGCATAAGAGATGCGGAGTTTCATTAGATTATCCGTTGCGGCTATTTTAGCTGGTCTTTTTTTATTTTCTGTCCCACTTTTTCCGGGACATTCTCAGGATGCAGATGCTGACAGTCATTATTACAGCAAAGAGAAAAAACATTCTCACAGTGCAGTTTTTACGTCCAGAGAGGAAAAACACGACAGGGGAAATGAAGCTACCGGACAGGCTGCAGCGTGGATATTCGCCGCCGCCAATCTTCCTGTTGTCCTGAGTCTGCTGATCAAAGGAATTACTCACAGCATCAGCATGTCAGATGAAACCAGAGACAGACTTAAAAAATTTAATCGAACTCAGAAAAAGTACCTGATGCCCTTCCATTACGTTTTAAATCCTCTGGCTCTTATACTTGCCTTTACACACTTTACCCTTTCCTACTGCCGATCGACTTCTCTACCCGAATGGGGACTAATGATAATGGCAATACTGGCGGTCACCGGTCTGCTGATAAAATTCAGACTTGTTCCGTCCAGCATGATAAGAACCTTTCACAAAATCCACACCCATCCGCTGTTCATAAGTCTCCTTGTTGGTCTGCTCCTTGCCGGGCACAGTATAGTCGATTGATAGCACTGTTGGATTTACACTACGGCTCTAAAGTCTTTGCAACTTATTAAAAAGATTAGACAAAACTCATCTCATAAATAGTGTCGCAGCCAGATGATAATGCAGGCAAACTGCACGAAGCCGAGGTAGTTCGCCAGATGGCGTTTGTAACGGACTACCAGTTGTCGAAAGTTGCCCAGCCAGGCAAACAACCCCCTTTTTCGCCACCACAAAGGTGCCATCAATGAAGCACTCCTTCAGATTCAGACCTCCGCGTGCCTTCAGGTCCTGGGCCAAGGCGCGCAAAATCGCCTCCATCACCCCTGTCCTCACCCAGCGTTGGAATCAACGATAGCAAATCTGGTATGGAGGGTTTTTTAACAGCTAAAAAATGTGTTGACTTTACTATAAGAATATATTCAAA
>CAZWJX010000045.1:14141-17335 GCA_964634695.1 uncultured Syntrophobacterales bacterium | reverse complement strand
GATTCGCAAAACTAACAGAAGTAAAAAGTAAATCAGGATAGTGTTGAGGGTTGCACATGCCGACAGTGGATGTTTATAACATGCAGAAAGAAGTTGTGGGACAACTGGAACTTCGGGATGATGTGTTCAACGTTCCAGTTAAAATCCCGGTGCTTCATCAGGTAGTATTGTATCACCTGGCAAAACGTCGGGCAGGCACAGCCAAGACGAAAACGCGAGCTGAAGTTTCCGGTGGTGGTAGGAAGCCGTGGCGACAGAAGGGAACGGGTCGTGCCAGAGCTGGTAGTATTCGTTCTCCGTTGTGGCGAGGTGGCGGTGTTGTGCATGGACCTCGGCCACGATCTTACGCCTTTAAGTTGCCTAAAAAGGTTAGACGTCTGGCTCTGAAGATGGCTCTCTCTCAGAAGCTTCGAGATGCCGAACTGACGGTGCTGGATCGGCTGCAGATGGATCGCATCAGCACTAAAGATTTTGCCACAATGATGAAACGGTTTGAATGGGGTAAAACACTTTTTGTTATGCCCTATCGAGATGAGGTGGTGGAAAAGTCGGCCCGAAACATCCCGCTCGTAAAGGTAATGAGATGGGAAGGGCTGAACGTCTATGACGTTCTGAATTATCATCACCTTGTCCTGACGCAGGAAACCGTTCAAAAGATAGAGGAGTTCCTGGGACAATGAGTGACGATATCATACGGGCATACAACATTATAAAAAGACCGATATTGACAGAAAAAACGCTTCTTCAGAAGAATCTTTACAATCAGCTTACATTTGAAGTGGATCCTAGAGCGAATAAGATCGAGATTCGCAAGGCGGTGGAACTGATTTTCAAAGTGGATGTTGTCAAAGTGCGCACCATAAGGATGAAGGGAAAGCGAAAAAGGGTCGGTCGATTCTGGACAAAAAGACCTGACTGGAAAAAAGCTATTGTGACCATCAAACCTGGACAGAAAGTCGAGCTCTTCGAAGGTGTGTAAGAGCATTGGCGGAGAGTTAGCGGACGCGAGGGTAAGATTATGGGCATCAAGAAGGTAAAACCGACATCACCAGGCAGACGGTTTCAGACTTATCTTACTTTTGAGGAAATTACTAAAACCGAGCCTGAAAAAAGCCTGGTGGAGCCGCTCAAGAAAACGGGTGGCAGAAACAATTACGGTAGAATAACGGCGTGGCATCGCGGCGGCGGGCATAAAAGGCTTTACAGAATTATTGACTTTAAACGGGATAAGGAAGGCATTCCGGCTAAGGTTGCAAGCATTGAGTACGATCCCAACAGGTCGGCCAACATAGCTCTGCTTCACTATGTGGACGGAGAAAAACGTTACATCATCGCTCCTGTGGGGCTTAAAGTTGGTGATCAGGTTATTACGAGCGATGAGGCTGATATCAAGCCGGGAAATTGCTTGAGACTTAAAGCTATTCCTGTGGGAACGATCGTCCACAATGTTGAGCTTCAGCCCGGTAAAGGAGGACAGCTAGGGCGAGCTGCCGGCGCAGCCATCCAGCTCATGGCCAAAGAAGGTAGATATGCCGTCCTTCGCTTGCCCTCAGGTGAAATGAGAATGGTGCTTCTCGAGTGCAAAGCGACGATCGGGCAGGTCGGGAATATCGATCACATAAACGTGTCTATCGGAAAGGCTGGAAGAAGTCGATGGCTCGGACGCCGGCCTCATGTCAGAGGTGTTGCCATGAACCCCATAGATCATCCTATGGGTGGTGGCGAGGGTAAGAGCTCAGGTGGACGTCATCCCTGTACTCCCTGGGGTGTTCCTACCAAGGGTTACAAAACGAGAAAACCAGGGAAACCGAGCGATAAGTTCATAATAAGGCGTCGTAGTAAGTAAAAGGACGCAGGAAACAAATATTTAAGGAGGATAAAGTGCCGCGTTCCTTAAAAAAGGGACCATTCGTAGATGATCATTTGATGAAAAAGGTTCTCAAGGCGAAAGAAACTGGAGATCGTAAGGTCATCAAAACGTGGTCTCGTCGATCGACCATTGTGCCCGAGTTCGTTGGGCTTACTATTGCCGTTCATAACGGCAGGAAGTTTATACCGGTTTACATTACGGAAAATATGATCGGGCATAAATTGGGAGAATTTGCCCCTACGAGAACCTTTTATGGACATGCGGGTGATAAGAAATCCAAGGTCAAAGGGAAGAAATAATGGAAGCGAGAGCTATCACCAAGTACGTTAGGGTTTCTCCCCAAAAGGCTCGTCTGGTTGCCGATCTGATAAGAGGTAAAAATGTAAAAGAGGCCTACCATATTCTCCGTTATACGCCGAAAAAGGCCTCTCGTATCATTTACAAAACCTTGGCTTCCGCCGTGGCAAATGCGGAAGAAACAAAGATGATGGATGTAGACAATCTTTACATCAAAGAGATTTACGTTAACGAAGGTCCCAGGCTCAGACGGTGGCGAGCCCGGGCCATGGGGCGAGTAAGACCTATTGTAAGGCGTTTGAGCCACATTACTGTTGTTGTGGCGGAGCAGTAGGCAGATAGAGATCACGATTAAGGTGGAGGTGGAGCTTGGGTCAAAAGGTTCATCCAAAAGGCTTTAGGCTTGGAATAATAAAAACGTGGGACTCGAAGTGGTTTTCGAGCAAGGAATACGCCAAGCTGGCAGTAGAAGATCGCAACATAAGAAAGATAATAAAAGAAAAATTCTACCATGCTGGAGTATCCTGTATCGAAATCGAAAGGGCCGGTAATAAGGTGAAAGTCATAATCCATACGGCTCGACCCGGTATTGTTATAGGCAAGAAGGGCGTCGAGATTGAGTCTCTCCGCAAAGAGCTTGAGCAGCGCTTTCAGCGAGAATTTACTATAGACACAAAAGAAGTAAGACGTCCGGAACTGGATGCCACTCTTGTTGCCGAAAACATCGCTTTGCAGCTTCTCAGGCGAGTAGCCTTTCGGAGAGCAATGAAGAGAGCCGTAACTGCCGCGCTGAAGGCGGGTGCGAAGGGCATCAAAGTTGCTTGCTCCGGTCGGCTAGGTGGAGCGGAAATGGCCAGGTATGAATGGTACAGAGAAGGGCGAGTCCCCCTCCACACTATCCGGGCTGATATTGATTACGGTACTGCTATCGCCAAAACAACTTATGGTGTGATCGGAGTCAAAGTCTGGATATTCAAGGGAGAAGTGCTCCCGTAAAGATTCGACGATAAGGAGAACTGGAAATGTT
>CAZWJX010000045.1:0-14131 GCA_964634695.1 uncultured Syntrophobacterales bacterium | reverse complement strand
TTAGCTCCCAAAAGAGTTAAATACCGCAAGATGCAAAAGGGCCGTATGAAGGGCATGGCAACCAGAGGCAATACGCTTGCCTTTGGAGATTACGGCCTTAAAGCTCTTGAATGCGGGTGGTTGACTTCAAAGCAGATTGAAGCAGCACGTATAGCCATTACGCGTTATGTAAAACGCGGGGGTAAAGTGTGGATTCGTATCTTCCCCGATAAGCCCATCACCAAGAAACCGGCTGAAACTCGTATGGGTAAGGGGAAAGGCGCTCCGGAAGGATGGGTTGCTGTCATCAGACCAGGCCGCATACTTTATGAAATCAAAGGAGTTCCGGAAGAAGTAGCCAAGGAAGCCCTTCGACTGGCATCCCATAAATTACCTATCGCAACAAGGTTTGTGTCGAGGCAGGATGTGCTATGAAGAAGAAAACGGAGGAATTGAGGAATCTTACAAGAGAGGAGCTTTTGGCGAGGTTGAAGGATCTTAAGGAGTCTCTGTTCAGCCTCAAGATTCAGCATTCTCGCGAGCAGCTCCAGAATACCGCTCAGTTGAGAAAAACCAGAAGAGAAATAGCACGAGTGTTGACCATTCTGAGAGAAAAAGAGCTACAAGCCGAAGGCAAACGAGGATAAAGGTTTATGGAAGGGCAAGCAAAGAAGGTTGCACACAGAAAAAGGTTCGTGGGAGTTGTCGTCAGCGACAAGATGGATAAGACTGTCACCGTCAGGGTGGAAAGGCTTGTCGAACATCCAAAATACCATAAGTTTATAAAGCGTTACAAAAAATTTAAGGCCCACGATCCTCAAAATCGTTGCCGAGAAGGAGATCGTGTCCTTATTGAGGAAACGAGGCCTTTAAGCAAAACAAAACGCTGGCGAGTTGTAACAATTCTGGAACGTAATCTCGAACTTAAAGTTGATGTCCCTACAAATGATACAGTAGATGAGCAGTAAGGAGCGAGGACTATGATTCAGCAGGAAACACAACTTAACGCGGCCGACAATTCGGGAGCTAAAAGGCTCTACTGTATCCGGGTGCTCGGAGGCAGCAAAAGACGGTATGCCACCGTTGGAGATGTGATAGTTGTATCCGTAAAAGAAGCCTTGCCAAACTCCAAGGTCAAAAAAGGTGACGTTATGAGAGCTGTTGTCGTCAGAACCAAAAAAGAGGTTCGACGTCCTGACGGCTCTTACATCAAATTTGACGACAATTCCGCCGTGCTTATCAATAACGCAGGTGACCCGATAGGAACTCGAATTTTCGGTCCCGTGGCGAGAGAACTCCGGGCAAAGAACTTCATGAAGATAATCTCGCTCGCTCCCGAAGTATTGTAAGAAGGGAGAAGTGATATGACACCTAAAAAGCAGCTTTCGGTGCCTAAATACGAAAAGAAGTTCCGGATCAAAAAGAACGATGTGGTAATGGTTATTGCCGGGAAAGAAAAAGGTAAAACCGGCAAGGTGATCAAAGTGCTGAAGAAGAAAGACCGGGTCATAGTTGAAAAGCTCAATATGATCAAAAGGCATCTGAGACCCGGGCGCTACAGTCAGGAAGGTGGAATTCTGGAAAGGGAAGCTCCAATCCACATTTCCAACGTGATGCTTGTTTGTCCAAAGTGTTCAAAACCAACGCGAGTGGGCTATAAGTTTCTCGATGATGGACGAAAGGTTCGATACTGCAAAAAATGCAGTGAAGTCATCGAGAGCTAGGACGTCCACGATGGAGGAATTTAATGGCGCGACTCAGGGAGCTCTACGAAAAAGAAATTAAAAAGATGCTTCTGGAGAAGTTTGGGTACAAAAGCCCGATGCAGGTTCCGAAGATTGAAAAAATCGTCCTTAACATGGGACTGGGAGAAGCCATCCAGAACGCAAAAATACTTGATACTGCATCGGAAGATCTCAAACTCATAAGCGGACAGAAACCGGTGATTACTCGCGCCCGTAAAAGTATTGCTGCTTTTAAGCTTCGTAAGGGTATGCCGATAGGGTGCATGGTGACCCTTCGTGGGGACAGAATGTATGACTTTCTGGAAAAACTTATCCATGTCGCTCTTCCGAGAATCAGGGACTTTAGGGGCGTGTCACCTAAGTCCTTTGACGGACGGGGAAATTACACTATAGGAATTAAGGAACACATAATCTTCCCGGAAATCGATTACGATAAGGTGGACAAAATAAAGGGTCTAAACGTAACCATCACTACAACGGCGAAAACTGATGAAGAAGCGCGAGCCCTGTTAGAAGGGTTTGGCATGCCCTTCAGGAAGTAAGAAGGAGGATAAGCATTGGCACGGAAGGCGTTGATAATTAAGGCGCAGAGGAAACCAAAATTTAAAGTAAGAGCCTATAATCGGTGTCCCTTGTGTGGACGACCGAGGGCTTTCCTGAGAAAGTTTGGGATGTGTCGTATATGTTTCAGAACGCTGGCTCTCAATGGTGAACTGCCGGGAGTCAGAAAGGCAAGCTGGTAAAAGAGGAGCGGGTTTCCATGGTGATGACAGATCCAATCGCCGATTTTTTGAATAGAATCGCCAACGCTCAGCGGGTGCGCATGGACAAAGTTGATATTCCCGCATCCAAGATGAAACTAAACATTGCCAGAATCTTGAAAGAAGAAGGCTACATCAAACACTACAAGTTCATCCACGATAATCGTCAGGGTATACTTCGAATCCAGCTTAAGTATGATGCGCAGAGGCGAGCGGCAATAACAGGAATAAAAAGGATCAGTAAGCCCGGTAGGCGGGTGTACGTTGGTTACGAAGAGATTCCACAGATTTTGAACGGGTTAGGCATAGCCATTCTCTCTACTTCTAAGGGCATTCTGACCGATAAGCAGGCCAGAAAAGAGAAAGTTGGCGGGGAGCTTCTCTGCGCCGTGTGGTAAAGATGATAAGTTTTCAATAAGCTGAATGAGAAAGGAGACAGGGTCATGTCCCGTATTGGGAAACGTCCTGTGCAAATACCAAAGGATGTGACGGTCACCGTTGAAGGGACGAAGGTGACCGTAAAGGGACCTAAGGGGACTCTCAGCCGTGAATTCCCTGATAAGGTTCAGATTGAGCTCAAAGACGGGGCTGTGGTTGTAACCCCGAAAGATAATTCCCGACAGGCCAGAGCCTTCCACGGGCTTGTCAGAACTCTTATCAATAATATGGTTGTTGGAGTACATCAGGGGTTCACGAAGGAACTTCATATTTTCGGCACCGGTTACCGTGCTGACGCTAAGGGGAATGCTCTGGTGCTGTCTCTGGGCTACTCCCATCCGGTTGAATTTCCTCTACCTGAGGGTGTAAAGGCGACAGTTGATAAACAGGTGGTGATTAAGCTTGAAAGCGCCGACAAGGAACTTTTGGGTCAAACAGCCGCAAAGATCAGAGCCTTAAGACCCGTAGAACCTTATAAAGGAAAGGGAATTCGTTACGGAGACGAAGAGGTTCGCCGCAAAGCTGGTAAAGCCGGTTCGAAAAAGTAAGAGTGATGGGAGGACAATAAGATGGGTTCTAATATCAATCCGCGTGTGGCGGCCCGATTACGACGGAAGAAACGCATCCGGAAAAAGGTCTTTGGAACTTCTGAACGCCCACGCTTGTGTGTTTACAGAAGTCTTAAACATATTTATGCTCAGGTGATCGACGACGAGAAAGGGGAGACCCTTGTAGCGGCATCAACACTGTCACGCGAGGTCAGAGAGCAGCTTGCATCCGTTTCCGGAAAGGTCGCAGCGGCAAAGCTAGTAGGTCTGGTTGTGGGAAAGAAAGCTCTTGAAAAGGGCATAAAAAAGGTTGTTTTCGATAGAAATGGTTATCTCTACCATGGTCGAGTAAAGGCTGTGGCAGATGGAGCAAGGGAAGCGGGGTTGGATTTTTAAGGAGAACCGGAATAATAACGGGGAAGCAGAGAAAGACAAACAGGGCGTCTCGTGCATAACCCCTCGGTGAAAACTAACAAAAGGGAGGCGAAGTCTTGATAAGGCAGGTTACAACCGAAGATTCTTACGATCTTCAGCTTATTGATAAGGTTGTGCATATTAGCCGTGTAGCTAAAGTTGTCAAAGGTGGTCGTAGGTTTTCTTTCAGTGCTCTGGTGGTGGTAGGTGACGGAAAAGGTCGTGTGGGTTACGCTCTGGGCAAAGCCCGGGAAGTTCCTGAGGCGATCCGTAAAGGGATGGAAGCAGCCCAGAGGAACATGTTCTCCATTCCCATCATCAACGGTACAATTCCCCACATGGTAGAGGGGAATTTTGGTGCATCCAAGGTCATTCTCAAACCCGCCTCTCAGGGAACCGGCGTTATAGCTGGCGGCGTGGTGAGAGCTATAATGGAAGCCGCGGGTGTAACGGATATTTTGACGAAATGTATCGGATCCAGAAATCCTCATAATGTTATAAAGGCAACGGTAGATGGACTTAAGCAACTCAAAAGTCCCGAAGAAGTTGCCAAACTGAGAGGAAAAAATCTCGAAGAGATCACAGCTTAGGTTCGATCATTGTGTGAGGAATCTATAGCCTCAAAGGGAGGTAATGGTTTTAATGGCGCGGATGATCAAAGTGAAACTGGTAAGGAGTCCAATAGGACATCCGGAAAAACATCGGAAGATTTTAAGGGCTCTAGGACTTACGAAGCTCAATAAAACTCGTCAGTTTTACGCTACTCCAACAATTATGGGCGCAATTCGGAAGGTTGTTCATTTTGTAGAACTGGAGCTCGTGGAGTAACCATATAAAAAGATTGAGGGAGAGGTTTACACAATGGGACTGAGACTGAGCGATCTTGCTCCCGCACCAGGAGCCAGACATAAAAAGAAAAGAGTTGGAAGAGGTCCCGGATCGGGACATGGTAAAACTGCCTGCAGAGGTCACAAAGGACAGAAGGCAAGAAGAGGGCTTGAGATTCCACCATGGTTTGAAGGTGGTCAGATGCCCCTTATTCGCCGTGTTCCGAAGCGAGGTTTCAATAATAAATTCAGAAAAGAATACGCTATAGTTAACCTTCGAGATCTTAACAGGTTTGAACCCAATAGCGAAATCGGTCCAGAAGAATTGAAAAAGGCCGGACTGGTCAAAAAGTTTAAAAACGGCATTAAGTTGCTTGCTGAAGGTGAGCTGAATTATCCTCTTACTTTAAAGGTGCATAAAGCCAGTGAAGCAGCTATCGAAAAAGTGAAAGCCGTCGGAGGGCAGGTGGTTCTGATTTCACAGAGCGAGGCGGTTCAGTAAAATGTTTAACGTAGGGAGTTTCCAAAACATCGGGAAAATCCCCGAGCTAAAAAAGCGTATTCTCGTAACTTTTCTTTTTTTAGCGGTGTATAGAATTGGTGTTCATGTGCCTACTCCCGGTATCAATGCCGAGGCGCTGAACGCCTTTTTTAATGCCGCTCAGGGCACGCTCCTCGGTTTTTTTGATATGTTCTCAGGAGGAGCGATGCGGCGCCTTTCTATCTTCGCTCTGGGGATAATGCCCTACATTAGCTCGTCCATTATACTGCAACTTCTCACCGTGGTTATTCCACACCTGGAGCAATTAAAGAAGGAAGGCGAAGCAGGAAGGAAAAAGATTGTTCAATACACAAGGTATGGAACTGTAATACTGAGCTTCATCCAGGGCTTCGGCATTGCATTCGGCCTTGAAGGTATGACAGCGCCCGGTGGAGAAGCCGTCGTAATTCATCCGGGCTGGGGATTCCGGTTAATGACCGTAATTACTCTCACGGCCGGGACGGCTTTTATCATGTGGCTGGGTGAACAGATCACAGAAAAGGGTATAGGAAACGGAATATCTCTTATCATATTTGCCGGAATCGTAGCCGGTATGCCTACCGCCGTGGGAAATACTGTCAGGTTGGTGGAAACTGGTGAAATGAGCATCTTCAAGATTCTCATTCTTCTGATCCTGATGCTTGTGGTAGTTGGATTCATAATCTTTGTTGAGCGAGGTCAGCGAAGAATTCCTGTTCAGTATGCAAGGCGTATCGTGGGACGACGTGTTTACGGCGGACAGAGCACTCATATTCCTCTTAAGATCAACACCTCTGGAGTTATTCCTCCTATATTTGCATCGTCTCTCATTATGTTTCCTGCCACCATCGCAAATTTTGTACCTCATCCTCTTATTAAAAACGTGGCTCTATGGCTATCTCCGGGTCACTGGCTCCACACAATCTTTTATGTGGGTTTCATTATCTTTTTCTGCTTCTTTTACACTGCGATCGTGTTTAACACGCAGGACGTTGCAGAAAACATGAAAAAGTACGGTGGTTTTATACCGGGTATAAGACCGGGTAAAGCCACAGCCGAGTATATAGACAAAGTGTTGAGCCGTATTACGCTTGGTGGAGCAATATACGTGTCTGCCGTTTGTATACTCCCTGAAATTCTTATCACACAGTTCAATGTTCCTTTCTATTTTGGTGGAACGGCCCTATTGATTGTTGTAGGTGTTGCGCTTGACACAGTCGCCCAGATAGAAGCTCACATGCTCACCAGGCATTACGAGGGCTTTTTGAAGCAGGGGCGAGTGGTAGGACGCCGATAGTTTCTTGCGGCGGAAGATTGGGTATATGAAAGACGTGGCTAAGCAGAGAACTGAGGAGGGTTGAAATGAACATTATACTGTTGGGACCTCCGGGGGCTGGTAAGGGAACTCAGGCTAAGCGGTTAATCGACAGGTACGGCATTCCCCAGATTTCAACCGGGGATATGCTTAGGGCCGCAGTAGCTGAAAAGACACCTCTTGGTATGGAAGCGAAAAAATATATGGACGCCGGACAGCTGGTGCCAGATAGCGTTGTTGTTGGGCTGGTAAAAGAACGGATTCAGAAGGACGACTGTAAAAACGGTTACATGCTTGACGGTTTTCCCCGCAATGTAAGCCAGGCGGAAACACTCGATAAAATGCTTTCTGAGCTTGGACAGAAGATTGATCATGTAATTTGTATCGAGGTTCCCGAAGAAGAATTGATCCAGAGACTTACCGGCAGAAGAACATGCAGACAGTGTGGAGCCGGCTACCACATCATGTTCGATCCACCTAAAAAAGAAGGTGTATGCGATAAATGCGGTGGTGAACTTTACCAGCGCGATGACGATAATGTTCAGACAGTCACGTCGAGACTCAAAGTTTACAAAGAACAGACGGAGCCCCTGATTGCCTATTACGAGAAACAGGGCAAACTTCGCAGAATTAACGGGCTTGGCTCTATAGATGAAATATTCAACCGTATTGTTGCCGTGCTCGGGTAAGGTAGAGAGGGTCGGTGTAGTTGATCACTCTTAAGAGCCGTGAAGAAATAGAGAAAATCCGTAAGGCCTGTCTCATTGTAGCGGAGGTTCTGGAGCGGCTCCGGGAAGAAGTTAAACCCGGTATAACCACCTGGGATCTCAATCAGCTGAGCGAAGAATTTGCAAGACGGAAGAAGGCCAGGCCGGCATTCAAAGGGTATAGGGGTTATCCCTATGCCCTTTGTACTTCAATAAACGAGGAAATCGTTCATGGAATGCCGTCGAAAAAGCGGGTTCTGAAAGAAGGCGACATTATCAGTCTCGATTTTGGAGTCGTAGTGGACGGATTTTATGGTGATGCAGCGATAACGGTTCCTGTGGGAAAAATCAGTAAGAAAGCAGAAAAGCTCTGCCGTGTGACTCGTGAATCATTGTATCGAGGCATCGCCCAGGCTAGACCGGGAAATCGATTAACGGACATCTCTCATGCTATTCAGTCTCATGTAGAAAAAGAGGGATTTTCGGTGGTGAGAGAATTTGTGGGACACGGGATCGGAAGGTTTCTACATGAAGACCCGCAGATTCCAAATTACGGTCCTCCGGGTAGAGGTATAAGGCTTAAGGCAGGGATGGTTTTTGCCATTGAACCTATGATAAATGAAGGCACGCCGCATATTGAGATTCTCTCTGACGGTTGGACGGCGGTAACTCGAGATAGAAAGTTGTCGGCTCATTTCGAACACACAATCGCCATAACGCCTGAAGGTCCTGAAATTCTTTCATCCCTTGATGAAGAAGAAGTTTTTTTTGACAAAAGCGATTATGGTATATAAAATGTTTTATTTGGGATTTTGAAAATAATCCCTTGGCAATGAGTAGTAGATGATGAAGTGTTATTGTCAGGCCACGAGGTGGTTTTGGCAATTTAGTCATTGTGAGCGGTTTGAGGAGGCGGGGTAATCTTAAGAGATTATTCTGCCTTTAGACATGATCGAGTTTGCAATGACAGCAAGAGGGCAACCGTGAGGGTTGTCCTTACAATACAACGTGCAAATAAGGAGAAGTGCAAGGCATGCCAAAAGAGGATGCCATTGAAGTAGAAGGGACGGTAGTGGAAACACTGCCAAACGCTATGTTTAGAGTAGAACTCCCGAATGGTCACAGAGTCCTGGCTCACATTTCGGGAAAGATGCGGATGCATTTTATTAGAATTCTTCCGGGAGATAAGGTTACTGTTGAATTGTCGCCATACGATCTTACTCGAGGACGTATTGTCTACAGAGCAAAGTCATAAGGGGAGTTTTTTATGAAGGTTCGAGCGTCTGTAAAGAGAATGTGCAAGAAGTGTAAAATCATTAAACGGCATGGGGCTGTGAGGGTTATTTGCGAGAATCCCAAACACAAACAACGTCAAGGATAAGGGATTGGGAGGTATAGAAGTTGGCTCGTATTGCAGGCGTTGATTTACCCAAGAATAAACGGATTGAAATTGCCCTTACCTACATTTACGGCATCGGGCGATCCACGGCAAGAAAGATTCTGGAGGAAGCAGGTATCAGCCCTGATGTCCGTACAGATAATCTGACGGACGAACAAATAGCCACTCTGAGAAGGATCATTGACACAAATTACAAGGTCGAAGGTGAACTCAGAGCTCAGGTGGCAATGAACATCAAAAGGCTGATGGATCTCGGCTGTTACCGTGGACTCAGACATCGTCGCGGTTTGCCTGTGAGAGGGCAGAGAACTCATTCTAATGCCAGAACTCGTAAAGGACCTAGAGGTTCTCTCATCGGAAAGAAGAAAAAGTAGGAATGATCGGGAGGAGCAATGGCTAAGCCTAAAGGACCGAAGAAAAAGAAAGAGAAAAAAAATATCCAGAACGGTATTGCTCATATCCAGTCCACCTTTAACAATACTATCGTCACCATTACGGATATGAGCGGCAACACGATTGCGTGGGCGAGTGCTGGGACTCAGAATTTTAAAGGTTCTCGCAAAAGCACACCTTTTGCCGCCCAGATGGCCGCAGAAGCCGCAGCGAAGAAAGCTATGGAACATGGACTTCAGAACGTGGAAGTCCATATTAAAGGCCCTGGATCCGGTCGAGAGGCGGCTTTGAGAGCCTTGCAGGCGGCAGGTTTGAACATCACCGTAATTAAGGATGTTACACCAATACCTCACAACGGCTGTCGCCCCCCAAAGCGCCGTCGAGTATGAGTAAGTGAATATGTAAGAAAAGGAGGAATAAGCCTTGGCTCGATATACCGGACCTGTTTGTCGATTGTGCCGCCGAGAAAATATGAAACTCTACCTCAAAGGCGATCGTTGTTATTCCGACAAATGTGCATATGAAAGGCGTAATTACGCCCCCGGCCAGCACGGGAAATTACGTCCCAAACTCTCAGATTACGGGCTGCGACTGCGAGAAAAGCAGAAACTTAAAAGAATTTATGGCCTTACGGAAAAGCAGTTTAAGCTCTATTTCAAAAAAGCCGATCGGCAAAAGGGTGTTACAGGAACGAATTTCCTTATCTTGCTGGAACGCAGGCTCGACAACACTGTTTACAGACTTGGCTTTGCTCAATCGAGAGCTCAGGCTCGTCAGCTCGTAAGACATGGTCATTTTCTGGTTAACGGAAAGCCCGTTGATATTCCCTCTTACCTTCTCAAACCCGGTGACGTTGTCTCGGTTGTGGAAAAGAGTCGGGGACTCGCCGTCATAAACGAGGCGCTGGAAGCGCTTCCACGTCGGGGAGTGCCGCCGTGGTTAGAGCTCAGAAAAGAACAATACGAAGGGGTTTTCAAGACCTTCCCGACGAGGGAAGAGATAGATATCCCCGTGCAGGAACAGTTGATCGTAGAATTCTACTCAAGATAGTTGCTACACCTCGATTTTTCGTAAACCGGTTGAGGTCCCTTGTCTGCTTCCCATTTAGGTAGAAAAGGGATACGAAAGCCGGTTTTTGTTGTCTCTGTTGAATGAGACGAAATTGGTGTTGACGACTTAATGAGGATACACCATGGAAATAGCAAAAAACTGGAAAGAGCTTATCAAGCCCAAAGGTTTAAAAATAGAAAAACCCGGCGATTCTAACAGGTATGCTAAGTTTATTTGTGAGCCTCTTGAGAGAGGTTATGGCATTACTCTGGGTAATGCCTTGAGAAGAGTTCTTCTCTCTTCTCTGAGGGGGTGCGCTATTACGAGTGTCAAAATCGAAGGTGTGGCTCACGAATTCTCCAGCATCCCGGGAGTGGTTGAGGATGTCACCGACATCGTTCTTAATCTTAAAGGCGTCCGCTTTAAATCAAAAACCGATGATCCGGTCACTCTGCGGATTGAGAAAAGCGGAGAAGGAGTCGTTAAAGCGGGAGACATCCATGGAAGTTCGTTGATTACGGTTCTCAACCCCGATCACCATATATGCACTCTTTCGAAGGATGCTCACATCAAGATGGAATTGAAGGTAAAAACGGGTAGGGGATACGTTCCCGCCGAACGAAACGTAGAGCCCAATATGCCCATAGGCACTATACCGATAGATGCTATTTTCTCGCCTATCGAGCGCGTGAGCTACACGGTTACTCAGGCACGAGTTGGACAGATGACGGATTACGACCGGCTCACAATGGAAATCTGGACGGATGGTAGTGTTACACCGGAGGATGCTCTGGCCTACGCGGCAAAAATTCTTAAAGATCAATTCACAATATTCATCAATTTCGAAGAGGAAAAAGAACAGCCGAGAGAAGAGGCTCCAAAGGAAGAAGAAAAACCCGTCTGGAATGAAAATCTCTTTCGCAGAGTTGATGAACTTGAGTTGTCGGTTAGATCGGCAAATTGCTTGAAAAATGCCGACATTAAGTATATAGGGGAGCTTGTTCAAAAGACTGAAGCAGAAATGCTTAAGACCAAAAACTTTGGTCGTAAGTCCCTGAATGAAATTAAGGAAATTCTTGCCGAGATGGGTTTATCGCTGGGAATGAAGCTGGAAGGGTTCCCGAGCAGAGAAGAACTGGAAAGAAGAGAACGAGAGAGGGAAAAGGAAACCTATGCGTCATAGAGTAGCCGGAAGAAAACTGGGAAGGAAAACAGAACATCGCCTTGCTATGTTCAGAAACATGGTAACGTCCTTGCTCGATCATGAGCGGATTGTGACCACGGTTGCAAAGGCTAAGGAAATTAGAAAGTTCGCCGAACACATGATAACTCTCGGGAAGCGAGGCGATCTGCACGCCAGACGTCAGGCTCTTGCTTTCGTAAAGAGCAAACAGGTCGTCCATAAGCTCTTTGCGGAACTGGCGCCTCGTTATGCAAACCGTCAGGGCGGATACACCCGGATAGTAAAAATGGGTTACAGGCGGGGGGATGCCGCTCCTATGTGTTTAATCGAGCTGGTAAAACCCGAAGAACAGACGGCGACGAAGTAATCTACCGTTGGGGAAATTTGCCGGGAACTCCGATCCTGAAACAATCAGGAGCGGAGTTCTCTTTTTGATTTTGCTCTGATTTCCCTGCAATCCTATCTATCCCGATGATCACAAGCGTTTATCTTTTAAGCCTCGGTTGTGACAAGAATCTGGTTGATAGTGAACGGATGATTGGGATTCTTTCCCGTCATGGGTTAGTATCTGTAACTGAGCCGGAGCAGGCTGAGCTGATTGTTGTCAACACCTGTGGCTTTATAGAATCGGCGGTCTCGGAAGCTATCGAACACATTCTTACTCTTGCCCCTTACAAAAAACACGGACGGTGTAAAAAGCTCGTAGTAACCGGCTGCATGGTTCAGCGGTACGGTAAAAAGCTTATACCCTTACTGCCAGAAGTTGATCTTTTCCTTGGAACCAATCATTACGACGACATAGCACTGGCTCTGAATTCCGGCCATCCTCCTATTCTTATTTCTCGCCCCGATAGTCCACGAGCCGAAACTTTTTTGTGGCGGTCCGTATCAACACCACCTTCATACGCATACCTGAAAATAGCCGAAGGTTGTAGCAACCGCTGCTCCTACTGCATGATCCCCAGGATACGAGGTCCTATGAAAAGCAGGCCCATGGAAGATATTCTCCGGGAAGCTGAGGTTCTCAACGACATGGGCATCCCCGAAATTATCATTGTGGCTCAGGATGTTACTTCCTATGGACACGATTTGGGGCGGAAAGATGCCCTGGTTGAACTTCTTACAGAGCTGGAACGCTTTCCTTCATTTAGATGGATCAGACTTCTTTACGCTTATCCCGGCAATATAACGGAAGAACTCCTTGCCAGAATGAGCTCCTCATCAAAAATTCTTCCGTATCTTGATATTCCCTTTCAGCACGTATCCCCTGCAATTCTCTCTGCTATGGGAAGAAAAGGTATAGCTCTGGAACCTGCCAGGGTCATAGAAATGGTTCGGTCCTTTATGCCGGATGTAACCATCAGAACAACATTTATGGTGGGATTTCCGGGCGAAGGGGAACGGGAATTTAGAGAACTCGTTGAGTTTGTTGAGCGAATGGAACTGGATAACGTCGGAGCGTTTGCCTTTTCTCCCGAGCAGGGAACGAAAGCTGCCAATCTTCCCGGTCAGGTTCCTGAAAAGGTCAAACGTTCCAGGCTGAAGACTCTGTATTCTGTTCAGAAGAAAATATCCCGTAAGAAGCTGAGACGATATAAAGGCAAAATTGTGCCTGTTATAATTGATGGTGTTCATCACGAATCGGATTTACTTCTATCGGGAAGACTTCCATCACAGGCTCCTCAGATTGATGGCATTGTCGTGGTAACATCGGGAATCGCAACGCCGGGTTCCATCGTGCGGGCTCGCATAACCCGCACCCACGCTTATGATGTAGAAGCGGAGATAGTGGGTGACGCAGAACCGTAGATTTGCAGTTGATCAATCGGGCTGCGGTGTTATTGACTTTCTGGCGTTTGATTGCTAAAAATATCGGCACATTGAGGGCGATTAGCTCAGTGGAGAGAGCGTTGGTCTCCGGAACCAAAGGTCCCGGGTTCGATCCCCGGATCGCCCTCCATAAGGTCTTTCTGGCTTCTGTTAACAGGCAACGCTCGTAAAACAGAGTGTTTTGTATTTAACGGACCTGATCCATCCCAGCGTGTATCTGGAACACACAAAGGGCCTCTCCCAACCCGCCGGTGCAACCCGTTTATCCCCTCGTATACGTGTAACACTTATGTAGTGGCAAGGCGATGCCTTGCCCTGCGGTTTATCCTCGTGTTCCCGTGTGTAAGGGGAACACGCCCTCATTCGTGATCAACAGAGATCAGAGGTGTTCATCAAGAAGAAGAGCCGAAAGGCATATACGAAAAAGACGATATTCTTATCGATACTGCAGGAATAAATGAATCGGAAGAGACCTTAGTTAGAATTTTTGACCTGCACTCAGTGATTTCAATAACTTACAAAACTATTTGACAAACTCGGGTTAGTGGATGGGGCCTGTATGGCTCTACGTCGCAATCCCCTCGAGTCGGGGCGTCTTTTCCGAGCAGCAAGAGCCCCCTGTCTTTTGAGGGGCGTCACAGTCGCAATCCCCTCGAGTCGGGGCGTCTTTTCCGAGACTATGCACATCGATAGAGCGTACTTATGTCTTGATTGGTCGCAATCCCCTCGAGTCGGGGCGTCTTTTCCGAGCAACCTCTTCTAATAGATCTGCCAGGAAGAAGAAAATCCGTCGCAATCCCCTCGAGTCGGGGCGTCTTTTCCGAGGTAAAGATGCGACAAAAGAAAATAGAACTTACCTGTAGGTGACGCAATCACCACGAGTCAGGTCTGTGTCTGTCTGTCTATTGGTCGCAATCCCCTCGAGTCGGGGCGTCTTTTCCGAGCTGGCCTCGCTCCAAACATTTAAGCTGAAAGACAGAAAGCGTCGCAATCCCCTCGAGTCGGGGCGTCTTTTCCGAGAG
>CAZWJX010000044.1:6748-17436 GCA_964634695.1 uncultured Syntrophobacterales bacterium | reverse complement strand
CTAGGGAGCTGGACGGTGCCATCCCTATTTGCCTTAGAATATTTGCCGTGTCTTCATCATCTTCCCAGTCGTCGTTTGATGCAACACGGACCCCATATCGATCGTAAACGTCAATTTCTGGATCTCGAAGCACTCCAGAAACCCCTCTGGCCGCTAGACTTGGACCCAAAGCTCGGACTACTGCTACATAGTAGTCGTCTATACAAACTCCAGCAATCATAACATTATCCCCAGTGCCCACATATCCTCTTGTGGACAAATTTAAAGATTGGCTATAAGCAGAGACTTCAAATAATCCCCAAACAGCAAAACAAACCCAAATTACCCACCAAGATTTTCTGATCTTTCTCATTTTAACGCTCCTTCTCTTTGAAAGTTGCCAGTTATTAAAGGGTAGTGGCAGCTATCTCGTTTTTCAAAGATGGGTCTCGCGCTGGGGTATTGGAACCGGATTTCCTTAAGTGCACCATCAGTATAGACAGTGCCGCGGGAGTCATGCCGGGGATTCTTGAGGCCTGTCCAAGCGATTGAGGTCTTATGGAAGAAAGCTTTTCTACAAGTTCGTTGGAAAGGCCGGGGATTCCACGGTAACAGAAGTCATCGGGAATACGAATTGCCTCCAGATGTTTGAATCTCTTTACCTCGGCTTCCTGTCGTCGGATATAGCCTTCGTATTTACACGAAATCTCTACCTGTTCCTTCACTCTTTCAGGAATTGGTTTCGGAGGCGGGGAAAGTTCAGCAATGTCGTCGTATGTGAGTTCCGGTCTCTTGAGAAGTTTATCAAGCGTTGTAGGCTCTTGAATAGGCACCGACTGTTTCGCTTCAAGAAACGCCGCTACTTCTTTGGATGGAACCACAACTACGGTTTTAAGCCTTGTTATCTCTTCTTTGATCGCTTCCCTCCTTTCTAGAAGTTCCTTGTAAGTGTTAAGATCATGAAGACCGAGCTGGTAGCCCTTTTCAAGAAGTCTTAAATCGGCGTTGTCTTCGCGAAGCAGCAGTCTGTATTCAGCTCGAGACGTGAACATCCGGTAGGGTTCGTTGGTCCCTCGAGTAACCAGATCATCCACCAGCACAGCCATGTAGGCTTCCGAGCGGTCAAGAATGAACGGAGGACGCCCCTGCACCTTAAGAGCCGCATTGATACCTGCCCAGAGCCCCTGAGCTGCCGCCTCTTCATATCCCGATGTTCCGTTGATCTGCCCGGCGAAGAAAAGCCCTTTAACGAGTTTAGTTTCAAGCGTAGGGAAAAGCTGTGTCGGCTGCACAAAATCGTATTCAATGGCATAGGCAGGGCGAATCACCTCAGCTTCTTCAAGTCCGGGAATAGAACGTATGATCTTCATCTGGACCTCATACGGTAGAGAATTTCCCGTGCCGCTTGCATAGATTTCTTCCGTGTCCAGCCCCTCAGGTTCAAGAATTATCTGGTGAAAGTCTTTATGCGGAAACTTCATCACTTTGTCTTCAAGCGAAGGACAATAGCGTGCCGATACTCCTTTGATCGTGCCGTTATAAAGCGGTGAAAGATGAATGTGTTCTCTCACTATACGATGAGTTTCCTGAGTTGTCCGACCGATGTAGCATTCAACCTGAGGAAGTTCTATAGAGTCGGTAAAAAGCGAGAAAGGTCGAGGCTTTTCATCACCTACCTGTCGATCGAATCTGGAGAAATCGATACTTCTTCGATGGATTCGAGCTGGTGTGCCGGTCTTCATGCGTCCCAGAGTAAACCCCAGTTTCTGGAGTTGATCGGCAAGGCGATTGGAAGGAAACTCCCATGCTCGCCCTGCTGGTATCTGCTGTCTTCCAATGTGGATCAAACCGTGGAGGAATGTTCCCGTTGCCAGAACAACAGCAGGTGCTTCGTAAAATACCCCGATCTGGTCAATAACGCCCTTGATTTTTCCATCTTCCACCACGAGTTCTTCAACGAGCGCCTGCTTGAGGTCAAGCCCTTCGGTTTTTTCCACTATGTGCTTCATGAGGGTCCTGTAGCGCACTTTGTCGTTTTGAGTGCGAGTTCCTCTTACGGCAGGCCCTTTTCTCGTGTTGAGAATCCGGAACTGAATAGCAGTCTTATCAGCTACTCTTGCCATATAACCACCGAGTGCATCAATTTCCTTTACGAGATGGCCTTTAGCAATACCACCAATGGATGGCGAACAGGGCATGTGGGCCGTGGTATCAAGATAAATTGAAAGTAGAAGCGTGCGACACCCCATACGAGCCGCCGCCAGTGCAGCTTCACAACCGGCATGTCCGGCGCCCACTACTATTACGTCGTAGCGGTAATGAGAACAGGAAAATTCTGTAAATTCCAACATAAATTTGTTCATTGAAAAACTAAAAAAGATTTATCTTTGGCATAGTATAAGACCTAATAGGATATTTTAGCTTTTTTCGGATAGCTGCTAATGAATTGTTTGTCAAGAAATTTTGCTTAAAAGGCTCTGATAAATGTACAGAAACTCATGACTATAACAAGAAGGGGGGGTATCAGGTGAGGCATCCCCATCGTTAAAGATATCATAGAAACTGAAAAATCTCCTGTTATTAAAGGGGGCATGGTGCCCCCTTTTATCATTTGTGTACTACGAATTCCTTATTTTTGAAGCAAAGATGTCCATAGCGACTGGTAAACGGCGTCAAGGCTCCCAGATGAACCCACTACAATACATCCATTATAAAAGTTATTTCTGTCGCAAACCTGGTAAAGTGGACAACAACAGCAGTTATCTGCACAATTATAAGCAGTTTCACCGGGGCATCCCTGTGTCACCACACAGCATGATGAGGGATCTCCGCAGTTCCTTTCATCACTTCCATCACCACATTCGTCCCTGGTGTTGCAAGCCTTGTTAGCACAAATCTCATTGCCGTTTGCACAGAGGAATACGCCCCCTTCACAGTCACAAGTTGCCTCGTCACTATTGTCTCCACAATCGTCAGTTCTATTACATACAGCATCACAGCATATTTCTTTGCCATTTCTGCACTGACATACGCCGACGCCGGCGCACTTTTCCTCTTGATGACATGCCCCATCATACCAGTAAAAACCAGCATTGACACAGTCTCTTTCTGTTTTGCATTGGCTGAATTCGGTGGTATAGCAACTTTCAGGGGAGATATTGCAGAAGTTATCATACCAGTAGCCACCTGCTGCAGTGCACTCCGCCATAGTGCGACACAGATTCAAATGATTATTATCGCAGCGAGCTTCCGGGGTCGCGTTGCATTTGTTGTTGTACCAGTAACCTCCAACGCTTTGACAATCAGAGCTATTGGCACAACCACTCAGGTTGTTTCTCCTGCAAAGGGGTTCAGGACTGGTTCTACATGTTGCGCTGGTTGAATGCCACTGCCCTCCTGCCTGATTGCAAGCAGTTCGTGTGGTGCATTGATTGCGGTTAGAAGCAGTGCACGTAGCCGGTGGTGGTTGAACGTTGTTAGGCAATGGATTTGATCTTGAAGGTGGATCACTTAAAGCTCCTCTTTGGACAAGCTCACTAATAACGTTATCAGAAATTACATCAATACCTGTTCTTATAGCTTCCTCGGCATTTTGGCCCGGAGCAACATTGCTGGCAGTGTTGATAAATTCTCCGGTAGCATGAGCAACTCTAGCGACTTTTGGAATAGCTTGCATGTAATTATTTATTTGCTGATTAGTTAAATCAATGGTTCTTCCATTTTCGATAGCTTCATGTACAGGGCGAATATTCCGTTCATATTCGTATCTGGCGTATCGTCCCATAGTGTAAAGAGGAACTCCTACAGTAATTATTAGAGCGGGTATTATAAACCATATAGCTCCTCTATTGTTTCTTAAGTTGGATATAATAGATTTCATAATAGGTTCTCCTTTTTAAATTTTTGATTTTAACGAATGTTGCATAAATCGGGTTGGTTTGTTCCAGTGTAAGAAATCGCATATCCGGCTGTTACGTTAACAAGCATGTTGTTTTCCAGTACAACAGTTGCGGCAGGAATAGTGTTGGATGGATTATACAACAAATAGGTGTAAATTCTCCCCATACTTCGCTCCTGACGTATGCAGGTTGGTTCTCCCATTACGGCGATAACATCATCTCTCGTCATGCAAGCTGTAAAAAGAGCAGGACTTAAATGAGTTGGCACAAATCTATCATTATGGTTGCTTAACTCTTTTTCTTCGACGAAATATCCATTATCAAAGACAACAGATGTAAGTTTTTCAGCATTATAAAACCAGGAATCAATGCGACGGACCGATCCGGCATATTCAGTAACATGTTGAGAATTGAGCCTTTCACTACCAAAAATTATACTGAAGGCGACCGGGTTTCCTCTGGAAGTTATGAAGGCTTTTTGATCGCTGCTCAGTGCATCCATTGATGTACTTGTGTCAGAAGGACACTTAACAGAACGACAGAATCTGTAGTCTGTTAAGAACTTTCCCCAATTTACCGATTGATCCATATAGTTCACTTCAGAAAGAATTGCTTTTGTTTGCTCGGCTGCCTGAGCACCAATGTAGGGACACTGGGGGGTTGAGCGAATGCGATCTGTAAAGAATTTTGCGACTATTACTTTATTTTCTATGGTCTTTCTGTCCTGGGATCCTGCTGGCGCTCCATCCATGACCTGTAAAGTTATAGTCTGGAGAGTCATCCTTCCCAGACGTAACTGTTCTAAGTAGTAAGCCTTTCCTGCCTCATCCGGGTCTCGGTTAAACATCTGACGGTAAATAGTATCAATTAATTCCGACTGGCTCAGTCTGCCGTATCTGTCAACAAACTCTTGAGAAGTTCCAAATGCTTGAATTATAGCGGACAAATTACCACCATTCTGGGCTAGTTGTCCGGACCAATAATCCAGTCCTCCAGGATCAGCAGGTCTCCCATAATATGCCACATAAGCTTGCTGGACTCTGGTTGAATAATCAACAGCTATAGATGGACTTACAAAAATCAGTAAAAAAAAGACAACACTTAACCCTCTGACAATTCTAGATTTCCATCTTCTACCCATTTTTTACCCCTTTTCCACTTTTTAGTCAAAGGTGACATTAAAAATAACGTCAGCTTTAACCATTTGGATAAAATCGTTTTAAAGCACGATGCTATTGATTAAATTTTATTCTGGGAAAAATTAATGTCAAGCAATAATCATTTGCAACGAGAAAACATAGTGGAGACAGCTATAACTAGCCTGAGTTTGTCAAGGTATTTTGTAAGCCATTGAAATTACTGGATGCAGGTCGAAAATTCTACACTATCGTTGCGGGAAGAGAAGTAAGAGCACGGCGGCGCCGTGCCCCTACCTTTGTTGTGACAAACTCGGGCTAGGCTAGTTATGTGATAGGTGTCCATTTCGCAGGTATTTTTATGTATGGCTACCGAATAATTTTATTGATTATTGCAATAACTCCGTGATTTATACAAAAATTACTTCGTCGCTTCGCTCCTCGCAATGACGCAAAGGAAGAAGCTTGCAAGGACGAGATTGCTTAGTCGTTAGGCAAAGGCGGGCTACTCACAGTGACGCAAAAATTATCATTGCGGACGTAGCGAAACAATATTTTATATTGTGCAGGCTTCAGCCAATAAATCCTTCTATGCCAAGTTCTTTTGCTCGTCTTCTCACTCTGGTCTTAATTTCTTCGTCCATCACAATGTCCTCGGGCCAGGGGCGAGTGTGGCCGTCCTTCTGCCCCTTCTTTGTGGCGTTCACAACTATTCTGCCACCACTAACGATTATATCCCGCCTTGGATCAACGTTATTAAAAATTTTCCAGAAGACCATAGAAGCATCCCGGAGGTTTACGCCACGATCGCAGATTACAAATATCGAAAAGGCCTTAAGTTCCGGGTGTTCAAGCAAGATAGGGGCTATCTGCCACGGGCGAAGCCCATCGGTTTCAGCATATTCAATCAGAAGAGGTTTGTGACGAGTTCCCAGACGCGGTATGTAACAGTCACTCAACGAAGGACTTATTGTCTTAAGGATCCTCAAAATATCTCCTCGCGAAACCTCTTCCACATTCGAAAAATTGGGGAGGTTTTTTGCTGGCTCGGAATACATTGGCCGGGTCGCGTCAATCCCAAGTTTCGAGCCATAAAAAGGATTGGGAGCGCTGTGATCCAGCACGTCCAGAATACCTTCAGAGAATAGAAGATCCTTTTCGAAGTCCACATTGTCCAAAATATACCGAATGACGGAAGAGGGGTTTTTTATATCCAGGTCATGATCAACAACGACGATGGCTTTGCAAAAAGCCATCTGTCCCTGCCCCCAGAGAGCATTCATAACCTTGTGAGCATGCCGCGGATATTCCTTTTTGATCGCCACAACCGTTATGTTGTGAAAAACTCCCTCCCAGGGGAGCCAGTAGTCCACAATTTCTGGAAGGATCATCTGAAGAAGCGGGAGGAAGATTCTCTCTGTTGCCTTTGCCATGTAACAATCTTCCATAGGAGGTCGTCCCACAATGGTTGCCGGATAAATGGCATTTTTTCTATGAGTAATAGCTGTTACATGAAAGACTGGATAGAGGTCTTCAAGAGAATAGTAGCCCGTGTGATCACCAAAGGGCCCTTCGATTCGAAATTCATCCGGGTTTACGTAACCCTCGAGCACAAATTCAGAATAGGCGGGGACCTCCATATCTATTGTAAGGCATTTCGTAAGAGTAACAGGCTGTCTCCGTATAAAGCCGGCAAAAAGAATTTCATCAACTCCGCGTGGAAGTGGCGCCGTAGCGGCGTAGGTTGTGGCAGGATCTGTTCCTATGGCAACGGCTACGGGCATTTTCATCCCGGCTTCTCGATATTCCTGAAAGTAGTGAGACCCATCTTTATGTATATGCCAGTGCATCCCGGTGGTGCTGCGATCATAAACCTGAAGGCGATACATACCGGCATTTCGCCGACCTGTTTTAAGACTTTTCGTAATAACGACCGGAAGCGTCACAAAAGGACCACCATCCTTAGGCCAGCACTTAAGCACGGGAAGCTTTGAAAGATCCACGTCTTTTCCCGTATAGACAACTTCCTGACAGGGAGGAGTTTTTCCTCTGTAGCGCCTAGGAAAAAAGCGAAAAGCTTCCATCCCTAGCTTCAAGGCGCTCAGGATGGACCGCGGTTTCTTTCCGGCTCCCAGTTCAATAAAGCTGCGCAGTCGTTCCGAAAGCTCTTCAATGTCCTTGACCCCAAGAGCCATGCAAATCCTGCGTTCACTACCGAAAGCGTTTGTTAAGACCGGAAACTGGGAGCCTTCAACATTTTCAAATAGAAGCGCTTTGCCTCCACCGGGAGCTTTGCACATGATGTCCGTAATTTCTGTTATTTCAAGCTCTTTTGATACAGGAGCTTTTATGCGAAGGAGTTCACCGGCTTTTTCAAGAGCGTCGATAAAAGCATGAAGATCTACGTACCACATAATCTGTTCTCCTGTAAGTATAGGGGAATCGCGTAGAGCATACTTATATGTTACCGTCGCAACCATTGCAGCAAATTGTAAATTGTAAAGGCAACTTTTGTGGTTGCCTCCACCTGTGGCGGATGGGCAGATGCAAGGTCTGATCCTGCAGTAATCGCCACGTCCACATCCGGTCCGCCTATGGCGGACAATGACGGTTAGAAAGTGTCATTGCGATAACACAAGAGAGAGTCATTGCGAGCAAAGCGAAGCGAAGCAATCTCATTATTGCCTTTTTATGAGATTGCCACGGCCACTTCGTGGCCTCGCAATGACTCTCTTTTGCAATGACTCTCTTTTGTGTCATTGCAATAACTCTCTTTTGTGTCATTGCGAGCGAAGCGAAGTAATCTTATCATTACCTTTTTATGAGATTGCCACGGCTGCCTTACGGCAGCCTCGCAATGACCGGGAAGAACCAACCTCGCAATGACCGGGAGAACCAACCTCGACAGCCTCGCAATGACCGGGAAAAATCAACTTCGGCAGCTTCGCAATGACGCAAAATGAACGCCCGGGCTCACAATGACACTTCCCGGCTCATCATTAGCACCTTATACCCATACCACACAATGAAGATATTTTACAAAGCGTCAGAACATGTTATAGTCGGCACCGGCGAGAAGCGCAAACAATCTTTTGTGAATCACCTGATTGCGGGAAAAGGCATAATGAGCAAACTGGTCTGGTTTTCGTTAAATACCCGGGATCATCGCCTCATTACAACAGCTCTGGAGCTCGGCGTTGACGCTATCGTGTGTCCCGAAGAGATTACACCGGAAGTTAAAAAACTCAGTCGCATCACGGTTATTTCATCTAATGGCGATCTTGCCCCGGGGAAGGATGTGTATTTCGAACGAATACAATCGCCAGAGGATGCTCATCGGGTGATGGAACTTCTAAAGCATGCTCCAGTCTGCCTTGAACAGCCCGACTGGAACATTATCGCAGTGGAAAACCTTGTGGCCGCTGGCGGAAGCCTGATCGTAGAGGTTTCCAGCCCCGATGACGCCAGACTTGCGCTTACAATTCTCGAAAAAGGGGTCTCCGGTATTCTTGTAAAAACCGATAAAGAACATGTTCTACGAGAGATCGTCGCTGTTGCCAGAGAAGTCACCGAGCGTTTCAACATGGAAGAAGCCATTGTGACGTCTGTAAAACCTGTCCGACCCGGGGATAGAGTATGCGTTGATATGGCGATGATGCTGGGCGAAGGGGAAGGACTTCTTGTCGGCGACAGTAGCTCATTCCTTTTCCTCGTGCACGGTGAGACTTTGCAAAACCCCTATGCCGATCCACGACCGTTCAGAGTAAACGCCGGGGGAGTCCATGCTTACACTCGCATTCCCGGTGGTAAGACCCGTTACTTAGCAGAACTGAAATCAGGCGACACCGTACTTGTGGTATCACCCGATGGCAAAAGTCGGGAAGCAGTGGTAGGGCGGGTAAAAATCGAACGTCGCCCTTTGTTGATCGTAACGGCGGAAATACTTCTGCCTTCAAGAGAAGCTCCGCTATCAGGGAGCATCATACTTCAGAATGCAGAAACTATTCGGCTGGTGTCGCCTTCGGGCGAAGCCAGATCCGTTGTTGATCTCAAAGAAGGTGACCGAGTTCTCGTTACGCTCGACACTCCCGGAAGACATTTCGGAACAGCCGTTGAAGAGACTATCGTAGAGAAATAACAGAGCGTATAACCATGAGCGAAGAACTCCAAAAACTCCGCCGGCTTATCGATGAAATAGACGAAAAGATCCTTGAATGCCTCTCTGAAAGAATGCGCCTTTCAAAGGCGATCGGTGAAATAAAAAAGCGGGAACATCTTCCTCTTTTCGACGCCGATCGAGAAGAAGCTCTCGTCAAGAAACTCATTGCTTCTAACAAAGAACCTCTTCTTGAGCCATCGTTTCTTCGTGCCATATATCGAGAGATATTCGCTGCATCAAGAGCGCTTCAGTACACTCTCAGCGTTGCTTATCTGGGTCCCGAATGGACCTATGCTCATATCGCCGCTCGCTTCATGTTCGGAAACCAGGTCGAATACAGACCGTTTCCTACTCTAAGCGACGTATTCGATGCCGTATCGAGAAATATCTGTTCGCTTGCTGTGGTGCCCATTGAAAACTCACTCGAAGGAAGTATCGGTGTGACGCTGGATTTTCTCTTCGACTATAACCTTTCTATTGTTCGGGAAACCTATGTGGCAATGGAGTATGTGCTCGCATCACCGGATCCGTCCCCTTCGAAAATCACCGAAGTTTATGCCCATCCGCGAGCTGTGAATCAATGCAGGAGATGGCTTTCCGAACATGTGGGCGAAGTGAACTATGTGGAGTGTGATTCCACCGCTGAGGCAGCAAAGATATGCAGTAGCAGCCCGGCGCCCGGGAAAGCTGCTCTCTGTAATCTCTTTGCAGCTCATTATTATGGACTTTCTGTAGTGGCTCAGAATATCGCCGATTATCCCGGAGCGGTTACCAGATTTGTAGCGCTCGGACGGGATAGAACAGAACCGACAGGAGACGACAAAACATCTATAGTCTTCGGTATACATCACCGCCCCGGCATGCTGTACAAAGCTCTCCAACCCTTCGCCGAGCATGGAGTAAATCTGAGCCGGATAGAATCGAGACCTAACCGGAGAATCCCGGGTCATTACCTCTTCTTTGCCGACCTTGAAGGACATCAGGAAGATGAGCCGGTGAAGAAGGCTCTTGCCGATATGGAGCTAACCGTATCCATCCTGAAGATTCTCGGATCCTATCCGAAGGCTTCGGTTGAAGAACCAGTTCGGATACACGGAGAAATGGTTAGATCAGAAGGCGTGAACAATGATACGTCCAGCTCAGGAACGGCTTTTTGGCGTTATCGGCTATCCGGTGGCACATAGCCTCAGCCCGGTTATGATGAACCGAGCCTTTGACGTTTGCAGACTTGCGTGCCATTATCTCGCCATGGAGGTTACGGAACTCTCCAGCGATCTTGATATTCTTTCTAAGGTTGGATTTGAAGGGCTGAGCGTGACGGTGCCCTACAAAGAAGAAGTTATAAAACTTGTTAATAGAATTGATCCCGAAGCGGTCGAAATAGGGGCCGTGAACTCCCTTAAACGGCATGAAAACGGTTGGGAGGGCCGAAACACGGACTGGATCGGAGTTATAAAGGCTCTTGAGGGAGCTGTTTCTTCCGGCACATCATTTAGAGGTAGAAAGGCTCTTGTG
>CAZWJX010000044.1:0-6738 GCA_964634695.1 uncultured Syntrophobacterales bacterium | reverse complement strand
GGGCAGCGAGAGCCGTCATCTTTGCTCTAAAAAATATGGGAATGGATGTGACCATAGCAAACCGAACTGTGGAAAAAGCCGAACTTCTTGCACAACATTTCTCCTGTCAGGTTGTGGCTCTGCCGGCCCTGAAAAATTTTGAATCTCGCACATGGGACGTAATCGTTCAGACAACGTCTGTTGGTATGAAGGGCTACGCCGAAGGATTGTCACCCGTCCCCGACCATCTCTTTGCCCCGGGCGTCATAGCAATGGATGTGGTTTACACTCCCAGATGGACGGCTTTTCTCCGTAACGCAAAGAACCGGGGTGCTCAGGTGGTTTTCGGCTCCGAGATGCTTCTTTATCAGGGTGTTGCTCAGTTTGAGTGGTGGCTCGGGATCAAAGCGCCTGTGGAAGCTATGAGGGAAGCTCTGGAGCAAACTCTGGAAGTCAGGGAAAAATCATGACGCCGGTAAAAGAAATCTCTCCAGTAAACTGGAAGGTGTCCGGAAAAGTTGTGCTTCCCGGGTCCAAGTCCATGACCCATCGAGCCATGCTCATGGGAGCACTTTCCGACGGCATTGTTACAATACTTAATCCATTGCATTCCGAAGATACGGCTTACACGGCTAAGGCGCTTGAGGAACTGGGGTGCGACCTCAAGTGGGATCACAGCGGTAGAAAGCTTTACATTTCACCTGTAACACGTAAGCGCGCTAACCCCGGCGAGGTGTTACACCTCTTCGTGGGAAACAGCGGCACAACGATGAGGCTTCTTCTAGGATTTCTCGGGGCAATAGAAGGGCGGTTCGTTATTGACGGGTCGCCCCGTATGCGAGAACGCCCCGTAGGGCCTGTGGTCGAATCCCTTGCAAAACTCGGAGTAACCTGTCGCTTCCTGAATAATGAAGGCTATCCTCCGGTGGAAATAGAGTCCTCCGGACTTTCGGGAGGCTCCGTCCTGGTTGATGCCCGAAAGAGCAGCCAGTTTCTATCCGCCATCCTTATTGCTGCTCCGAAAGCCAGAAACGATGTGGTAATTAGATGGCTCGAACCTGTTGCGTCCTATCCTTATGTTGCGATGACAATCAGAATGATGCGTGAACGGGGGATAGAAGTTCGTGAACAATCTTCTTCTGAACTCCTGATTCCGGCGCCGCAGGTCTATAGGGCCGGAATTTATGCGGTGGAAGGGGATTGTTCCTCGGCGTCTTACTTCTGGGCGACAGCCGCTCTGACGAGAGGCACGGTCCGCACAGAGCCTGTGTTTCGCGAAAGTTATCAGGGTGACGCCGGGTTTCTTGAGGTTCTTTCGGCAATGGGGTGTTCTATAAAGCGAGGCGATTCATGGGTCGAGGTTGAAGGGCCGGAAGAACTTGTCGGTATTGATGTGGATATGAATGCCATGCCCGATCTTGTGCCGACACTGGCTGTTCTTGCAGCCTTTGCTTCAGGAAAAACCGTAATCCGTAGAGTGGGACATTTGAGAATCAAAGAATCGGACAGGCTGAGCGCCGTTGCTACGGAACTTTCAAAGCTGGGCGCCAGAGTGGAGGAAGGCGAAGATTACCTGATAGTATATGGTGGCACGGTTCAAGAGGGTGCTGAAATTGAGACTTATAACGATCATCGCATTGCTATGGCTTTTTCTCTTGCCGGTCTGAAAATCTCTGGCGTTCGAATAAAGCATCCTGATGTGGTTCGCAAATCCTTTCCTGATTACTGGACAGTATGGGAGCGACTTGTCTATGGCAAATAGAGATGGTCACTGCTTGACTCCGATATGGGGCGAATTTCTGTGCGGTTTCCATGTGTTATCGCGAAGCAATTTCGTCATTGCAAGCGAAGTGAAGCAATCACCACGACATAAAAGACTTTCTCGAAACCTTTTCAGCCGAACTGTTTTGATCTCCTTTTTGGTTGTTTTGAGCCTTATGCTCAGCGCTACCGGATCCAGGGGCGGATCCAACGCTTTGCTTTCCCCCATGGCGCAACAGATATTCGCTCGTGAATGGGCTGTAGCTAAGTCCGAAATTTCGGCAAGTGCGGGCATCTGTGGGGTTGAAGTTAGAAGGATGCCGGACGGGCAGGTGTTGATGGCGGAAAATAACCATGTGCCGCTTGTTGCCGCTTCCGTGACCAAAGTGCTTACGTCTCTTGCCGCTCTTAAAAAGCTCGGACCTGAGCATACTTTCCGCACAGAATTTCACGGCCAAAAGCCACAGAACGGTGTAATTCCTGGAAATCTTTACGTGGTGAGTAACGGCAACCCGTTGTGGTTTTCCCGGGATGTTAAAGAATGTGTGGAAAGTTTTGTCTCAATGCTAGGTATAAAAGCCATTCAGGGCAACGTTATTGTAGATCAGCGTTTCTTCAGTCCATCTGTTGAAAGGCTATGTCTAGATGGCAAGTGCTACAGGGCCTATAATCCCACGATTTCTCCAGTAGCCGTTGATTTTAACTCCCTTGTTATCAAGGTTTATCCGGGAGAAAGGGTAGGGGAGAGAGTTCGAGTAGCATGGGGGGATTCCTGGGCTGTGCCAATTCCCATAAGAAATTCGGCAAAAACGGTATCGGCAAAACAAAAGACGGCGGTTTCTTTCAGGCTTTCATCAGAGTCAGGCGAACTCGTCGGGATCCTCACGGGAAGAATGTCCATAAAAGAAAAATGTGGAAGAACCTTTGCTTACAAGCTGGATGATCCATCAAAAGTTATTGCCGGAGCGGTGAGGAATATTCTTATGACCAATAAAGTCAGAGTTGGAACCGTAGCTGTCCCATTTCAGTCTGACTCGGCAGTGCCTTTATTTACCTGCCGCACTCCTACGGTCTCCGAAGCTCTTCACGGAATAAACAAGCACAGCAACAATTTTATGGCGGAGATGCTTTTCAGGCATCTGGGTGGCGAGATACTGGGACCGCCCGGAACGAAAGAAAAAGGGGCCAGGGTTGTATCAAGTGTACTGGAAGAAATAGGCGTACCACGCCAGGAATTTTACCTTGATTCGGGCTCAGGCCTTAGCTACACAACAAAGGCAAGCCCGGCTGCTTTTGGCATGGCTCTTACCTATCTTTACCGTAATCAGTCACTGCTGATGCCTTTTCTAGCTTCGCTTGCTGAAAACGGTGGTGAGGGTACATTAAGACGCCACTGGGCCGGGGCACCGTTCAGAGTCAAGGGGAAAACAGGGACTCTTGCAAATGCCGTGGGTTTTTCTGGTTACGTGTTCTGGGACAACAGTGCACCGCCCTTCACCGTAACTTACCTGTGTAACAATGTCTCCGGAACATGGAAAGTCAGGCAGGCTATGGATAAATTCGTCTGGCGCTCCGTCATGGCTCTGAAGAAAATTCAGTAGCAGGGACATTAATTGAATTTGTAGTTGCAAAAATTTTGAGACGAATTGCCGCACGGTTTGCATATGTTATTGCCAATGCAGGCACTATCGCCGGAAGCGCTTTTTCTGAGCCATTGTGAGACTCATCCTCTCCTGTGTCTTTGCGAACGAAGTGAAGCAATCTCATCAGTGTGTCATTGCGAGCGAAGCGAAGCAATCTCGTCATTGTTTTTTATGAGATTGCTTCGGCCACTTCGTGGCCTCGCAATGACGGGTTCGGTATAGATTGCCACGCGCCCTTCGGGCGCTCGCAATGACAGTATAGGAGGGGTGACCTCGCAATGAGAGGATAGGAAGCGTAGCCTCGCAATGGCAAAACAAGAAGTGACCACACACTGAGGATTAAACAAGGTGGTCCTTAATGACGGCCTCACTCTTCCGAAGAAACTATATTGTATTTTCGCATCTTTCTCCACAGGGTGCTTCTTCCCCAGCCCAGCATCTGAGCAGCTTTGCCGCGTCTTCCTTTTGCTTTCATTAGGGCTTCAATGATCATTGCCTTTTCAATATCATCCCAGTGCACACTCTGGGGGATTTCGACCGGTGGGGATAAGGGCCGAGTAGTTGCGCTGGCGGCCTTTTCTCCTGTAAGGGGTTGATTATGCCAGTGTTCGGCAAGAACAGAGTGATCCCGAGCCTCTTCTCCCAGCGAAATTGAAGTTTTCGACTCGGAAGCTGCCTCAACCAGATAAGAGGGCAAATGAGAAACCTGTATTACCTTCTCGGTACAGATATTTACAGCATATTCAACGATATTTCTCAGTTCCCTTACATTACCGGGATAGGGATAAGAAAGTAGAAGCGAAAAAGCTTCTGGAGAAAATCCGTCAATGGATTTTCTGAATTCGGCGGTAAAGTGTTTAAGAAAATGTTCAAGAAGCAATTTGACATCGCCAGAGCGTTCTCTCAAAGGGGGGATGTGAATTCGAACTACATTGAGGCGATAGAATAGATCCTCACGGAACTTTCCCTCCCGGACCATTTGCTGGAGATCCCTGTGGGTTGCGGCAATAATACGAACATCCACCTGAACTCCCTTTGTGCTTCCCAGCGGATAAATAACTCGATCATCAAGGAATGAAAGAAGCTTGACCTGGAGAGACAGGGGAAGATCTCCTATTTCGGTCAGGAAAAGAGTGCCTGTATGAGCCAGACGGAAACGACCGGGCTTTGAGTGAGTTGCCCCGGTAAAGGCTCCTTTCTCATGTCCAAAAAGTTCGGATTCCAGAAGAGTTTCAGGAAGGGCGCCACAATTGACTTTAACAAAGGGTCCTTTTTGCCGTGGTGAAGCTTCATGTATGGCTTCTGCGAGCAAATCTTTACCGGTGCCGGTCTCTCCCGTGATAAGAACTGAAGAATCCGTCTGGGCAATTCCGGGGAGTATCTGGAATATACGTTCCATCTGAGGGCTTCTAGCTACAAAGTGGCTGAATCTCAAAGACATGTCTGAAGAGGAAAGAGAGTAGGGGGCTGATTTCAGATTTTCAATGACTTCCAGAAATCCGATGATTTCACCTGCGGAATTCCTTAGTGGAGTGCACGATAGTCGGGCAGGTATTTTCTGCCGTTCCCAGTTTATGAAATTTCCTTCCTTTACGATTGTAAGAGAACTTTCCTGAGATTCCAGAGCAAGGCATCCCTGAACGCACCAGTTACCTCTGAGAATGTATTGACATGGAACTCCTCTGTAGACGTATGGATCAACCCCGATAAGCCCCTGGGCGGTTTTATTCATGGAAACAAGTCTCTTTTGTTGATCGACTACAATGACCCCGATCGGAATAGAATCAATAACGTTCTGTAGATCGAACTCACCTCTGAGAACTTCAGGGACTGTTATGTTACCGGTGCTACAATCCATCTGAAAATACCTCTAAGCGTTTTATTACGTTTCAAAATATTCCAAAAGAATCTAACCATTTATCTTTCAATATGTTTCTAAACGATACAACAAAGGAGGTCAAGCCATTAATTTTAATATGCAGATCGATGTTTTAACGGCAAGAGGAAATCAAGGGACTGTGGTGAAAACGCAAAAATAAAAAACCATAAAACTGTATGGCATTTTCCTTGCCTAATGTTGATTTTACAATGAAGGAACGACTTACGAGGCTAATGTGATTTTACAGGAGTTTTACTTCCTCCGTGGTGGAGGATATGACCACAGTATTGCTGGTTGAAAAAGATCATGACTTCAGAATGGGAATTGCCCGACAGCTCATGTCTTCGTATGGTTTTATAGTTGTGGAAGTCGGTTTCGGGGATGAGCTGGATGAGTTACTTTCAAGCATTGATGTCGATGTTGCCGTTGTGGGACTCACGATTGGAGGCAAACATGAGGGAATAAAACTCATTGAAAAAATAAAGAATATCAAGCCCTGGGTACCTATCATTGTGCTGGTTCCTGAAAAGATGACCAGCCTGTCTATAGAGGCTATGCGTCATGGTGCCCGGGACGACCTCTTTGTGCCCTTCGATGTTAAAGAACTTGCAGAAAAAATCGATCAACTTCTCGGAAAGAAAAAGACCCGAAAGCTTAAATGGAAAGAAAAATGGGAAAAGATCATGGTCAGCATGACATTTGCGGAATCAGGCTACACTGACTACGCCAAGAAGATACTAGACGAGCTGGATCAAAAAAAATCATCAGACAAGGAGGATTAATTATGTCCAAGAAGGTCAGGGATTTGATGATACCGGTGCAAAACTATGCTTGCGTACCAGAAGACTCCCCTCTCTTCGAAGTCATTATCGCTTTGGAAGAAGTTCAGCAAAAGTTTAAAGACATGTATTACAAACACAGAGCGGTTCTCGTTTGCGGAGAGAAAGGCAAAATAGTAGGAAAGATAGGCCTGATAGATGTGTTGAGGGCCCTGGATCCGCAATATAAAGAGCTTGGCGAAATAGGAATGATTACGCGGTTTGGTGTTAACCTTGAGTTTCTTAAATCCATGAAAGACCAATTCAGGTTGTTCAAGGAACCTCTGGACAGTCTTTGCAGAAAGGTTGCAACGATAAAAGCAAAAGAGGCCATGCATACCCCTGTGGAAGGGGAATTTGTGGAAATAGATGCCAGCTTGAACGAAGCAATTCATAAGTTTGTCATTGGGCAACATCAGTCACTCCTGGTGCTCGATAAAGGAGAGATTGTTGGTGTCCTCAGACTGTCGGATGTTTTTATGGAAGTTGCCCAAATGATAAAACAATGTGAGATATAACAAGAAGTTGTGGGGGCAACTCTTGTGGTTGCTCTGCATGGGAAGCCTCAAAGCCTGCCCTGCTATCATTGCGAGCCGGAGCGAAGCGAAGGCGAAGAAGTCTCGCCAGTGTGTCATTGCGAGGAGCGAAGCGACGAAGC
>CAZWJX010000043.1:14107-17798 GCA_964634695.1 uncultured Syntrophobacterales bacterium | reverse complement strand
GCTTCGCTTCGCTCGCAATGACAAGATACGAGATTGCTTCGTCGCTTCGCTCCTCACAATGACCTTTTTTCGTCATTGCGAGCGCCCGAAGGGCGCGTGGCAATCTCTTGTTACAACAGAGAGATTGCTTCGCTCTCATTCCTTTCGGGCTCGCAATGACAAATAATTATCGTAGCAAACTCGGGTTAATCTCCGATAAAAAATCCGCAGTCCCCAAGCTCTTCCACCGGTCTTAAAAGTCATAAAAGATTTTTCTTCTCCCGGTGTAAACTTTTTTCTTACCAACAGCATCTAAAGAAATGCCAAAAACATTAGAAGAACATTAGATGAAGGAGGAAGCAAAAATGAAAAAGTCAGTGTTTATCATTATAACGGTGTGCGTAGCTGTCGTAATTTCGCTCAGCATGGCAACACCGAGCGAAGCCGGCCGGGGTGGACCGACGATTTATTACCAGGGTGGTTATTATTACAACACCAGCCCCAATGTCGTGGTAATCGAAAAGCACCATCACCCAAGACACCATCGTTGCTGCTACAGCACTTGCTATTACTGCTGTTGTAAACCATGTCCTCCCCCACCAAAGGTTTACTACAGACCTTACCCGGCTTACCATCCTTATGGTTATTCTCCCGCGGGTGGATGGTATATGAACTTTGGATTTAGTGGGAGATTGTAGCTTTCCAACTCAAGGAGTTAAGCTATTGTGGTATTTCGAGCCACTACGGATCTAGCCAAGATAAAGGAAGCGATTTTGGATAAGACCAAGGGCGGCAGTCGTGAAGCCTATGAAGAGATATTTGTCAATTATCGAGATAGAATCTTCTCTGCGGCTTATCATCTATGCAACTTCGATCGCGAAGCCGCCCTTGACCTCACTCAAGACGTATTTTTAAAAGTGTGGGAAAAATTCTCTCAATTTGATGGAAGAAGCGACATTTACACCTGGATCTACAGAATCATGCTGAACCTGTATTTTAAAGAACAAAGAAAGAAGCGATTATACGAAAGGTTTCTTCAATTGTTTGGGGTCACGAAGGATGAGCGAGATCATCTGCAGGAGGCATCACAACTATCCAATCTAGAACAGGAAGAGTTGAAAAGGGCTCTTGTTAAAGCAATGAAAAAGCTCTCTCCCAAGCAAGAGATTGTTTTCAAACTGAAAATACTAGATGGCATGACCTTTTCCAGAATTTCCGAGGTAACGGACATGGCCGAAGGAACGGTTAAAACGCATTTTATAAGAGCCATCAAAACCTTGCAGCAAGAGCTCAAGGAGTGGTCAGTATGAAAAAAAGATGTAATTATACATCCGAGATACGTGACGAGCTTATTATTCTGGACATTGTAGGGGAAATTGGGCCCGAGCAGTCAGCCGTTTTTAGAGAGCATCTTGCCTATTGTGAAGTTTGCCAGAAGAGATTTACTGAGCTTCTAGGTTTTACCAGAGCGATAAAAAATTGTTCTCAGAAAGAATCTCTCACTACTGCTGAAATAGTGCGGCTTAACGAAGCCATTATTTTGAATAAGTCCTCCCCAGAAAGATCAAATCGAACGCCTCTATTGTTCTGCTCCGGTCAGCATGTTTTTCACTTTTTCACAAAATCTCTTGCAGCGGCTCTTTGTATTGCGATCCTTATTTTTTCTGGATGGCATTTATACAACAAGTCGCTCTTCCCTTCAGGCACAGCGAAAATTAGTCAGACATATGATGATGAAGCCGATATTATTGCGAATCTAGACATGTTAGAAGAGCTTGACGTCCTGGAAAAACTTGTAAAAGTCTTAGACGAACCATCTGGGCACAGGTCATGAGAAACGTCAGAATGATTACAAGAATATTTGCAGCTGCAATAATCACGGTAATATTTGTGCTGGCGATCCTACCCGAAAAAGTTCATCCTTTCAACGGGCCTCAGGCAGAAAGCCCATACAGCCCTCTCAGGATCGTTCAGAATCCGAATATTCCGATCCAGGGATACCAGGATTGGGAAAGCTTACCCCCTGAACAAAAAGAAAGACTACGTCAAAGATGGCAGTATTACAGAAGTCTTCCCCCCAGGGAACAACAGCTTCTTCGCAATCGGTATGAGGAACTAAAAAGACTGCCCCCCGAGGAGCAACGCCTAATTCGTGAAAGAATAAAACGCTGGGAAGAACTAACCCCCGAAGAGCAGGAATTTATAAGAAGAAAATTCAGAGGAAATTGATTATCCAATGGTGTTAAGAGGACACACTCTGTCGTCCTTAACCCCGGTCTGATACTGAAATTCTTCCTCCATTATGGCATTTATCTTCCTGTAAAGAATCCTTAAGGGTATGTTAGCAGGGCAGGCTTCTTCGCACAGCCCACAATCTATGCACCTACCCGCCATGTGTACGGCTCTTACAAGGTGAAAAATGGGAAATTCAGCAGGAGCTTGTCCAGGTTTAACAAGTAATGGGTCCTCGAGAGAACAATCCCTGCAGAAGCATACCGGGCAGATATTCCTGCAACCATAGCACTTTATGCAGCGAGAAAAAGCTTCATCCCAGAAGTTTTTACGTTCGGCAACAGATAACGATTCCAGAACTTCTACAGCCTCTTTACGGTGAGGGATATTCGATATCGGAACACCTACCACCAGAGCGTCGGGATAGGGCTTTCTACACCCACATTTTTCTATCCAATCCTCAGTGCATGCAATACCAACAAGAACAAGACGATCCAGATCCACCTGATTCCACTTTGACATTTCTATAAGAGCCCTTTCATCACACCCTCGAACAAACACTCCTAACTTGCCTTCAGGAAGCACTTCCAGCAAGCGCCGACATATATCGCTTATGGGATATCTAATAACATTAGAACTATCGTAATAGTCGAGTTCCAGACTTTCAAGCTCGTCAGAAGTCTCAAATATCGATGGAACTAAGTGCCCTCCTTCATTTCTGTAACCCAGGAACAATTTAATAACACCTTCCTCGAACAATTGACGCACATACTGTCTCAGGCAATCCCGATCTTCACACAACTGTTCATATTCAAAATTAGCCATATTAGTCATAGCCATTGTTCTCATAGGTCTATTCCTCACGCACTCATTACGGAAACGGGCACATCCCCATTTTTCTGCTCTTTTATCAGTTGCTGTCTAAGAGGTGATGGGCCCAGCTTCAATAGCTCATTGGTAAAATCCGATATAGTTTCAACAAGCTCGGAGGCTTCAGCCGAAGAAACCCATCTTACACGAAGGCGCTCAGGCTCAATGCCATAAAAAGGTAAAAGCTTTTTCAGGACACGCATCCGCTTATCGGTCATATAATTACCTGTTTGATAGTGACAATCACCTAATCGGCAACCGCCTATCAAAACCCCGTCAACCCCCTCCTGAAAAGCTCTTAAAACATGATGAGGAGATACCGAACCCGAACACATCACCCGCACCACCCTCAAATAGGGAGGATATTGCAACCGACTGACCCCAGCCAGGTCAGCAGCCGCATAGGCTCACCACGTGCAGAAGAAACATAAAATAATGGGCTTAAAATTCTTTTCCATCGTTCCCCTCATAGTTATCGGATCATGCGTAATTCATGAGTATCTCTTTTAGTGGTTTCATAACAGCCTGCACCTGGGAAAGAAGTTGCCGTGGACGAAAGCCTTTGAGCTGAACGCTCTGAGATGGGCAGGCCGCCGCACAACTTCCACAT
>CAZWJX010000043.1:0-14097 GCA_964634695.1 uncultured Syntrophobacterales bacterium | reverse complement strand
CCTGCAAACGTTCATGTTTTCGTCATAGGTAATAGCTCCGTAGGGACAAATTCTAAGGCATCCCTGGCATCCACAGCAGGTCGAAACATCGACTTCGGCCACCAGGGCACTGGAGACCACCTTCCCCTTTGCAAGCAGAGCACTCACCCGAGCTGCAGCTCCCATTCCCTGAATTCTTGCACCTTCAGTAGTGCAGGGAAACCGGCAGGCTCCACAAAGAAAAACCCCATCGGTAGCGAAATCAAGCGGTCTTAGCTTAACGTGAGCTTCCAGAAAGAAGCCATTAGAATCGATAGGAACTCTCAAGAGATTCGAGATCAAGGAAGCATCGTCAGAAGCAACCATAGGAGTTGACAGAACCACCATATCGTATGGGAGTTCTATAACTTCGTCCGTAAATACAGGGCTTTTGACTTTGACAACTCTTTCCTCCACATTGGGAGGATCCGTTGGGTCATACACATAGAATCTTATCCCCATCGAACGGGCTTTCCACAGCATGGCTTCGAATTCGGTTCCGTAGGTCTGAATATCCCGATACAGTATAGAAACGTTAAGATCGGGATATAATATTTTTAAAACAATGGCATTCTTTACCGCAATTATACAGCAGATACGACCACAATATGAATATTGACCTTTTTCAGATGATCTGGCTCCCACGCACTGAATCATCACCACGTCTTTCAGGTTTCCATCTATTTCACGTTCTCTAAGTCGCTCTTCCAGCTCAAATTGAGTGATAACTCGGTTTCCATCATAATTGAAAAGCCCTTTGGGCATATAAGGCTTAGCGCCAATAGCAACCACCACAGCGCTCACCGATTCCGTCACTGAGCCGTTTGCTTTCGTTTCTATCTCAATATGATAATTACCGACGTAACCCTCTATTGCCTTAACGGTAGCCTCCCTGTAAATCTTCACATTCGAATGATGTTCCACTCTTTCTATGAGTGGTTTCACCACATCACGTGGGTTGATCAAATGGGGAGCCAGGCTGTTAAGTCTTACCGTCAAACCTCCCAGCTCTGCATTCTTCTCTATAAGCACAACAGAAATACCCATATCGGCCAGTGCTTCAGCAGCTGTCAAGCCTGCAACTCCTCCACCAATAACTGCGACCCGAGCTTCAATAGGTATTTCGATGTCTTGCTGAGGCTCCAGAAACCAGGCTTTTGCTACCCCCATGCGTACAAGATCTTTCGCTTTCTCGGTCGCCTCCTCACGATCCTTCATATGAACCCACGAACATTGATCTCTGATGTTTACCATTTCAAAAAGATACGGATTCAAGCCTACTTCTTTACATGCACTTTTGAAGAGAGGTTCGTGAGTCCTAGGGGAACAGGAAGCTACCACAACTCGAGTTAGATTCTTTTCAACGATCGCCCGCTTGATTTCCGCAATGCCTGATTCCGAACAGGTATAAAGATTTGTTGTGGAAAAAACGACTCCAGGTAAAGTGGAAGCATATTCCGCCACGGCTTTGCAATCGAGGTATCCGGCTATGTTCGAGCCGCAGTGACAAACAAAAACCCCTATTCTAACGTTAGCCTCTTTCTGAGATTCAGAAAAATCCTCAAGTTTCATCATTTCCTGCCTCTAAATTTATATTGACTCGTCACCGAGCTTCAATGTCCTACCACTTTCCTGTTTTCTCTCAAAACCATCTGAGCCACCCTTGCTGCGGCACTGCTCGCTTGAGCCACCGATACGGGAATGTCGGCAGGGCCCTTAGCACAACCGCATACAAATATCCCATCCCTGGTGGTATCAAAGGGGGCAAAGGTGCGTGTTTTAATAAAACCAAATCTGTCCAGTTCTACACCGAACCTTTCTGCTAACTCTGCAGCGTCCTTTGGCGGATAGCAGGCGGAAGCAAGAATCACAATGTCGAACTCTTTTGAATACACCCGCCTTTCCTTGGTATCCTCGTACCATACTACAGGCAGATTATTGGGTCCTTTTACGATTTCAGCTACTCTGCTTCGGATAAACCTGACCCCCACCCTCTCTGCATTAACTCGATTTTCTTCAAACCCCTTTCCCGCAGCCCTAATATCCATACCAAATATCCAGGCCTCCACTTCCGGATCGTGCTCTACGGCTATAATAGCTTCTTTAATGGAATGCATACAGCAGAAGCCGGAACAGTAAATGGCATAACGACCATGTCGAGATCCCACACACTGAATGAAAGCCAGTCTTTTTGCATGCGGCAAGTTTTCCGGCATCTTCTTTCTGCCAACAAAGTCAGCAGGACGGTAAAGATGTCCGGCCGTAGGACCACTTGCTGAAAGAAGCCGTTCAAATTCGATTGCCGTTATTACGTTGGGTACTCTACCGTAACCGTATTCCGTAAGCTCGACGGGTTTCATAACTTCGTATCCGGTGGCCAGCACAATGGCATCCACCTCTCTCTGAATGATCTGATCCTGCTGGAAGTAATTAATAGCCTTCGCCTGACATATTTTTTCGCAAACGCCGCATTTTCTAACCTTACCCTTTTCTCCCCCGCCCTCCTTTTCCGCTTTGAGGGCTGCAAGATGGCGACAGGCATCAGGATCTATCGTATACGTAGATGGGATACCCTGAGCGAAATATCTGTAGATCGCTTTGCGTTCGGCAAGCCCTTCATTGTAGGGATCCGACACTCTCGTTGGGCATTTCTCGGCGCATGCTCCACATCCGGTGCATTTACTCTCATCCACGTAACGAGCCTTTTTTCGTATCGTTACGGTAAAAGCACCCAAAGTCCCTTCGACCTTTTCAACTTCCGAATAGGCAAGCAACTCTATGTTGGGATGTCGACCGACATCCATCAATTTTGGAGCGAGAATTCAGATAGCACAGTCGTTCGTGGGAAAGGTCTTGTCGAGCTGGGCCATCTTGCCACCAATGGACGGAAGCCGCTCTACCAGATGAACTTTAAACCCCATCTCGGCAAGATCTAAAGAAACCTGGATGCCTGCAATGCCTCCCCCTACAACCAAGACGTGATGTTCAATTCGGTTATGCATCTTTCTTTTCCCTCGCTATATGGCGGGATAAAAATACATAAAGGTCTTCAATTTGTAAGTTTTTCCCCGGACTATCCTCTGGAAGAGCAGTTTTTGCACAGTTCAAATGGATAAAACACTTGGGACAGGAAGTGATGAGAATCCTATTTCCACCATTGCCGGAAGGGAGTGTGTTGTGAGCTTCCTCCAGACGATCGAACTGAATGGCCTTTGAACATGAGGAACATTCAATCCAGGCACTCGTGCCACAACACAAGGCATTCTCTCTGGTCCGCTCCATCTCAAAACGTTCAGCACCTGAAACCGCATCCAGCAACATCCGTGGCGAATCGTAAATTCCGTCAAAACGTCCCAATCTACAGGGATCGTGGTATGTTACCAGCTCGGCATCATTCCCGTTCGTCAAACAATCTTTCAGGAGATCGAGCTTCCCGGCTAAAAATTCCGATACATAAACAACTTCAAAGGGTAGTTCTCCTACAACCTCCGGATAATCCTGTTTAAACGTTGTATATCCCTCGGGGCACGAAAAGATAACCGTCCTGGCACCCGAGCGTTTAATCACTTCAACATTTCTTCTGGCCAGTTGAGCGAAAGTTTCTTCGTCTCCGGTCCACAGAGCATCATGCCCGCAACAGACTTCCTCGTTACTCACGACGGGCTCAATTTCAACCGCATTAAGTAACGTCAAAACCGCTTCAGGAACATTCAACGGACGAATACCGAGATACTCAAATACAGGATTAAAATAGGGGGCACAGCCCACAAAATAGAAATACTCGCCATGGTCTCTTGTTCGCCATTTAGATGCCCAGCCTGTTCTATTCTGGGAAGGTCTCCTCAACTGTAGCTTCGGAATAATATGCAGCACAGCGTGGTGGCTTGGCTCGGGAACCACTCCAATCTTAAAGGCCTTTTCACGATATTCGTTAACAACTCTGGGAATGTCTATAAGTGCCGGACAACGAACACTACATCTTGCGCAGGTTATACAACGCCACAATGTGCGAGATTGAGTGACCTTTTCCTTCCCATCCACCAGAAGGTTCTTAATAATCAATCTAGGTGAAAAATCTTCATAACTTCTGGCAACAGGACAACTTCCAGTGCAGACTCCACATTCCATGCAATAGGCAATCTGTCCTTCGGTGAGCTTCATAATGTTTTTGCCTCTAATTTTTCTTCCCGAGATTGTTCTAAATCACGCTTCAAGTATGCTACAAAGTCTTTTATTTCCTCGGCGAATCTAACGCCTTCTGAAGCCGAGACCCAGCGGAGTCTCAGTCTTTCCGGATTCATTCCAAGCAGATCAAGAATTTCTTTCGTTCTCTGGACAACTTTCTGAGCCTTGACATTACCGTCCAGGTAATGACAGTCTCCGATATGTCATCCCGCAACCAGAACACCGGTGGCACCACGTTCGAAAGCTTTCAAGATAAAACCTTCGTTAACCCGCCCGGAACACATAAGTCTGATCAGCCTCACGTTGCTAGGATACTGGATGCGAGAAACACCTGCCAGATCGGCTCCCGCGTAGGCACACCAGTTACACACAAAAGCAACAATTAACGGTTCCTTTTCCAGTGCCATTTAAACCCCTTATCCTGATGTTAATGCCTTCTCCTCTCCAGAATCGGCCGCTAAACTCTCAAGCATTGCAAACACATGTTTATCTTTGAAATGCGCCAGGGATGCTGCTCCCGTTGGACACGCCACATTACAAGCCCCGCAACCTGTACAAAGCGCAGGATCAACTTCGGCTCGAAGTCCTCCACCTTCAGAACGTCGATCGATAACCTTAATTGCTCCAAAACTACAGACCTTTTCGCATTCGCCACAACCTCTGCAAAGGAAAGGATCGACGTGAGTCACCACAGCATCGGAGAACATTTCCTTACGTGACAGTATAGTGGCCGCTCGAGCCACCGCACCCTTTGCCTGAACCACCGATTCGTATGAAAATTTGGGGCCCTGAGCAAGCCCACAGACAAAGAAGCCGGGTGTAGCAAAATCAAGCGGTCTTAGTTTAATATGAGCTTCGAGGAAGAAGTTGTTTTCATCCAGAGGAAGCCTCAAACGTTCTGCCAGCTCCTTCTGGCCTTCCTGAGGACGAATTGCAACGCTAAGCACCAGCAAGTCAGTCGGTATGGATATTAAACTTTCAGATATGGGATCTCTCACCTTTACTTTTAGATTTCCCTTCGGATCCTGAATAACCTGCGGCTTGTTTTCCAAATCATATCTTACAAACCGAACGCCCTTTTTACGAGCTTCGTTGTAATAATGTTCCCTGAAACCGAAGGTTCTAACGTCACGATAAAGGATGGCAATATTGATTTCAGGATTGATCTCCTTGCATTTCAGGGCGTTCTTTACAGCCATGGTACAGCAGACTCTGGAACAGTAAAGGTTTCCGGGTTCCCGTGATCCAACGCACTGGATCATGACGAGATTTCTAATTTGCTTAATCTTATCAGGATTATTAAAGAGGATTTCCTCAAGGAAACGCAGAGTCACCACAGAATCATGCTGACCATAGAGATATTCGTTCGGCTTATATTCAGTTCCTCCAGTTGCAACGATAACTGCTCCTACCTGTATACGTTTCTCACCCTCGGGTGAACGAACGAAGGCGGTAAAACGACCGCAGGTTCCTTTCACCTCTACGACTTCTGAATTCAGAAGAATTTTTATATTTCCATCAGATTCAACGGTCTGAATCAAGCTTTCAACATACCGGGAGACGGGGAAACCGGTTTCGGTCTCATAAAGCGACTTAGCAAGCCCTCCCAGCTTATCCGTCTTTTCGACAAGAACCACTTCGAATCCCTGACGGGCCAGCTCATGTGCGGCCGTGAGCCCTGCAAGTCCTCCACCGATAACAAGACCTCGCTGAACAACCTCGTAAGACGTATCGTAAAGAGGCTCAAGGAGTCTTGCTCTGGCGACGGCCATTCTCACAACTTCTTTGGCCTTCTGAGTTGCCTTTTCCGGCTCGTTTTGATGAACCCAGGAAACATGTTCACGAATGTTGGCCTGTTCGAACAGGTAAGGATTAAGGCCCGCTTCTCTCAAGGTATTCCGAAAGAGCGGTTCGTGAGTTCTGGGAGTGCACGAAGCAACTACAATACGGTTCAGCCGGTATTGATCGATTGCTTTTTTGATCTCAATCTGCTGATCTGTTGAGCAGGCAAACATACAGTTCGTAGCATAAACCACATTAGGAAGAGTGGAAGCATATTCGGCAACGGCCTTAACATCCACAACACCGGCTATATTTATCCCGCAGTGACAAACAAACACGCCAATACGCGGTTCTTCTCCTGCTACATTTCTTTCCGGGGGCTGAGCCGGCACATGAACCATTGTATTTCGTGCTGAAGCAAGGAAAGCCATTGCTTCTTCTGCAGCAGCGCTTCCTTGCTGGACGCTATCGGGTATATCCTTCGGCTCCTGTATAACTCCACATACAAAAACGCCAGGTCGAGCCGTTCTGGTAAAATGAAGCTGATCAGTTTCCACAAAACCATACCTGTTACAAGATAAACCAAGAACCTTCATGGCCCTGATAGCCGAAGGATTAGGGCAGAGCCCTATTGAGAGCACGACCATGTCGAACGTTTCGGTGCAAAGCTTATTATCTTGGGTAACATAGCTGATCTCAAGGTACTTTCCAGAAGCATCCGGAATGACTCTGGATACTCTGCTCCGAACATATCTCACACCATATTCGCGTTTGGCTCGCTCGACAAAAGCATCGAAGCCCTTACCGTGGGCCCGCATGTCTATATAAAAAATCGTTGTTTCCGCCGAGTGATCATGTTCTTTGGTAATCATCGCCTGTTTTGTTGCATACATACAGCAAACGGACGAACAATACTCTACTCCGTTCGATACATCTCGAGATCCAACACACTGGATCCAGGCGATACGCTTGGGCTCTTCGTGATCAGAAGGTCTTACGATATGCCCCTGAAAAGGACCTGCAGCAGAACAAATGCGTTCATATTCAAGTGCTGTCACAATGTTGGGCCATCGTCCGTATCCTAGTTCTTCAAGGACTCTGGCATTGAAAGGCGAATAACCCCCTGCAACAATAATCGCGCCACTCGGGACAGTGACACAGCTATCTTTTTGCTCGTAATCAATTGCCTTGTTCTGGCAAAATTTCTGACATATACCACATTTTCCCTTGGTAAACATTCGGCAATGATCGGGATCTATCGTATAAACGAGGGGCACAGCTTGAGGGAAAGGAATATAAATGGCTTTTCGATAACTGAGCCCAAAATTAAATTCATCGGGAACCTTGGTTGGACACTTGGTTGCACAAATACCACAGCCCACACATTTTTCTGGATCAACATACCGGGCTTTTTTCCTTATAGTAATTTCGAAATTGCCGGGTTCTCCAGAAACCGCTTCAAGTTCGCTATAGGCAAACAATTCTATATTTGGATGATTCGCCAGTTCAACCAGCTTGGGCCCCATCATACAGGACGAACAATCGTTTGTGGGAAAGGTCTTGTCAAGCTTTGCCATTACCCCTCCCACGCTAGGGCTAGATTCAATCATATAAACCTTGAACCCAGCGTTGGCTATATCTAGAGCGGCCTGGATGCCGGTTATGCCCCCTCCAACAATAGTCACCGCACCTGTGAGATGACTTACCACAGATGACATACACATCTCCTGTAATGTTAATTTATCCTTTGACCCCCTCCAGATGAATCACATTTTCTTTATAAATCCGGTCGAAAAAAGTCAAGAGAGAAGCGGGAATAACACCGGATGATTTCGGCATAACGGGCCTATTTTATGGTGGCTCACCGGGTCTAATTAATGGGTCAGAAAACGGTTGACAGAATCTTAAAAAGTGTATGATCTCACGTATTGGAGAAACGATTGTTTCGCTACGTCCCGTCCGCAATGATATTTTTCTGTGTCATTGCTGTGCCGCCAAAAAGCGGCCGTGGTGATCGCTTAGCTTCGCTCGCAATGGCGGATGGGGATGTCATTGGGAGGCTGCTGTAAGGCAACTGTGGCAATCTCAAGGGATTGCTCAGTCCCCCGGCTCGCAATGAGGCTGGAGAGTATGATCGAACTCGTAATAGCGAAATTGCTTCGTCGTCCGCTAGGAGCGGACTCCTCGTAAGACCATAAACAGGGGAGTCATTGCGAGGAGCAAAACGACAAAGCAATAAACGAATTTTTATTGCTAATTTTGGGGAGGATTAATTATGCATGATACAAAGCATCATCATCACCACCACGGACACCACCATGGACATGGTAATCATAATCATAACGATCATCCACACGAATCTGCTCACGATCTCGAGAAGTTTATAAAGCGCATTGAACACTGGAAGCATCATAATGAAGATCATCTGGAAAGCTATCGTGAATGGGCAATAAAAGCGGAAGAAATAGGTCTCAAAGATGTAAGCGAGCTTCTCAATAAGATCTGTCTCAAAACAGAGGAGCAGAATGCTTTGTTCGAAAAGATTCTAGATATACTGAAATCTCGGTAGCATCTTCGCAACAAGCCCAAGCATGGATGTGCTTATTTTAACGAATTGTCTTGACCTGTTTCGTTCGAAGGTGGTAAAGGAGAAGAGAAAAGAGGCATCAATTTGACCTTATCTGGATCAAACACAAAAACCTAAATTTATGGCAGTGGGCTGATGAGCTGGATTGAAGCGATAGACCGTAACAAGCAAAAAATTATTAATCAATGGTTCCAGATAGTTGTTGAAACCTACCCGGATGAAACTGCCAAGTTTTTGAAAAGCCAGAAAAATCCCTTCCTAAACCCGGTCGGTGCAGCTATCAGAGAAGGCCTTGAGGGCATTTTAAGCTGGATAATTTCGGGTGGACAGTCTGGTGAGCTCACGCCTTTCTTAGACCGGATAATCAGGATAAGAGCAATTCAGGAATTTAAGCCCTCTGATGCCCTGAAGTTTATAGCAGACCTCAGATGGATAGTCAGAGATGTTTGTTCAGGCGAAAAAGAGTTTACATCTATAGTAGATAACATAAACGCTTTTGTAGATAGACTGCTGATGGAAAGTTTTGACGTATTTGCAAAATGCAGAGAAGATCTTTACGAAGTAAGGCTCCGGGAAGTTAAGGACAGAACATTTCGGCTTTTACAGAGGGCTGGAATTGTTTATGAGATAACACCGTCTTCGCAACAAGAAGAACAAGAATAATAGAGAATAGAGGCTTGTAGCAAGCAAGAGGCAACTGGTTAGGGGCAAGTTAAACTTATTTAAAGAGCGAGGTGAGATGTTATGGGAATGAAGTTTGCTTTAAGCGTTGTTCTTGGCCTGGCTCTTGCGGCGATTGTCGGGGTAAAGGTGCTAGGGCTCCAGTATGTGTTCGGGGTTGCAGTCCCGTACGCAGCTTTTGCCATTTTTCTTTTAGGTTTTATAGTGAGAGTTTTAGACTGGGCCCGGTCGCCTGTTCCCTTCAGAATCCCGACAACTGCAGGGCAACAGTACACTTCATTAAACTGGATTAAGCCAGCGAAATTTGACAGTCCTTACAACAAATTGGGCGTTGTCGTTCGGATGGCTCTTGAGATTCTGGTGTTTCGATCTCTATTTCGAAACACAAAGATGCAGCTTCGAGAAGGTGGAAAGCTGACCTATCACTGGGAAAAATGGTTGTGGCTTGCAGCACTTGCTTTCCATTACTCCTTTCTGGTCATCTTTTTAAGACATTTCAGGTTTTTCTCCGATCCGGTACCGGGATTTATTCAATGGCTTGAACGAGCTGACACCTTTTTTGAGATGGGACTTCCTGGCATTCTCCTCTCAGATTTCGTGCTCGTAGCAGCTGCAACTTATCTTTTCATTCGCCGAGTAATTATACCACAGGTTAAGTATGTTTCTCTCCCTTCAGACTATTTTGCCCTATTTCTGATTCTCGGCATCGCTATCACCGGCATGCTTATGAGATACATATGGAGAGTGGACATTGTATCTATTAAGCAACTAACAATGGGGCTTGTTACCTTCCATCCAACGGTGCCAAGCGGGATTGGAGTTTTATTTTATGTTCATCTTTTCCTGGTAAGCACTTTGTTTGCCTACTTCCCGTTTAGCAAGCTCATGCATATGGGCGGTATATTCTTGAGCCCGACAAGAAATCTTCCCAACAACAGTCGGATGGTTCGTCATATCAATCCTTGGGATTATCCTGTAAAGGTCCATACCTATGAAGAATACGAAGAAGAGTTCCGTGAAAAGATGGTCGAAGCAGGACTGCCTGTGGAAAAACCCCTGGAAGGGATGGAAGAAGATAAAGCCGAGTAACAATAAGGAGTGAGGAGATATGGCAAGCGTTCCCAAACCAAACGAGCTTTTAAAGAGCATTAACCATACGCCACCAGAAGTATGGTGGATGGACAAAAAGGTGGAATTCCGTCCGGGCACCTTCTGTAACGCTTCGCGTCCTCAGTATCTGGAAGCAGTTGGCCTTCCCTTCGCGAGAGAATGGAGGGTAACCGATGACGACTGGAAACTTCCACCGAACTGGAAAGAAATTTACATAAACGGCATTAAGGAAAGGCTCGAAAGATTCAGAACTTTTAAAGTATTCATGGATATCTGTGTTAGATGCGGAGCCTGCGCTGACAAATGCCATTTCTTCATCGGCAGCGGCGATCCCAAGAATATGCCTGTTCTTCGAGCCGAACTACTTCGCTCGATTTACCGCCGTTATTTCACCACGTCGGGAAAACTTCTTGGAAGGACGGCAGGAGCAAGAGATCTTACAGAGGAGACATTCAAAGAGCTCTGGTATTACTTCTTCCAGTGCACTGAATGCCGTCGATGCTCGCTGTTCTGTCCTTACGGAATTGACACGGCGGAAATCACCATTATCGGGCGAGAACTTCTTAATCTCCTTGGATGCAATATAGACTGGATTATGGGTCCCGTGAGCAACTGTTACAGAGTTGGTAACCATCTTGGAATCCAACCCCATGCTTTCAGGGACATGATCGAATTTTTCTGCGACGAAATTGAAGGTGTAACTGGCATAAGACCCGAGCCTAGTTTCAACCGGAAAGGAGCTGAAATTCTATTTGTAACGCCTTCCGGTGATGTGTTTGCCGACCCGGGTACTTACACCTGTATGGGTTATCTGATGCTATTTCATGAACTTGGTCTCGATTACACATGGAGCACCTACGCTTCTGAAGGTGGAAACTTCGGTTTCTTCACCTCTCACGAAATGGCAAAACGGCTCCACTACAAGATTTACGCCGAAGCAGAACGACTTGGCGTAAAATTCATCATTGGTGGTGAATGCGGCCACATGTGGCGTCTGATTCATCAGTATCTGGCAACATGGTGGAAGCCACCGAAAAATCTTGAAGTACCCGTATCTCCAATTACTGGAACTCGTTTTGAACATGCCAAGTCGACCAAGATGATCCATATAGCCGAATTTACTGCCGATTTAATTAAACATGGAAAGCTGAAACTGGATCCAAGCCGAAACGACAATCTTGTTGTTACATGGCATGATTCCTGTAACACATCCCGTGGTATGGGCATATTTGAAGAACCAAGGTATATACTCAAACATGTTTGCAATAATTTCTATGAAATGCCTCCAGAAACAATAAGGGAACAGACTTTCTGTTGTGGAAGCGGCTCAGGGCTCAATACAGACGAGTATATGGAAATGAGAATGCGGGGAGGTTTCCCGAGAGCCAATGCTGTAAGATATGTGCATGAAAAATACGGAGTGAACATGCTCGCCTGTATGTGTGCAATCGATCGTGCCGTTCTGGTACCTCTTATGAATTACTGGGTACCCGGTGTTCAGGTCTGCGGTTTGCATGAACTGGTTGGAAATGCCCTTATCATGACAGGCGAGCAGAAGCGGACGACCAACCTGCGTGGTGAACCTTTGCCAGGTATGGAGGAAGAAACCGATGAAGATCTATGATGCAAAACCCATTTTGATTGGATTGGTCATATTTATTGGTGTTGTCAGCCTTCCTTTCTGGCTGCAAGGCGGCAAGGCTTCTACTCCGCCTGATCCAAAGCTGGACACGCCTACCATCCAGATGATGGAGAAGAAAGAGTGCGTAGCGGCTAAGAACTACATGAGAACATCGCATATGGTCGTCTTGAACGATTGGAGAACTCAGGCGGTACGTAATGCTAAACGTTATTATGTCACGGCAGGTGGGACAACCTATCCTGCAAGTCTTCAGCGTTCATGTATGAAATGTCATACCAATAAGGCTCAATTCTGTGACACCTGCCACAACTACATAGGTTTGGCGCCATACTGCTGGGATTGTCATCTGCCGCCTAAGCAGGAAGCAGCGGCAACAGCTCAGGCAACCAAGTAAGAGGAGAATAGAAGATGGATGAAAAGAGAAGGGATTTTCTTAAGATAACTGGAGCCTGCGTCCTTGGATTTTCTCTTTGACCTGTAATAAAGGTGTCAGCAAAGCAGGCATTAGAACAACAGGAAAAAGGACCTGCATATAAGAGCAACCCAAAGGCTCTGCATGCTGAACGATGGGCCATGGTTATCGATGTCAAGCGGTGTCAGGAATACAATAAGAAAGCTGAGTGCCGCAAATGTATAGAAGCCTGTCACAGCATCCATAATGTGCCCACCATCCCGGGTGAGAAAGAAATCAAATGGATCTGGAAGGATAATTACGAACACACTTTCCCCGGCACCGCTCATGAATTTGTACCTGAAGACTTCAAAGAAGGCCCCTTTATTCTTCTGTGCAATCACTGTTCCAATCCAGCCTGTGTTCGAGTCTGCCCTACAAAGGCAACTTTTCAACGTGCAGATGGAATCGTTATGATGGATCATCATAGATGTATCGGCTGTCGGTATTGCATGGCTGGATGTCCTTTTGGAGCGAGAAGCTTCAACTGGCGAGATCCTAAGCCTTATGTTGCCAACTTAAACTATGACTATCCCGTAAGACGTCGAGGTGTTGTAGAAAAGTGCACATTCTGCGACGAAAGGCTGGCGGAAGGATTGCAGCCCGCTTGCGTGGAGGCTTGTCCGGCTAAAGCACTAATTTTCGGCGATCTTGAAGATCCTGCATCAGAAGTTCGCCGAATTCTAAGCAAGAGATTGAGCTTACGACGCAAACTGGAAGTAGGTACTCAACCAAATGTGTACTACCTGGTCTAACTTAATTGTGTGAGGGAGAGCCATGTTTGATAGAGTATTTAAAGCAGGCGACGATTTTAAAAGGTTGCTCAAACTCCTGAGTGTATTCATAGCCCTGGGGTTTGTGTGCTACCTGTTTCAGTATTATAGAGGCTTAGGAATCACAGGCATGAGCCGCGATGTTTCCTGGGGATTATATATTGCTCAGTTTACCTTTCTCGTTGGAGTCGCGGCATCTGCCGTTATGGTGGTTCTTCCGTACTATCTTCATGATTTTAAAGCCTTCGGAAGAATAACCATTCTAGGCGAATTCCTTGCTATTGCTGCCGTGTCTATGTGCCTTCTCTTCATAATTGTAGACCTTGGAATGCCTCACCGTCTCTTCAATGTTCTCCGCTACCCAACTCCGAACTCAATCCTTTTCTGGGACATGATCGTACTAAATGGTTATCTTCTTTTGAACATCCTGATCGGCTGGAACGTTCTCGATGCAGAACGCATGGGTGTAGCACCTCCCAAATGGGTAAAACCTCTCATCTATATATCGATCCCGTGGGCAGTTAGTATTCACACAGTAACGGCCTTCCTGTACGCAGGATTACCGGGACGTCATTTCTGGTTGACGGCTATCATGGCCGCAAGATTTCTTGCATCGGCTTTCTCATCAGGTCCTGCTCTGCTGATTCTTCTTGCTCTGCTTATAAAGAAAAAAACCAAATTCGACCCGGGTGAACAGGCCATTCAGGCTCTGGCAAAGATTGTTACCTATGCTTTGATTATAAGCGTATTCTTCTTCCTTTTTGAACTCTTCACCACTTACTACAGCAAGGTTACAGGTCTTAAGATTCACTTTGATTTTCTCCTGTTCGGTCTGCATGGTCATGCCGATCTGGTTCCCTGGACTTGG
>CAZWJX010000042.1:17553-17911 GCA_964634695.1 uncultured Syntrophobacterales bacterium | reverse complement strand
GCCTTGTTTGGCCACAAAAAACACAGTGCCGCCACAATCGCTACAAAATATGTTAAGCACTAACGGATAATGAAAACCACCTGTTACTTCGGTACTGGTAATGTCTTCCAGAGGAATGTAATGTGAAATGCCGCATTCACAACACATACATTCCATTCTCAAAGACATTTCCCACTTGCACCTCCTGAGTCCTAACTGATCTTGTATTTTTTTCTCAGTCTGTCCATTTCTCTGGCTTCTTCTTTCTTCTTGATAGCCTCCCGTTTGTCATGAAGCTTTCTTCCTTTGACAAGCGCAAGTTCAACCTTTGCTTTGCCGTTCTTAAAATAGACCCTGGTTGGCACAATGGAATAACCCT
>CAZWJX010000042.1:890-17543 GCA_964634695.1 uncultured Syntrophobacterales bacterium | reverse complement strand
TTCTCTCTTATGAAGAAGAAGCTTCCTTGGACGTTCTGGATCGTGATTGCTGAAACCTCCATGACTGTAAGGACTTATGTGCATTCCGTAGAGGTATATCTCCCCTCGCTTAACTTTTGCGTAGCTGTCTTTAAGGTTTGCTCTTCCTTCGCGAAGAGCCTTCACTTCCGTTCCCAGAAGGACAATACCGGCCTCTATGGTTTCGACAATGTCGAAATCATGAAAAGCCTTCCTATTCTGGCATACAATTTTTACTCCTTCTCCCTGCTTCCTTCCCATCCACTATCCTTTCAAAAAACTTCTAAGTCACAAAACCGCTGTGGAAGAAATGATATTCCTCAGGAAACTGCTCCGCAACAGTTTTCATCAGGAGTTCCCGAATACCTTCTACCGTATCACACTGGAGCACCTCTTTAACCAGAGCTTCGCACTGCTTTTTGTAAGACCTGCTTATTAAATTTTTGACCCTCGGTATTGATTGAGGATTCATGCTGAGCTTGTCAAGCCCAAGCCCCAGCAATATGGGAACGTAGAATGGTTCGCCCGCCATCTCCCCACAAATACTAACGGGAATACCGGCCTTATGTCCTTCTCTCACGGTGAAATTAATCATTCTGAGAATTGCCGGGTGGAGCGCTTCAAAGAGATGGGCCACGTGTTCATTCTGCCTGTCTATGGCAAGAGCATACTGGATAAGATCGTTCGTGCCGATGCTGAAGAAATCCACCTCCTTAGCCAGAAGGTCGGCAATGGCGATAGCCGAAGGGACTTCGACCATTATCCCGATCGGCATATTTTCGTCAAAAGGTATTCTGGCCCGGAGCAGTTCTTCCTTGACTTCCCTGATAATTGCCTTAACCGCTCGCCATTCTCCTATCCCTGAAATCAGAGGGAACATCATTTTTACATTGCCGGCAACGGCTCCCGCTCTGAGAATGGCTCTCATCTGCATTTTCATTATGTGCGGATATTTCAGGCAAAATCTCACCGATCTGAGGCCCAGAGCTGGGTTGGGTTCGTTAAGCGGTGGAAACCAGTTGCTGAGCTTATCAGATCCTACATCAAGCGTCCTTATGATAACTTCTCCAGGTGCCATCAGTTCGGCAAGCTGACGGTATTCCTGATAAAGTTCCTCCTCTGTTGGGAGATCTTCTCTGTTCATGAAGCCAAACTCGGTCCGGAAAAGACCTATTCCTTCGGCTCCGCTGTCTTTTGCTGCGACAATCTCTTCCAGAAGCTCAATGTTGGCTTCAACGACAATTCGGGCACCATCACGAGTTACCGCCGGAAGAGAGGCCTTTCTCGTGATGTCCCTTATGTAGGCATCCAGCCCTAGCTGGAGTTCAACGTAATGTTGAATATCTTCTTCGGATGGGTTTACAATGACGTAACCCGAAGTGCCGTCAACGATGAGCAAATCTCCGGTCTGAATCTTTCTGGATGCCTGTTCTGTTGCCATGACGGCAGGAATATTCAGCGACCTAGCAATGATGGCCGTGTGGGACGTTTTTCCGCCAATGTCCAGCACAAAGGCCATGACCTTTTCGAGAGGTAACTGTGCCGCGTCAGAAGGGGGGAGATCGTGCGTTACCAGAATGGATCGTTCACGAATCATGGAAAAAATATCTTCGTGGCTTCCGGAGAGCTTACGCATGAGGCGGTCAATGACCGATCCCACATCGTAGAAACGATCCATCAGGTTAACCGTGTCCTGACCGTCGAAGATTTCTCGAGCCTTTGCAAGGATAAGTGATAGAGCCCAGAGAGCGTTGAGCTGTTTTTCTCTTATGAGTTCCAGAGTCCCATCATAAATAAGTCTGTCCCTCAGTATGAGCCTGTGAGCATCCAGCAGCGAAGCGTACTGACGTAGATCGTTTTTGAGGTTTTCTTTTATTGCTACAAGGTCTGCATCAACTTGCTTTACGGCTTCTTCGAATCTTTTACATTCTTCTTCGACGGCTTCGTCGCTCCATAGAGTGTAATAAGGGATGGAGACGGGGCCTTTCTGGACTACAAAAGCTTTTCCTATGGCAATACCTTGAGAAACTCCTACGCCTTTAAGCCTGAATGTAAAATCCCCCATTGTCTTTACGTTTCACCAAACCTTTTTTTAAAAAGGGTTCCTAAGGCATCTACCGCCGTTTTTGCTTCGGGACCTTCCGCAATAACAAGCACTTTTGAACCATAACCACAGGCAAGGGTAAGCACATCAAGAATACTTTTTGCACTAACCTTTCGGTTACCCTTCGAAATCCATATCTCACAATTGAATTTTTGAGCAACATCTACAATCTGAGCCGCCACTCTTGCGTGAATTCCCTGCTTGTTTGTCACGAGAAATTCTTTTTCAACCCTGTTCCCGCCGTTATCCATTAGGATTAATACTCCTGAACCATGTAAAAATTCACTCCGTTAGCGTATCCACGGCTTAAACATATTTACGAGATATATTCGGAAAGCACTTAGCATTTTTTGACTTTGTTCTCAATCTTCACATGCTGGATTTTCATAAAAAATTTTGCGAGGAGCGAAGCGACGAAGCAATCTCTTGAGACTGCTCGCAGTGACATTGGTGCCGCTGCGAGCCTTTTTACATCACCATTGCAGGTCTTTTTCCATCGTCATTGCGAGCTTTCTTACATCGTCATTGCGAGCGAAGCGAAGCAATCTCGTCATTGCTTTTTGAGATTGCCACGCCCGCCTTTCGGCGGGCTCGCAATGACAGATTCGGAAAGGATTGCCACCCGCCTTTCGGGCGCTCGCAATGGCACGATGACATAAACAGGTGTCATTGCGAAAAGCGAAGCGATAAAGCAAATTTTGTATAAGTTGCGAAGCTGGGGCAATAATCAATTTGTTTATTTTTTATTTCTTTTCCAGCCGCTCCACACAAGTCGAAGTCTTAAGGCATTACTTACCACAGATACAGAACTCATAGCCATAGCCGCTGCAGCCCAGGTAGGAGTAAGAGATATGCCCAATAATGGATAAAAGACGCCGGCGGCAAGAGGGATCCCCAGCACGTTGTAGAAAAAAGCCCAGAAAAGGTTCTGTCTTATTATCCTAAGAGAAAAGCGTGACAGAACAACGGCAGAAACCACTCCCGACAGTTGCCCGCCAATCAGCGTCACATCCCCAGCCTCCACGGCAATGTCCGTTCCGGTTCCGATGGCAATACCAACATCGGCGGCGACGAGAGCCGGGGCGTCATTTATTCCGTCGCCCACCATAGCAACAAAAGAGCCGGTCTTTTCTTTGAGACGTTCTATTGCCTTCGCTTTTTCGTCAGGAAGCACGCCGGCGATAATTTCATCAATCCCTACCTGACCTGCGATAAACCGGGCGGCTTCAGGTCTGTCACCGGTAAGCATGACCACCTGAATACCAAGGTCTTTGAGGTCGGAAATGGCTTTCCCGGCATCCGGTTTAGGGCGATCGGCACAACCGATGATTCCTGCAACCTTTCCATCAACTGCCACGAAAACAACGGTTTTCCCTTCTTCGGCAAGCTTTTCCGCCTTACTTTGCCATTCGGTCGTGTCGATATTGTTTTCCCGCATGAAGAGCTCACTGCCCACCATTACCTGATTTGTCAGAACCTTCCCGAAAGAGCCGTATCCCGCTTTTGCCGACACATCCTGAGCCCGGGGGAAATTCAGCTCTTTTTCCTTTGCCTTATCAACAATTGCAAGAGCAAGGGGATGAGCAGAACCTTCTTCCACAGAGGCCGCCCGCATCAACAGTTCCTCTTCATTGATGCCTTCACCCGGCTGGATATCCGTTACCACAGGGCGACCTTCTGTAATGGTCCCCGTTTTATCGAACACCACGGTTTTTACCTTTCCCATTAGCTCCAGAACGTCTCCTCCCTTGAAGAGAATCCCTTCCTCGGCTCCTATTCCCGTTCCCACCATGATGGCGGTGGGAGTAGCAAGTCCTAAAGCACAGGGGCAGGCAATAACCAGAACGGAAGCAAACATCATGAGAGGACGAGAAATATCGGTTGAGAAATGCCACCACACCAGAAAGGTCACCACAGCGATGGCTATCACTACGGGGACGAAAACCGATGCCACGCGATCGGCAAGATGCTGGACGGATGCTTTCCGGCCCTGAGCTTCTTCAACAAGTCTGACAATCTGGTCCAGAAACGTTCTTCCAATCGGTGCAGTTGCTCTGCATATCAGCCTTCCGTCAATGTTTACCGTGCCTGCATAGACCGGATCACCTGTTTTCTTGCGCTGTGGAATGCTTTCTCCGGTAAGCATTGATTCATCGACAGAGGAAGTTCCTTCTAACACCACGCCATCAACAGGACATCGTTCCCCGGGCTTGATCATAAAGTGATCACCCACCGCAACACGTTTTGCAGGCACTTCTTCAGTTCGACCGTCCGGGAAAACTATCGTTGCGGTGCTGGGCTTGAGCTGAAGGAGTTTTCTGATCGCTCTTGATGCCTTTTCTCTTGTTCTTGCTTCCAGAAATCTCCCGAGCAGAACAAGAGTCACGATCATCGAAGCTCCATCGTAATAGACGCCGTGAGCACGGGCCGAATGAGATGCTATAGAAGGCCAAAAGGTAACGGCCATCGAGTACAGAAAGGCGGCAAGGGAACCGAGCGCGACAAGCGTATTCATGTCCGATGTGCGTTGACGCAGAGCCTTCACAGCTCCCACAATAAAGGGACTTCCTACCCAGAAAACCACAGGAACAGTCAGGAGAAACTGCAACAGATGGCTTGTGTGTTGATCAATGTCTAACATGGCAAGGGCGTGGATAATGGCGGTGAGAACTCCACCAACAACAACCTTTATTAAAAGCCGCCTCTTTTCCCTTTGCTGGCGTTCCTCAATATCTGACTGTATTTCGGTCTGTTCCTCTATGACGCCCAGCCACTGGTAGCCACTTTCTTCTATAACGGTTCGTGCCTGTTCTTCCTTAAAACCGTCCGTTAGTTCAATGGTGGCTCTGCCCGTTGCGAGGTTTACCGATACCGAAACAACTCCATCAATTCCAGAAAGTGCTTTCTCTACACGTCTCACACAGGCAGCACAGCTCATTCCGCCGATTGCCACGTCGATCCTGCTGGTACGACTCATTGATCCTCTCTCAATGACGAGATTTCAGGTTTGGTGAGAATGAAATTTCCGAGAAAAATTACGAACAAATGCACTCCGCACCGTTGATGGCCGATAAATAAAGCGCATCGAAATAGTTACCGGAGAGCGCATTTTGACTCCGGCAATCACTACATCTTATACTTGCCGAAGTCTTCCGGTGAAAGTTGTTCAAGCAGGTCGGCCAGCTTGTCCGGATCGTCGGGATCTACAATGACGGTCTTGATTTCCTCGGTCTGGGAAGATTTCTTCAGCACCTTGTCTGCAACATAGATGGGCGATTTGGTTCTCAGAGCGAGAGCAATGGCGTCGCTTGGTCGTGCGTCCACAGCACTTTTCCGGTCGCCGCTTCGTAAATGAATCAAGGCATAGTAAGTATTGTCTCTCAAGTCGCATACTTCGACGCGGTCTACGGTCACGTTGAGGTGTTCAAGCAGATTTTTCATAAGATCGTGAGTCATCGGTCGGGGGAACCTGACGTCTTCCAGTTCCATCGCAATAGCCGTTGCTTCCATAAGCCCGATCCATATGGGTAACATTCTGGTGCCGCCCTTCTCCCGTAGAATCACAACCGGCGTATTGCTCTGGGTATCGACGACAAGTTCTGAAACCGTTACTTCAATCATGGTACTCATGGAAAAACCTCCATCTCTGGGGTTTTAATTAACCGCCTTTTCTATCTGTCCTTTCAATGAATGAGCATAACCTTCCACAATTTTTACGGCAACCTCTTTGCCTATCAATTTCTTTTCACCTTCGAAATTGACAATTCTGTTATGCTCCGTTCTTCCCGTCAACTGACCGCTTCCGAGTTTGCTCTCGCCTTCCACCAGAACCATCCGAATCCGTCCTTCTTCCGCTTTGTTCTTCCGGAGAGTTATGGAATTTTGAAGTTCCTGAAGTTCCATCAACCATCGAGTTTTTGTTTTATCGTCCACCTTGGGTTCCATTGAAGAGGCCGCCGTGAAAGGACGGTCGGAATATTTGAAGGAAAAAAGACCGTCAAACTCCACGAGCTCGATCAGCTTCATGGTTTCGCGAAAATCCTTTTCTTCTTCCGTAGGAAAGCCGACCATAACATCAGCGGTGATAGCGATGTCCGGGCGGTATGATTTCAGGAGCTCGATTTTCCTTATGTATTCTGCCTGAGTATAACCACGGTTCATAAGGCGGAGAATTCTGTCAGAGCCGGCCTGAAAAGGAAGGTGAAGGTGAGGACAGAGAATGTCAATTTCGCGAAAGCAAGCCATGAGATCTTCCGTCAGGTCTTTTGGATGAGAAGTCGTAAACCTTATGCGGCGAATGTCCGTTTCAGATGCGATGCGCTCAATTAGCTTCGAAAAAGGAACCGGCGGCGAGAGGTTTTTTCCATAGGAATTTACATTCTGCCCCAGAAGAACAACCTCTCTGGCACCTCTTGCGCTGAGTATCTTGATTTCTTCGATGATTTCCTCAGGTTTTCGGCTTCTTTCTCGCCCTCTGACGTATGGAACTATGCAGTAAGAGCAGAAATTATCGCATCCCTGCATTATCGTAACGTATTCGACCACATCAGCTTCCCAGCAGGGCGATGACGGATCAAGCCAGTTCATCCCGAAGGATGGCTCATCTTCGGGAAAGAATCCCTCTCTCCTGGGGCTTTCCATAGCTTTTTCTATAAGATCCGGAAGAACTGAAATGCCTCTGGTTCCAACAACAATATCGACGAAAGGAAATCGTTCCAGTATCGCGCTTTTCAATTGTTCGGCCACACAGCCTCCGACGGCAAGCACCATATTGGGCTTCCTGTCCTTAAATCTCTTCAGTCTCCCGAGGAAGGAATAGAGCTTCTGTTCGGCTTTTGCTCTCACGGAACAGGTATTGACAAAAATTACATCCGCATCCCCGGGTTTGTCCGTAACAGAGTAGCCTCTAAGGAGCAGAGATCTCACAAGTCGAAGCGAGTCGTATTCGTTCATCTGACAGCCGAAGGTATGAACGAATATTTTACGACCGGTTTGATGACTGCAAAGAGATCGATCCATCATGCTGTATCGCCTCCAGAAACATTATCAATCTCAACGCGCTGAATCCTCAGGTCGCGTTCGGCTTCTATAATGGCGTCAAAATCATCTTCCCATCCCGGTGCAATATGAATTCTGACAATGCCGGCATCTTTATCAACCGTTGTTACTATGGCGAGCCCTTCGTATGCTTCGAGCGTAAAGGTCAGATACCATATGTCTTCCGGGTGAACCCGGTAATATCTCTGTATTGATTCATGCCACATTTTATCCTTTCACCTCTCATGCTCTCTATGCTATCAACCCAAGTACGGGGATAAAAGGGTAGAACCGTAACTTTCCTTTACGGCAAGGAGTAGAATATCAACGATGGAAAGAAAGGGAAAGAAGTTTGCTATAGTCTGCTTTCTGATGCTGGTGTTTCTGATGAAATCGACACGAGCGCTTTCGGAAGAAATAAGTCTGGAAGCCGAGGGAACAGCGCAGATAGTCGGCGGGAATCAGGTGACGGCTAGAGAAAAGGCTATTCGGGATTTTGAGATACGCGCTGTGGTCAAAGCCGTGCTTGAGCTGCTGGGGCCTGATCAATACCAGCGTAATAGAGATAAAATCCAGAAAGCCGTAATTACCAGAGGCGATCGTTATGTGAAAGCTTACAGGATATCGGGGGAGGAGCCTCAGCAGGAAACCTATCGTGTAAAGGGCGAAGCTATTATTCTGATGGATGCCCTTAAAAAAGATCTGAGAGCCTTGGGACTGGAAGTGAAAGACATTAAAGCCGTGGCTGCATCCGGCCAGGATAAGAAAACCGAAGAAAAAAAAGAGCAGTCATCTGAAGGCGCTACCTCTGTCATGGCGAGGAACGAGGAGACGAAGCAATCTCCTCATAGCGAGCGAAGCGAGGCAACCACCACGCACTTTCCGGGCGCTCGCGATGACGGCTCCGGTAGATCGACAAAGGAGCCTTCACAACCATCCGGCCGGGATCAGGTCGGGAGAGAAAAGCTGCCAGTCCTATTCTGGAGCTTCGATAGATCCTGCGATCAGGAATTGGAAGGGAAAAATGCGGGAGATGTATTTTCGGAAATATTCGTGACCAGGATCGCCGAATCTGGATTTAACGTTGTATCATCGGAACAGGAGCCTCCGGGAAATTCAGACGCCGTTAGAGTCCATGGAGATTTTATTTGTGTTTCCAGTAAGGTCAGCATCCGTCTTGAGATTCTGCAAAATTCACAAAAGCAGGAAATAGAAGACTTTGTTCCCGTTGACACCGAGGAAACCCCGCTGATGGATGCCTTAACAACTCTTGCGGAAATGGCCGCAAATCATCTGGTTCAAACGCTGGGCTACACCTCAATGACTGAAGAATCTCCTCAATCCGGGGTTGAAGAAAGCCGTGCTGAGGGTGGTGAACGCGAGGAAACAGTTCAGCAGCCCGAATCTGGCGAGTCACAACCTTCTGAAGATAAAGGTTCTCAGTCGCCACAAAAGGAAGCGGAAAAACGCTCTGCATCTGATCTGTGGCAGATAGTGATAAAGGATCCTCACGGCGGTATGATGTGGGAAAAGCTCCAGAGGAGTATTAAAGAAGCGGGGGGTAGTATAGAAGTTTCGAGAATACTCATATCTCCAGAATCTTTCACCGTAGAAACGCCGGAACTTTCCGGGGAAACCATTAAACAGATCGAAGTTACATCGAGGGATAAACTGAACCTGAAAGTTGAGTCGATAGATGATCAGGCACGTCGTATTGTGATAGTTCCGCAATCCAGGTAGCATCCGGGAAATTCGATGACGATACCCAACATTCTCACCATTATCAGGATACTGCTCACGCCAGTATTTCTGCTTCTTCTTTTGAACGATCATCGCGTTGGTGCACTTGTTGTTTTTTTCATTGCCGGTTTGACGGACGGGCTTGACGGCTTCATTGCACGAGCCTTCAAACAGAAATCGGTTCTGGGCGCCTTTCTTGATCCTGTGGCCGATAAGACGCTGCTTGTAACTTCCTTTGTGGCTTTATCCTGGCTTGGCTTAGTCCCGATCTGGCTCACGGCGCTTGTAATAACCCGGGATCTGGCCATCATGACGGGAGCATCACTTTTGGTTATTGCCGATGTGCCCTTTGAGGTAAAACCGTCGATAGCAGGAAAACTTACGACCCTCTTTCAGCTGGCAACAGTTTTCGCCACTCTGTCTTCACCAGTCTTCGAGATTCATCGTTTTGCTCAGTGGGCTCTGTTTTTCTTTACGGGGTTCATGACCGCAGTGAGCGGATGGCAGTACGCTGAGAGATGGATGATGCTCTGGGAAGCTCACGACGGTAAAACCCGATTTCTTGGCAGAATCTCACGGCGTCTTTTCCCCCTGTGGTATGGCGAAAGTGCGGCCCCCCGGGTTTTAAGAGAAGTTTTCGCTGTGCCTTATCTTTTTGCCGTAAAAATAGGTGGCATCAGAGCCATTTCCAAAAGGGTCAGAACCAGAAGTGCTGTTGTATCCATTGGAAACTTAACCACAGGAGGAACCGGCAAAACGCCTTTAACCATAGACCTGGCCGATTTTCTATCAAAATGCGGATACCGGGTGGCCGTCGTAACTAGAAGTCTGGGCAAAAATCCTGTTAAAATACCCGAAAAAGTTCCTTCGAAAGCTTCTTTAGAAGATGTCAGACGATACGGAGACGAACCCGTCCTTATTGCGGCTCGCCTACCCGAAGTTTCCGTGTGGACGGGGGAGTCTAAAAGCGCTGTGGCGCAGCTTGTTGATTCTATCGAAAAGCCCGACATAATACTCGTGGACGATGGTTTTCAGCACAGGCGTCTAGAAAGAGATATGGACATAGTCCTTCTGAACGCACAATTGTGCATTGGAAACGGAAGCACGTTACCTCTGGGGCCGCTCAGGGAGCCCGTATCGTCTCTTACCAGAGCAGATGTGGTCGTGATGGTTTCTGACGATAATTCCGGAGCCGAAACATGTCTGGGGCGGGTCAGAAAGTGGATTCGAGAAGACGCAGTAATTCTTTCGTGCCACAGGCGAATTGAAGAGATAGCAATAGGCCGCAACGTTATTTCGGTCGAATCTATTAAGGGAGTACGTTGCGTTGCCTTTGCAGGTATTGGTTATCCGGAAGGGTTCTTCAAAGAACTTGAAAGAAGAGGCGTTGTTGTAGCCTCAAGCATCGTCTTTCCCGACCATTACAACTATACAGACCGCGATATATCGGCAATACTTGATCAGGCTAATAAATTGTCGGCGCGACTTATTTTGACCACAGAAAAGGATTTTGTAAGGCTTCCTGAGCGGGTGAAGGATCTGGTCGGCTATGCAAAGCTTTCTCTCATAGATAAAAGTATATTAGCCGATCTGGAAGTTAGAATAAGGCGGTTGGTCGAATCAAGGCTCAAAAGGGAGGATAGATAAATGGCGGTTAGCTTGAAGGACCGGCAGTATATCATTGATGTTATGACGGTTCAGGATTCGTGGCGGCTTTTCAGAATACTTTCAGAGTTTGTGGACGGCTTTGAAGTGCTTGGGGATATATACCCTGCGGTGTCCATATTCGGGTCGGCAAGGGTTGGTCCCGGGGATGAAATTTATGAGAAAACCGTGACCATCGCCAGAGAACTGGCAAAGGCAGGGTTCAACATCATAACGGGCGGGGGACCCGGCATCATGGAAGCCGGGAACAAGGGAGCTACCGAAGGGGGAGCTAAGTCAGTAGGGTTAAACATAGAGCTTCCCTTTGAGCAAAAACTGAATCCCTACGTTAATGTAAGTCTCCAGTTCAGATATTTCTTCGTCAGAAAAGTAATGTTCGTAAAGTATGCACAAGCCTATGTCGGCATGCCCGGCGGTTTTGGAACTCTCGATGAAATCTTCGAAGCGCTTACCCTTATTCAGACCAAACGACTTAAGCCCTTCCCCGTCATTCTTGTAGGAAGCGATTACTGGGGAGGGCTTGTTCAGTGGATGCGCGAAGTTCTGCTCGCCAGAAATTACATATCTCCCGAAGATATGGATATTTTCATGATCATAGACGACCCTATGGAAGTTGTGAGAACCATCAAGCGGGTTGTCATCACATAAAAATTATAAAACGGTTGAAACGTGGGTCGGGCGTTTCGGAACGTTCAAAAAACGGGAGCATCTCCTGACGATATTCTTCCAGGAGCGGGGTTATGTAGCGATCGAGAGCCTCACGGACGTTTCGCTTCGCCGGCGTTGATGAGGGGAAACGAACGTCAAGAAGCATTTTTACACACTTCGCTACAGCATCGGGATGTAAGCGGGGGAAAAGATTTTCCCACGTTTCAAGCCTGATCGGTTCCAGAAAAGGCGGAAGTTTGTGCCCGCTTAAAACGTGAGCTACCGCCGTAAAAAGAAGCTGTGGAATGCCTATGTCTCTGAGTCCGGTGAACATCCCACCGGGCCAGAGCTTTTTCTCCAGATCGTCCCATACAACCTTCAGTGTATCAACAAGATATCCCATAGATAGAATCGTGTCTAAGCGCTCCCTTACAATACGGATGTCGTCCGGAGTTCGGAAGAAATCCGGCATCGGGGCCATGTGCGGCCTTTCTCTCAATAATTTCGGGAAACGCTGGAGGAGCAGTTCAAGGGTTTCGTACCAGTCGCCATCAAGTATGCTCATCCCTACCGGGCACTTAGAAATCCAGCCGTGTTCCACAAGCCTTCTGGCTCTGAAGTGAAGTTTCCGTATCGCCGTAAAGCCGATACGGAAGAGGTGTTCAACAAAGGCCTTACGGAGCATCATCGACGCACTGGAAAGGTTTCCCTGAGATACGAGATGAAGTCCCAGATTAACGGTAGCGGAAATCTTGTCGATTGATTCTTCAATCCGATCCCGATCCTCCAAGGGAATCTCGTCCGCAATAAGCACCTTGTTAGCCAGCAGTGCCAGTTCGAGCCTCAGGTGATCCCGAAGAGGAGCATCGGCTATGGTGGATATGGCCTTTGTTAAAAGATCATCGCGAGATTCCATAAGGGCCAGTGCAAAGCTTGGAGGTTCAAGAACGGGTTCATCCCCGACAACGGTTTCTTTTTCGAAAGATAGTTCTGCGGGCTCCATAGGAGCATAGACGGCGATTGCATCATAGTAATCGGGAACTGCCTGATCTTCCAGCCTTCCTTTGCGAAAGCGGTAGGCTTCTTCTTCCATTTCAGCATCGAGCGTATAAAGTATGTAGTCCATTATTTCGCGGTAGTAAGTGTAGTTTGTTTCGAAAAGCGCGCTGAGGATGTATTTCATGAGTCCGTCATAGTCCGGGTATGTGCATTCCCAGAAGTACTGATCGTCAATTGTGTTTGTGGGAAGATAATCGAGCGCTTCGGTAAGATCGATGTCATCGGGTCGGACGGCAACTCTGAGGCACTTCTTCATCAGAGAAATCAGGAAGAAGAAATCCACATTATACAGCCAGCTTAGCATCGCTTCAGGGCCTGTTCTTGCAAGCCGCTCCAGCCATTCTATACCCTGAGCGGCCACAAGGCGATCTTTTTGCCAGCATTCCATATCGAAGAAATGCATCCATTGCGATGTGGACGCAAGACTGAGAAGTGGAAGGGCATCATCGGGCCCAAGCTCTTTGACGGTCAGATAGAGATCCTGAGGATTCATCGCCTGAACAACCTCTACGGCATCGGCTCGCTCCAGTATGGCTTCCATTCTCTCCTTTGCCGGAAGAGTCATGAGTTTATGAAAATCCACGGGCGCAAGAAATTTATTCTCCTGCACTTGATCTTCCCGATCAATTTCCATCTGTGTTTCCCCTCCCGATCGCCCGCAAAGGGCGTTTTTGCCTGGTGATGAGAGTATTTCGTGAGCGTCATATTATCAATTAACCATAGCAAATATAGCCATAACGAGACAAGCTGTCATTGCAAGCCCGAGTTTTCATCCTGCGTCATTGCGAGCCGGAACGAAGCGAAGGCGAAGGAGTCTCGCCAGTGTGTCATTGCGAGCGAAGCGACGAAGCGATCTAATCATTGCGAGCGAAGCGAAGCAATCTCTCATTGTCCTTTCCCGCGTCATTGCGAGGGGCGAAGCGACGAAGCAATCTCTTGAGATTGCCACGCAGTCCTTCGGACTGCTCGCAATGACGTATTTGGTAGAGATTGCCACGCGCCCTTCGGACACTCGCAATGACGAATTAGGTATAGAAGCATAAAGACTGTATAAAAAACATTGTCAATCACATTACACTTTCACTCTTCTCCTCGCTTATTTCGAGAATATATTTATCTGGTGTCATTGCGGATCCGCTATAGGCGGACTATAAACGGGCGTGGTAATCCCTTTAGGTGGGAACACTACTTTAAAAACAACCTGAGAAGGCCTGCTATCGCTATAATCTGTCCGGTCCAGAATGCAAACATCCATTTTATGAGCGTTGCTTTCGTTTCGCTAATTTCTTTCTGAAGTCTTAGTTCAGTTTCTTTGAGTTCCTTTCTTACCTGTTCTATTTCTTTTTGAAGATTCAGTTCAGTTTCTTTAAGCTCTTTTCTTACCTGCTCAACTTCAAGACGAACTGATTCTATCTCTTTCTGAAGCCTTAGTTCAGTTTCTTTGAGCTCTTTTCTTACCTGCTCAACTTCAAGGCGAACCGATTCTATCTCTTTCTGAAGTCTCAGTTCAGTTTCTTTGAGCTCTTTTCTTACCTGTTCAACTTCAAGCCGAACCGCTTCTATCTCTTTCTGGAGCCTTAGTTCGGATTCTCTTAGCTCTTTTCTTATCCTTTCTGTTTCAAGTTTTACTGTTTCTATATCTTTGTTAAGCCTCAGCTCAGTCGCTTTTAGCTCTTCAGATGTTGCGGCTTTTCTGCTTTCCACATATTCAACAAATTCAGCAAGGACTCTGGCTTGCTCCTCGCCAATACTTCTGAAAAGCTCATATATCCTCACTGCATAACCCATTTGTTTTCTCCTCTGACTTCCATGCTTTCTTCATCAAGAGCTAAGAATTTTGTATCATGAGGTAGCTTTTATCGTCAAATCCGTATTGAGCCTGTTTGGAAAAACCGATTTAACGGGTGACAACAGGTATATTTCACGTAGAGCTTGGACGGGTAAAGGAGCGTCATTGCGAGGCCACCGAAAGGCGGCCGTGGCAACTCATAAAAACCAGTCTCATAAGAAAAGCAAAGATGAGATTGCCACGGCTGCCTCACGGCAGCCTCGCAATGACGCCTTCGGTAGAGATTGCCACGCGCCCTCCGGGCGTTAGCAATGACACCTGAAATCGCTATTGCAAGGATCCAAAGATGAGTGTAAATCTCTCACGAAAGGAGACCATATGATCAATTCACCACAGGAACAAAGACTCAGGAAAATTTTTTCTCTAATGAATGATGAAAATCTGGATGCCTTGCTGGTTTCCTGCCCTGAAAATCGGTTTTACCTCAGCGGGTTCTATGCCGAAGATGTATCGATAAACGAATCGGCGGGAGTACTCTTCATTGCACCCGATTTTCTTGTATTGCTTACGGACTCTCGCTACGTTGAAGCTGCACGGCTGGAAGCTTCCCTGTTCAAAACCATGCAGTATAATGCCGAAAACACTCTGGAAAGCATCGTGTCGAAGCTCTGCGCTGAACGGCAGGTGAAGCAACTGGGCGTAGAGGCGGAATTTCTTTCTGCTGCTAAATATATCGCTATTGAAGAAACTCTGCGAAAAGAGGGTATCCCCGCCAGCCTTGTTCTCGTAAAGCAGCTTGTAGAAAAAGTCCGTGCCGTAAAAGAAGAACTGGAGCTTTCTTCTATCAGAAAGTCGCTTCATCTAAGCGAACAGGTCATGGAAGAAGTTTACGGCTTGCTGAAGCCCGGCTTAACCGAAAAGGAAGTGGCCTGGTTTATAGAAAAACGTCTGAGAGAACTCGGTGCGGAATCAGTTTCTTTTCCTCCCATTGTGGCCGGGGGAGCTCGAGCGGCTCTACCTCATGCCTGCCCTGAAGACAGACCGTTACAGGAAGGTGAACCGATTGTCATCGATATGGGAGCAAAGCTGGATCATTACTGTTCTGACATAACGAGAACCGTTTTCCTTGGATACATCCCGGATAAATGGATGCGAATTTACGAGGTGGTTATGGAGGCTCAACGGCGAGCTCAATCGGCTGCAAAACCGGGAATGAGGGGAGAAGATCTGGACGCAGTAGCCCGGAGCTTTATAGAACAGTCGGGCTACGGTGATTATTTCCAGCACGGACTGGGACACGGCGTCGGACTTGCAATTCATGAATTACCGAGCATAAGAGTAAGGGGGAAGATAGAACTGGAACCGGGGATGGTGTTTACGGTTGAACCCGGTATTTACCTTCCCGGTGAAGGCGGAATACGACTTGAAAATATGGTGGTGATGAGGGAAGACGGCGTTGAAGTGTTAAATCGCCTCCCCGTGGAGCCACCACCGGTTATCAGGTGACCGGTAAGCAGACGCTTAAGACCGATGAACGGTAACCACTGACTTACTGACTGAAATCGCCTGGTAGGCTCTATCCGGGCAATGCACATCTAGAGAGACAGATAAAAAATGGTTCAGGAACCAAAGTATGTTGGCAAAATCCTTGCCCTTGTGATCTTCATTCATCTTTTCGTCCTCGGACTTAAGATCTACGCTTATGTAGTTACCGATTCTGCCGCTATCCTGTCCGATGCTCTGGAAGGTATTGTCAATCTGCTTGCAAGCCTCTTTGCGTCTTTGAGCCTCTGGATTGCCTCCCGCCCGCCGGACATAAATCATCCTTACGGTCACGGGAAGATGGAATATTTTGCTGTGGGCTTCGAAGGAGCCCTGATAATAGTCGCAGCCGGCGGGATATTCTGGGAGGCAATACAAAGGCTGATACACCCTGTAGAACTTTTCCATCTTTCCCGAGGTATGCTCATTACCGGATCGGGAGCCTGCATTCAGCTTATTGCAGTGCTGGTGCTTCTGTGGACTGCGAAGAAAACTCACTCTCCCACCCTGAGAGCCGAAGGACTGCATATTCTGTCCGATGTTCTTTCAACGGCGGCGGTGCTGGTAGGGCTCGGGATTGTGGTCATAACCGGCTACAATCATGCAGACTGTATCGCCGCTCTCGCAATAGGGATATTCATTCTCTGGTCGGGAGCAAAACTCGTAAAGGAAGCCTTCGAAGGATTGATGGACACATCGAACCCCGAACTTATTTCAAAGATTGTCTCAATCCTTAAGGAAAACAGGCGTGAATACTGGATAGACATTCACAGGTTACGTGTAAGACGTCAGGGAAATCGCATCCTTGTGGATCTTCATCTTATCCTCCCGAGGAATTTTCATCTCTGGCAGGCGCACCTTGAAGCAAGGTTTATAGAAGAGCTGCTACAGAACAGTTTTGCTCAACCTGTGGATGTTCTCGTTTATCTCGACCCCTGTGAAGAGCCCTATTGCGCAATCTGCAGAAAATACGAATGCGAATATCGCCGTTCGCCCCAATCCATGAGCACTCTCTGGGACCAGACGACTCTATCAAGAATGACGCCGTGAA
>CAZWJX010000042.1:0-880 GCA_964634695.1 uncultured Syntrophobacterales bacterium | reverse complement strand
GTCGTTGCGAGGCTACGAAGTAGCCGGAGGATGTCTTGATTTTTGGGAGCGCCGCAAACATCTCAAGGGACTTGCAAAAATCAAATAAAAAACCAGAACAGGATTTTAAATTCGTATCAGGAATGTCTGCGAAAAAACGTACAATTAAACCAGGAGGTCCACATGAAGCTTAAAGGTAAGAAGATCGTCATTCTGGCAGAAAACAACTATCAGGATCTCGAATTGTGGTACCCTTTGCTTCGAATGAGAGAAGAAGGTGCGGAGGTTAAAGTTGTAGGTACCGGGACTTCCAAAACTTACACTAGCAAGTATGGCTACCCGGTTAACGTTGATCATTCGGCCGATGAAATATCGGCGGATGATATTGATGCTGTGATTATACCGGGAGGATACGCACCGGACCTGTTGCGCAGATACAGCCCGGTTTTAAAGTTGGTAAGAGATGCTGATTACCAGGGAAAGGTTGTTGCTGCAATATGTCATGCGGGCTGGGTGCTCATTTCTGCGGGAGTATTAAAGGGTCGTCGAGCCACGAGCTTTTTTGCCATAAAGGACGACATGATTAATGCCGGCACCTTGTGGGAGGATGCGGAAGTTGTGGTAGATGGAAATCTGATCACATCCAGAAAACCGGACGATCTTCCCGCATTTTGCAGGGCCATAATAGAAAAGTTATCAAAGTAGAAAATTCAATTGCTACCATGTTCGAAACAGATCGGTCAGTGGAATGACCAACCGATTTTACGGGTAGACACGCGGAAAAAGGATTTCGTACCGCTGCATTTTTTCAGTTTTGCTGATCAAAAATTTTGAAAAAATTGGGCTCAGATCCTTAATTAAGGAATGAACCATATGGTCAGGCGTTGATAAGAAGTGCTAC
>CAZWJX010000041.1:6881-18013 GCA_964634695.1 uncultured Syntrophobacterales bacterium | reverse complement strand
GGACAACAGAGAGATTGCTTCGCCCTCACTCCGTTCGGGCTCGCAATGACGAATGTAGGTAGTTCCCCCATTTATAGACGTTTATTCTCCACCACTTCGGGGTTCAGGAAGTCCCTGAAATAGGGATTGCTTCTAAGGACTTCCAGAGGAGCACTATTACACCTCTTGCGCTTCTTAAACCTCTCAAGATACTGTTTCACCAGCAGCTTGAGGATTCTCTTTTTCGAGTGGTGGGGCTTCATGTCCCCACAGGAACGTCTTGTGAGGATATTTACTGCTCCATTAACCTGAGCATTTATCTTCTTCCCGCAAGCTTTGCACTCAAAACTGTTCGCATCTTTCCTGTTTCTCGCATCAACATAACCGCAGGATGAACAGGTCTGAGATGTGTAGGCAGGATTCACTTCCACAACTTCTATTCCGAACATTTCTCTCAATCTGTTGAGCTTCTCGTTCACATATCTCTTCCCGAATATGGAAAGCAGCCTGTTCATTCTTCTTGATAACTCAGGGCTTCTGAAGTCAAGCTTCTCTACAACTATTCTCTTCGGCTTGTGGATTTCAACAATCCTGTTCAGGTGTCTGTTTATTTCGTTCTTTAAAAACTCTCTCAGTCTGCCGACCAGTGTGGTGTATTTTCTATCCTGAGAAGGTTTCAGCCCTCTGCGCTGAACAGAGGACATCCTCTTTGTTATCTTTTCGTCAAGTTTTTTGAGATGATGCAGAAAGTTTCTTCCTATCAGGTCTCCTTTATCAGTCGCAAAAAGTGGATTGAGTCCCAGATCAATGCCTATTTCTTCCACCTTCGGTTGATATTCTGCCTTTCTGTCTTTGAGGTTTTTAATTAACCTCACTGTGAGAGTGTCGCCATCAAAACCTATCTGACAGAACTTGAGCAGTTCTCCATCCAGCCTTTCAGCATACGGATTGTTCTTCAAAGGAAGACAAACCGGTTTTCCGCTATCGAGCGTCGAGAGCTTGATCCATTTATCAAAGGTCTTGCTTTTTCTGTTTTCCTCAATAACCGCCACCTTCTGATCAAGATGCATGGGGATATTTGCGAAAGTCGGTTTTCTCCATCGGGTGAGAATGTGCTTGAAGATTTTCCTCGCAAGTTTCTTATGCTCTTCTGTTATTTTGTATTCGCAGGTGGTTTTGTTCTCTTTCCAGAGAGCTTTCTCAAGGCTTCTATCAAACCATGCCTTTCTTGCGTTGACGAAAAGAAGAACCTTTCTGACATCTTCCGAAAGTTTTGAGTGATAAACCATGCATCTGAATCTGTTCTGGATATTTCCGGTGAAACTCTCAAGAACTGAAACCACCTGCCAGAGACAGGTCTGTTTGTATCTTGCTGAGAGCTTTGACTGAACGCTTTCCAGACTTAAATACCTGTTAAATCTACCTGTCTGGAAAAACTCTGCCCACTGGAGTGCCGCTATTTTTCCAGCCGTCTTTCTGTACTCAGAAAGGACCAGGGATACTTTCCTGATCTTGCTTCTGTTTGCAAAGCAGGGATAAATGTAGGCTCCTGCGATCTTTCTACTCATCCACCGTGATTTCCTTTATGATTTCTTCCGTCTTTCTCTTAGAAAGAGAACGCATTCGTCTTTATATGTCAATATACAACTATAAAATCAATTACTAGTTCCTATACTTTGGTATTTCTATCGTTACTGTAAGCCAGGATATCTTTTGCAAACTGTGAAAGCTTCTGTTTAGGACCTATGGCTATCAAAACATCACCTTCGTTAAAGACTTCCGAAGGAACAGGATTGTAAATCATGGAACCGTCGGCTTTTTTTATAGCGACTATGATCAGGTTGTATAAACCTCTTATGTTCGAGTCTACCAAATTTTTCCCGATAATGGGAGCTCCTACCGGAAGTTGTATTTCTTCCATTCCTAGCTCCATTCCTTCTCCGGATAGGGCCAGCTCCAGAAAATCAGTTACTGTTGGGCGAATAATATTATGAGCAATACGGAGAGCACCGCTTGCATAAGGGGAAACGACTCTATCTGCACCGGCTTTTTTTAGTCTTTTTTCAGCTCCCGGGCTTCCTGCTCTAGCACATATTAGAAGATTTTTATTTAGATCTCTGGCGGTGAGCACAATAAAAACGTTATCGGTGTCCTTTGTAACCAGGGCAACTAACCCTCTGGCACGCTGTATTCCCGCTTCAATGAGAACTTCTTCTTCTGTAGCATCTCCTTGAAGGTAGGGCAACCCGGCTTCCTCAAGTTTAATCAGTTCATCCTCTGATTTCTCTATCACTACAACAGGAAGATTATATTTGACCAATTCAGCCGCCACGATTTTCCCCATCTGTCCGTAACCGCATATAATGTAATGGTCGCTGATTCGAGAAAGCCTATTTTTCATCTTACGCCTCCGATACATCTGAAGGAATTGTCCATCCGCGATATAATTTCCAAAAGCTGCAATTTGAGATGTCACAAAGGCGATACCAACGAGAATCAGGAACATGGTAAAGACGCGACCTTTTTCGCTGAGCGGTCTGATTTCTCCAAAACCTATTGTTGTGAGGGTTATGAGAGTCATATAGAGACCTTCAATGAACGTGAAGTTTTCTATGAACATGTACCCAAATGTGCCAACTAAAATAATCAGTAACGAAGTTAAACTTACAAAAAATATCCTGCTACGAAAGATGTTTTTATTCATGGGTGCCTATAAAAGACCTCACCGTAAGAGCAGATTCTTTCATGTCCACAACGACCGGATACCATCTCTTAAAGATCGGGTCTATTCTTGCGTCCACAAGGTATGTTCTGTTGGGCTTTGTTTCTATTTCAATCACAGCGGTATCAGGAGACATGAGGTCACCTTCGTGCCCTAAAGTTCGATACAAGCTTAATTCTATGCGGTGTTTTCCCGGCATCACTTCGATTTCCTGAAGTACGGGACCGCCCTTAGCGTATTGTGGCACTTCTCGTCCGTCAACGGAGATAATATGAACCCCTGTTGTATCTGATGGAGGATTATGCCATGGATAGTCAAAAGGTTTTATGTTTGTAAGCACTGAAACGAATGCCCTGGGATAGGGGCCTTCTGAAAATGTCTTTCCGTGAAAATAACAGGAAGACAACATTACAACTGCTACCATAACTAAAATAGCTCGCTTCATTACCCTTTGCCTCCGCGTTTGTTGTTTGGTGTTATTAGAATTTAGCCCGTTATTGTTTTTAATATACAACGGAAGTCATCATCTAGAAAAGCTTTAAAAAAAGCTTTTCCGGTTGGCAATGGAATCTTTAGCGAAAGAGCGTGGAGCATGATTCTCACACTCTTCCGGCTATCGTCGCAATTGGTGATGCCCTGAGCTATAACCTTTCGTCTTATTTCAGGAGCACCATAAAGGGGATCTCCTACAACAGGATGTCCTATATGATAAAGATGAGCTCTAATCTGATGACTTCTTCCCGTTCTTGGAAAAACAAAAAGCAAAGAATAATCTTTAAAGCGCTTGATCACTCTGAAATGTGTAAGGCTTTCTTTGCCTTTCACGTAGTCGACCCCGACGCGACCTGATCCGAATCGTCTTAAAGGCGCTCTGATATCCCCTTCCTTTTGGTCCACTATGCCGTGCACAAGAGCAACATAGGTCTTCTCAACAAGCCTGGATTCGAAAAGTCTGTTGAGCAGTCGGTGAAATTCTGGATTTTTGGCAAATACAATTACGCCGCTAACATCTTTATCAAGTCTGTGAACCACGTAAAACTTAGTTCCTCTTTCTTTCGATAGAATTGACACCAGATCGTTTCCCGTTGGTTTTCTTTCAGGGATTGAAGCTATGCCACAGGGTTTTGAGAGCACAAGCATATTATCATCTTCGTAAATGACAGATTTGCCGGATCTGAAATCTTCTATAAACTTTCCCACCACTGCATCAGACATGACTTTTCCATCCTCTTTTCATTTATTTATGATTGAAGTTTCTTGCTTCGTTGCGTTATACCATCTCGTGATCAACAAAGTGAATAACATTCTAGCTTGGGAGATATTGATTTTATCGAGAGATTGATAAATGCTTGCCCACATTCCATTAGATAAGCTTAACGGTCTGGATTATGTGTTCATAACGGTAATGATTATTTGCGTTTTGAGAGGTATGTGGCGGGGCGGGATAGTCATTCTTTTCAATGTCATGGGCTTTTTTGTGGGCTTTTTTGTCTCGGTTCATATCTATCATCGGGTGGGAGCCTTGCTTAAGTCTCTTATCCCGTCACTTTCCAGACCGGATCTGGTGGCTTTTATAGTGATTTTCCTCCTTTCCTGGTTTGTAGTCGGCTGTGTGGGGCACTGGTTAAGTCGCGTCTTTGCTGTCGCTCGCCTTAGGCTTCTGGATCGTCTTCTGGGCGGATTTATCGGCTTTATATTCGCCATCGCTATTCAAGGGATGATCTTTTCGGCCCTCACTCTTTTTCTGCCTCCAACTCATCCTGTTTTGCGAGAATCGGTGCTGGCGCCTTATGTAAGCCGTTCCTCGTCAGCTCTTTACGCTTTTATTTCGAAGCACATGGGCGATGAACTTTCAAAACGTAAGGAAGAGCTGAAAAAATACTGGGATAATCAATCAAAAAGTCGTTATAATCGGGGAGCTTAAGACTGATGGAATCCAGGTTTGAAGGCATAAGAAAGCTGTGGGCGATTATAGATAAACTTCGGGGAGAAAATGGGTGTCCCTGGGATAAAAAACAGACTCCTGAGACTGTAAAAACCTACGTCATAGAAGAGGCTCACGAAGTTGATGCCGCCATCCGTTCGGGACAACCAGATGAAGTTATGGAAGAACTGGGCGACCTGCTTTTTATGGTGCTGTTCATGATCCACCTCTACGAAGAAGGAGGTTTTTTCAGTCTCGAAAAAGTGTGCAAAACAATTGAAGATAAGATGATACGACGTCATCCCCATGTTTTTGGAAACGTTCACGTAAATTCTGCTGATGAAGTCAAGGATAACTGGGCCAGGATCAAGAAAGAAGAAAAGAAGACAGTTCGAGGAAGCATTCCTCGAACATTGCCGGCTCTCGTAAGAGCCTACCGTTTGCTCTCCAGAAACCTCATTTCTCCCCCGGTAATCGAAAATGAAGAAGGGATTTTAAGTATTCTGGAGAAAGATTTTAATTCTCTGGTGAATTGTTCCCGGGAAGATTTTTCTGATTATTTTGCCGATTTTATTATTGATCTCTGTCAATTTGCCCGACTTAAAGGTTTTCGCCCTGAAGACTTGCTTCAAAAACGTCTTGATGAAAGAGAAATCGGTTGAAGTTTATAGGTGACTTAAACATCCAGTATAACCGTAGCTTCCCACCGACCATCTTTCTTTTCCAGGACGAAATCGTGAAACGTTACGGCCTTTACATCGGCCAGAAGGTCATCTCCGTGTAAGCTGAGGGACTCTCCAGCCAGAGTTGCCTTGAGAATCCACAGGCTCGAAGAATCAGGATTATCAACCGATTCAATACTGATGTCCCTTACTTTTAGCAGAAGTTGATCGGCGTCTTTGAAGTAAATGATTTCCTGCAGAAAGTTGTGGAGCAGAAGATCCAGAGAATCGCTTTTCAATTCAATGGCTCTTTCTTCTGCCGGACCTATATTTTCAGGATGAGAGACGGTAATTGCAAGCAGTGCATCTGCACAAGACGTAAAAAGTTCTTCCAGGCTATTTCCCCAGGCTTTGAAAGCAACATCTGCCGTTGCCATGTTTTCTAAATACGAAAACCCCATAGACCCTCCTTGTTTGACTTGTTCCAGTGGCGGGAGCCAGGGTTAAACCTGGCTCCCGCCATCATAGTCATTGGGAGGCCACGTTTTCTTCTCTTGTCATTGCGGGCCTGCCGGAGGCAGGCGTGGCAATCCCACCGTTCGTCATTGCGAGGCTGACGAAGTCAGCCGTGGTGGTTGCTTCACTTCGTTTGCAATGACGAGATTGCTTCGTCGCTTTGCTCCTCGCAATGACCCAGAGGAGGACAACAAGAGATTGCTGAGATTGCTTCGCCTTCGGCTCGCAATGACACATTAGGAGATTGCTTCATCACTTCGCTCCTCGCAATGACCATTAGTAAGTCGCTTCGCTCGCAATGACAGGAAAAAGACATCGCAATGACGGCCCCGCTTCGCTCCTCGCAATGACTCATAGCACTGGAAGCTATCTCAAGAAGGCTCCTATGATGCCATGGGACAAAAGCTGCTTACAGGCATCCTCTGAACGAACCTCCTCAATTTTGCCGCCCGCCGCCATCACCTTTTCAGAGGCAAGCCATATAAGATCGTCCACAGCCTCCAGTTTAGCGGAGCAATAGGGACATACTGCTCCCTCAGGAGCGTGATCAAGAAGAACCTCGCATTTAGGACAAAAGAATCCTTTTATTTGGGAGCCGGTAGGGTAAACCAGAAGGTAGGCCCGTCCCTGATTTACAGCATCAATAGTGGGGTTTATGCCTATTACAGCCTTATCTGCAACAGGTCCAACCTTATTCGCCGTGGTTATAAGATCCGTAACTATCCTCAGTTCGGTTGATCTTTCTCTTTCCTCTACAACCGGAAGTATTGTTTCAAGCACCTCTTCAGCTTTTGCCTTTGTGGACATTCTCAATCGAGCTATGACCTTTTCCTGTAGAGCTTTGGGCAGCAGTCTGAGGAGTTCTGACGTTATTTCGTTAGGGCCCATAAGAATTATGTACTGGGCCTTGGATTCCTCAATCAAGTCGTAGATGCGATTGCTTGTGTCTTTAAGAAACCAGTTTGTCCACGTTTCGGCACGCCTTTGAAAAATCGTCTGAGATCTCATATGATCTGATCCGACCGTTTTCCGGTATTTCACAGGGGAAAGGCTCACCGTGTCCTGAATTTCTTCCAGTTCTCCGAAGGAAAAAATAAAGAGCCGTGCTTTTTCGCTATCCACAAGGCAAACGACGTACCTTTCATATTCGTCCATAGCTTCCAGAATGGGTCTTATATAGGGAATCTCCTCGTATATTACAAGATTCGGCAAACGTAACGGGATTTCTTCCTCGTAAGTAAATCCCTCCGATACATCGCAAAAAGCGACGAGAGTTTTTCCACCGGGGATAAGAGTTTCTACTCGCTTTGCAATCCACCGACTGTCCTCTTCAAAGTGCTCTTTCAACTGATCATCGTTTCCGATTTCCTTCTCGATTCTTTTCAGCATCTGATCCAGAACTGTGCGATAGCCTCCCTTCGCGTTTGCAGGTAGAGAGGGATCTATGTTGAGATAAACGCTCAAAACGGGGGATCCTTCCCTGGGGGTTCTTTCTTTAAGTCGTTTCAGCGTTTCCTGACGGAAAATGTTCATCTTCTGGCCTCCTTCAGTTGGCAGTCTTATTCCACGAGAGCTTTTGTCGGTTGTAGGTTCTCACCACAATTTCTAACTCCCTGGGACACACGTTCACGTGTTAATTCGCAATCGCACATTTAAATTTATCTTACTTGAAAAGATATTGCATCAATTTTTTCCGATGTCTAACGTATCGCCGCTTTGCGGTAGAAAGGCCTGGAATTGTGAAACTCGATCTGACAGTAACCTTTTTATCTTTTCTTCATGCAGTTTACGCACATCTCGCTGTATGTGAACGCATGCAACCGATTTTGCTCTGGTAGCTTCGGCCATTTCCAGTACTCCCTGCACCGTTCCATGCCCGGGCACTGATGGCTCGATGTGAAAAGCTTCGTGGATCAAAAGATCGCTGTCTCTGGCTATTTCTTTTGTCGCCTCGGTAGGTCTTCCGTCTCCACTGTAAAAAACCTTGCCGGCGGGCGTTTTAATGGCAACGGACAGGTTTTTCTGACCATGTTCTGTAGCTGCAAAGGTCCATTCCAGACCGTCCGCAGTTATAATTTCGCCTTCTTTTACCTCCCGGAAAAAGATTTCATACTTGAACCGGCTCATAAAACCTGGATAGGCAATTTCAACAGCTTTTTCTATAATTTTTGAAATTCCCTTTTGAGCAATTATTGTCAGAGGCTTTTGACGATTCATCTCCCAGAAACGCAAGAGCAGAAGAGGGACTCCCATGAAATGGTCACCGTGGAAATGGGAAATCCAGAGCGTGTCCAGCTGGTCCGGATCTCTGACATATTTCCAGAATTGAAACGGCACGGAAAAGCCGCAGTCCAGCAAAATGGTCCGCCTATCGCCCTTGACATCCTCCGTTTCGAGCAGAACTGAGGTGTTTGGGTGACGTTCGTCACAAGCTTCCCCTACTCCTAAAAATGTGACTCTGGTCATATGTTATGCCCTCCCTGCAAGAAAATTATTCAAATTCTCAACCCTTTTCTTGACCGAAGGACAAATAACTTGTAGATGGATTATACTTAAAGCTGGAGAAGGGTAGTAAACGCTTTTATACGGGGCGAAGGGATTTTGTATGAAAAATTAAGAAAATGGCATAAAGTGGGTGTCAGGCACCCGGGGTGATGAAAATAAGGAGGAAAGGGTGGGGGATATTGCGATTCTGGAGCATACCATAGGGCAGAGAATCGTATATGAAGGCGTTGGGCTGCATACCGGAAAGATGGTTAAGATCATCATAAATCCGGCGCCGCCATCAACAGGAATTGTGTTTAGAAGATCCGGCAGGTCGTTGCAAGAATCTGTAATGGCATCTTATCGGAATATCTCCCGTGCGATGCTTGCCACAACTATAGGGTTTAACGGTACTGGTGTCTCAACGGTTGAACATTTGCTCGCTGCCTTTTTTGGATGCGGAGTTGACAATGCCATCGTAGACGTGGACGGCCCTGAAGTTCCAATCGCAGATGGTAGTGCTATACCTTATGTCAGGTTGATTCTGGACGCAGGCATTGTTGCTCAGAACGTTCCCAGACGTTTTTTGGCTATCAAATCACCGGTCAGAATAGATGAGGACGATGCCTATCTTATCGCTATGCCTTCTCCTTCTGGATCTCTTGTAATAGACTACTCAATAGAATTTCCTCATCCTCTGTTAGGATTTCAAGCTATACACTGGTCTTTCGATTCAAATCGTTTTGTTACTGAAATTGCTCCGGCAAGAACCTTTGGATTTCTGGAGGAAGCGACCAGATTAAAAGCTCAGGGGTTGGCTCAGGGGGGCTCTCTTGAAAACGCCCTCGTTTTTGATAAGCACTCTCTTCTTAACACGGAAGGCTTTCGTTTTCCCGATGAGTGTGTCAGGCATAAGGTCTTGGATCTTCTCGGTGATATTATGCTTGTAGGGAAGCCAATCATAGGACATTTTGTCGTGCATAAAGGAGGGCATAGACTGCACCACAAGCTCCTTGCAAAGATACTGTCCGTTATAGAAGAGATCCCCTCGGAAGAAATTCAAAATTTGGGCCGCCATTTTTCTCCTCCGAAGAGGGAATTTCTAGTAGATCTTGGAGAACTACATTTTTCAAGGGAAGGCGTTCAGGAAGTCTTTTAACACGATTTGAGAATTGGTGCCATCCATCGGTTTACTCATCCATGGATGTCGGTCTGGGAACAAAGACCTTAATGGGTTCTTCTACGCCAACGGCTATCGAAAAGTTTTTTAGCTTTTCTATCAGTGGTGTTGTTACCGTGTGTCCCTTACGAATCAAAAGTCTCCCGTCTATGGTGTAAAGATCTTCGGCTATGATCATGCCTTCTTTCAAGTCTTCTATGCGAACCAGAGATGTTTCGTATTCGGACTGGATGTGAGCAATTTTCTTTAGAACTTCTAGAACCTTCGGGTCGTAAACTCCTTTCCGTTGAGACATTATATTATAAGCGGTCATTGGATCATATTTCCGGTAAAGGAGCAGATCGAAATCGAGCGCGACCTTAAGAATTCTGGATTCAACGGGAATTCTTTCGTCCTTTATCGAATCTATTGGAAATCCGGAACCGTCATAGTTTTTTCCCTGATAAATTATGATTTCTGCGATATCCTCAAGCCTTGGAATATGTCGTATAAGCTGAGCAGCAATTGATGGATGCATATCCATGAGCTGTTTTTCTTCGCCTTTAAGGTCCTCTCCCCGATACATTTTCAGAATTGTCTCTTCGGGCACCATAAAACATCCCAGCTGGGACAACATAGCGGCCGTCTCCAGCTTCCATAAAGGCTGGTATTTGTATTCTCGCCCTATCCACACGGCGTATCTGGCAACCCGCGAAGCTCTTCCGAAGGCTTCCAGATTTGTCAGAGAAAGAACCTCCATGAGCATCTTTATGCAGCCTTTAAGGGTGTTCTCCAGTAATTCTCTTTCGGCTCTGATCAATTTGTACTGTTCAATTCCGGCCTGAACAGTCTGAACGATTGTATCGGCACTGGATGGTTTGGTTAGAAAACGAAAAACATTTCCAGAATTTATAGCCTCAATGGCCGTTTCTATATCGGCATATCCGGTGAGCATGATACGGACTGTATCAGGTGAAAGTTCCTTTACTCTGGTTAAAAACTGGATGCCGTCCATAACAGGCATTTTCAGATCAGACACCACAACTGCATAGGGGCCTTCTTTTTTGATCTTCTCTATGCCTTCTTTTGCACTGTCCGCCGTGTCAACTTTGATATCCTTGATGTGGTGAAATGCCCTTTTTATAGCCAGCAGAACGTTCGGCTCATCATCCACAAAAAGAACTTTTATCGCCTTGCTTACCATGTATATTCCCTCATTGGGTTAACTCACAGACTGACCGTCTCTCCTACAGGAATACGCACAAAAAAGGTTGTTCCTTTCCCTTCCTCCGTTTCAAAGTAAATATGACCGTTATGTTTTTTCATTATGATCGATTGAGCAATCGATAGTCCCTGTCCCGTTCCCTTACCGGGTGGCTTTGTGGTAAAAAAAGGTTCAAACACTTTGTGCCGTATCTCCTTTGGTATGCCTGTTCCTGTGTCAGACACGCTTATTTCGCACCATGGCCCCAATTTCCTGGTCCGTATTGTGATTATGCCCTTTGTTTCAGGGCGATCACCTATGGCTTCCTTTATGGCTTGAGCGGCGTTAACGATAAGATTCAATATGACCTGAGAAAGCTCGCTAGGGTAACATGTAACAGGCGGTAGGTCTGGATCAAACTCAAACTGAATGTCCGCTACATATTTCCATTCGTTCCGGGATATATCTACCGTGCTTCTAAT
>CAZWJX010000041.1:5078-6871 GCA_964634695.1 uncultured Syntrophobacterales bacterium | reverse complement strand
TGAGCCTGTGAATATCTACAGTTGCCTTTTCCTGCGCTCCCGGGTGGGAAAATTCTCTTATGGACTGTACAATCCGAATGACTCTGTTCAGGCAATCCATAGTCTGATCTAACGCCTGCGGGATTTCATCGATAATAAAAGACACGTCGAGTTTTTCCATCAATTCATCAATCTTTTTGAGCTGGGCCTGATCAACGGCGCAATCAAAGCTAATAGACTGTCTAAAACTTTCAAAGACCTGAACTAATTCCAGCAGATTGGAGATCTCATCATGAAGAAAAGTCAAATTGCTCATCATGCACTGACAGGGTGTGTTTATTTCATGGGCGATCCCGGCTGCAAGGGCTCCTATGGATTCAAGCTTCTGAGCATGCACCAGCATCATTTCAAGATTTTTCCTGTCGGTTACGTCAAATCCGGTAAGAAAGACGCAATGGCCGTTTTCCGGCGCAAGAAAAGGTCTTATCGTAAGGTCGAGCACTCTTGTGGCTCCTTCCAAATAAACTCTAACCTCCGTTAGTTCTAGCGTTTCTTTTGTTTCCAGACATTTCTGAAATGCCGGAATTATTCTGTGCGTGAAGTCTCCCTGAAATGCAAGATCTACGAATCGGCGCCCTATGACTTCAGAAGCCGGTATGCCAAATATTCTTTCTGCAACTTGATTCCATCTGTAAACATTGCCCTCTTTGTCAATCCCTATGACCAGGACTGACACGGCATCTATGATAAAGGATAGTTCTCTGGAAAGAGCAACAAGGTCGCGGTGGGCTTCTTTTAATTTTGTAATATCGGTGAAGATACAAACGATCTTTTCCGTTTTATCATTAGCATTTATGACGGGAACCTGAATTACATGAAAATGTCCGTTTAGAATCGGCAGTTCGGTCTCCATCTCTACGGGGTTATTCAACTCAAATAGCGATGCAGGTTTACAGACCATTTGGTTAGTGTGCAGAAACTGCTTGCAGGGCTTATTAACAACATCCCTGGGATGAAATCCCAGCCGTTCGGCAAAAGCCTTATTTACTCTTCTTAGTATACATTTATCACCGTGTATGTCGGAAATCACAACAAGATTTGGAATGCTATCGAAAACTAACTGCCAGTCACGTTTTCCCTCTTCTATGATTTTTTCTAGGTTTTTCTCTTTGGTTATATCTATTACGAGTCCGTCAGTGCAAACGAACTTACCGTCTTCATTGTATACAATCTTGCCCCGGTCACTAACCCATTTTACCCCTCCACTGGCCGTGATAACTCTGTATGTTCGCAGGTAGTGCTTTTTCCTGTTTCGAATGGCTTCCTTCAGGATGAGTGAGGCTTTATCTCTGTCTTCTGGCAGAATCACATCTATCCATTTTTTATTACCTTCCGAAAACTCTTTCGGATCGTAGCCAGTAATATGTTTGATGCTGTCTCCCCAAAATATTACGGACCAGTCAGGAAAACCGCGATAGAAGGCCAGATCGACAATTTCCAGAACATGGCTTAAGACATCGGCATACCCGGGCTTTTCACGACCGTTTAAAACATCACTTTTTTTATCATTTAACAGTAAAGTTTCCATGGGGGGTGCTTCCATTGTTAGCCTCGGAATTGCCATCAATTGTGACTAAGGGATCAACGGTCAGTAAAGTTTGTGGATGTTATAGTTTCCTTATACGTATCGGACGTTTTTCTACCAGGCCTTTGAGTTTCCCCGCAAGGAGAGACTTTACGCTTGCTTTGGCGAGCTTGGCGTCTTCTTCCGACGAATAGTATGGTTTTAATCCTTCGAGTTGAGGGTAAACTTT
>CAZWJX010000041.1:0-5068 GCA_964634695.1 uncultured Syntrophobacterales bacterium | reverse complement strand
GTTCCCAGACATTTGGAGCAATCTTGGCTTCCAGCACGTAAAGACTCTCAGCTTTTTCGACAGCCAGCAAACAGAATCGATTACCTAAACTTTCTTCAAGACGCCTGATAGCTTCTATTTCTTCTGGCTTTAGCTTTGCTATCTTTGGCGCGTCGTTCAAATCTTTACAACCTCCTTTTCGAAGGGACGTCTTCCTAATATTGCCTGCGTGATTGTCATTTTATCAATATATTTTATATCGCCCCCAATGGGAATGCCAAGACCGATTCTTGTTACTTTAACGCCCTTGTTTTGGAGCAGTTGCAGAATATAATAAGCGGTAGCTTCGCCTTGAGACGATGGATTTGTGGCAATGATCACTTCTTTTACCTTATCTGAACTGATGCGCTCAATAAGCTCCTTGATATGGATCTCATCGGGACCTATATCTTCAAGCGGATTAAGGACGCCGTGCAAGACGTGATATAAGCCTTTAAAAACCCCTGTCTGTTCGATTGCTATGAGATCCGATATGGTCTCCACGACGCAAATTTCGTCATGCTTTCTCGAAGGATCAGAGCAGATTGTGCAGAACTCTCCTTCGGCGATATGAAAGCACTTTTTGCAGAAAGTGAGTTCTCGCTTCATTCGGAGAATAGCTTCGGCGAGCGCTTCGGCTTCACCACCCGGAGCATTTATCAGATACATAGCAAGCCGCGCAGCACTTTTTTCACCGAAGCCGGGCAGTTTCTTTATCTTTTCAATTACATCCCTGACAACCCCCGGATAGACTTTCATCAGTAAACTACCTCATCATTCTGTCGGTACTGTTTTAGCTACGATGGTTTTTTAGTATTAACTCGAGTTTGTCATAACAGAGAGATTGCTTCGCCCTCACTTCGTTCGGGCTCGCAATGACGAGTGTGGGTTTCACTGCGAGTATGGGTGTCATTGCGAGGCTGCGAAGCAGCCGTGGCAATCTCTCTTTTACCACAACAAAGAGATTGCTTCGTCGCTTCGCTCCTCGCAATGACACTCTTTGTGTCGTTGCGAGCGCCCGAAGGGCGCGTGGCAATCTCTTACTGGTGATTTCGCTAAAGTCTTTACACCGCATTATAGTTTAGAATTTTTGACCTGCATCCGCTGACTTCAATAACTTACAAAACGTCGTGACAAACTCGGGTTAAAATTAGCCGTAAAAAACAACCCTGTTCCTTAATTGGCCTGAGAAACTTAACCGGAACGGAGTCTTATTTAACTGTTAAAAAACCCGGGAATTTTTAAGCCCGGTAGGCTCAGCCCTCCTGCTAGCTTTGAAAGTTCCTGCGCCATCAACTCCTGAGCCCTTCTCAAGGCATCGTTTACGGCGGCTATGATAAGATCTTCCAGCATTCTGACATCTTCGAACTGCAAAAGTTGGGGATCTATTTTTATATCGACTACTTCCAGCTTGCCATTTACGGTAACCGTCACCATCCCGCCACCGGATGAAGCTTCAACTGTTTGTCGTTCCAGTGATTCCTGAACCTGTTCCATCTTTTCCTGAAAGGCCTTGAGCGGTCCAATGAGATCCAGTCCTCTTATCATACAGCACCTCTTTTAGTCTTCATAATCTGAGTCGTCGGTATCACACACATCGCAACTTTCAGAATAAGCATTCATACGCACATCTACAATAGATCCGTTAAACAGCTCAAGAATTTCTCTAACCAGAGGATGGCTCATGACTTCTCTTTCGATCTTCTTGGGATCTATCTGTCTCTGAGTTTCCCTGTCATTTCGGGCAAGCTGAGCATCTTCTTCAACGGTCAGGATTATATTCGATATCCCAAAAAAATTTTCCAGAGAATCAATCAGTCGGTCGTGTGACGGCCCCTTCCTCAGGCTCTCTCCGTATATCGGCATCACAGAAAGAATCAGCTCATTAGCCTTATCACCCGGCCTTACAGCACTTTTTGATACCTGCACATGCAGGACGGGATCGTGCGAAGAAAGCCAGCTTAGAAACTGTTCCCAATTGGCCGGGATAGAATCTAACGTTATGGCAGATTTTCCCCGGTCCAACTCAGGGGCAATCTCAGGTTCAGGTTCGATAACCCGTAGATTTACGTGTTCTTTAGATAAAAATTGTTTGCCCGGAAAATCCGGGATTTTCCTCTCGGCAATTTTTTTTACCGTTTTTATCAGATCCGGCATCTGAAGCGCATGTGGAGCGTTAGCCATTCTGAGAAGTATCATTTCCAGCACGAAGTGGGGTTGAGATGACCGCTTTGCCAGTTCAACACCTCTCAGCAGGATCTGGTAATATATTTCTATGGTTTCAACAGGTAATTTCTGGGCAAGGTCTGATAGAACCGCCATTTCATGATCGGACATCATAAGACGGTCTCCGGAAGTATTACCCGGAGCGAAATCCATCATTTTGATGATTAAAAGCCGATGGACGAGATCGAGTAGCCTGTTGAGGAACTTAACTTCATCACAACCACTTTCGTAAATCTCCTGAGCAAGCTTTATGCAGGTTTTTCTGTTTCCGCTGGCTATCGCCGTAAGGACGTTCAAAAGGCTTGTTCTGTCAACCATACCGAGAAGCTTGAGAAGCTCATCGTCGCTTATATCTTCGCCGTGAAAGGCAATTACCTGCTCAAGAAGAGTCTGAGCGTCCCTCAGACTACCGTCGGCTTCAACGGCAATGGCATCAAGAACCGATGGGTCAACTCGGACCTGTTCAGCCTCAATTATGCGTTCCAGATGAGAACTGATTTCTCCCGTAGAGATGCGACGAAAATCAAAACGCTGACAGCGGCTCAGAACGGTTGAAGGCACTCGATGTGCCTCGGTGGTGGCGAATATGAAGCGAACATGGGGAGGCGGTTCTTCCAGTGTTTTCAGGAGGGCGTTGAATGCTTCCACCGTCAGCATGTGAACTTCGTCTATGATGTAGATTTTGAACCGGCCTCTTATGGGTTTATAACCGATTGATTCCTGAAGAGAACGAATGCTATCAATGCCCCGATGGGATGCGCCATCTATTTCCAGGACATCTGCGGACTTACCCGCAGCAATTTCCCTGCACAGTGAGCATTCACAACAGGGAGCAGGCGTGGGCCCCTTTTCACAGTTCAACGCCTTAGCCAGAATTCGAGCAACCGAAGTTTTCCCAACACCTCTGGGACCGCTGAAAAGATAAGCATGAGCCACACGGTTTAATCTTATGGCATTCTGGAGGACTCGAGTTACATGCTTCTGTCCAATGACTTCTTCAAAGGTTCTGGGGCGCCATTTTCTTGCGAGAACAAGGTATGACATCGCAAAAGTCCTGGTAAGAGTCTAGAGTCACAAGAAAAATATGGCGGAGAGAGTGGGATTCGAACCCACGGTCCCGTTTTTGGCGGGACACACGATTTCCAGTCGTGCCCCTTCGGCCTCTCGGGCATCTCTCCGCAAGATATGCGTTCTTTAAAGGAATCCTTGCAAAAAGGCAACTCTTTTATTTCTATGGCGGAGAGGGTGGGATTCGAACCCACGTGCCCGGCTCTTCACCGGACAAGTCGATTTCGAGTCGACCCCGTTACGGCCACTTCGGTACCTCTCCGGAATCCAGAATCTTTATACAGGAACATGCATCTGGAATCAACTGTTGAAAGAGCCTGTTCGAAAAAACTGATTTGATGGATGAGAATAGGTGTATTTAATGTGGGGCTTGGACGGGTAAAAAGGCCATTGCGAGGCTACGAAGTGGCCGTGGTGATTGATTCGCTTCGCTCGCAATGACGAGATTGCTTCGCCTTCGCTTCGCTCCGGCTCGCAATGACGAAAACAGGGGTGTCATTGCGAGGCCACGTTTCTTTTCCTGTCATTGCGAGCGCCCGAAGGGCGCGTGGTGATTGCTTCACTTCGTTCGCAATGACGAGATTGCTTCGCCTTCGCTTCACTCCGGCTCGCAATGACGAAAACAGGGGGTGTCATTGCGAGGCCGCCGCAAGGCGGTTGTGGCAATCTTTACCTAACTGGTCATTGCGAGGCCACAAAGTGGCCGTGGCAATCTCATAAAAAGCAATCATGAGATTGCTTCGCTTCGCTCGCAATGACACGGAAAAAACAATGAGAGATTGCTTCGTCGCTTCGCTCCTCGCAATGACACAGTAAACACATTAGCTTTTATTTGAATCCGTGAAGACTGGTGGAGGAATCTCTCCAGAGTGAAGAATCTCTTTGAAAGTCTCGAGCAACAGAACGTTTATTGGTGTTCATTTGAAGATACCGTCCCCCGTCTCTTTTTGTAGAAGCGCTCTTTTTCGCTGTAAATGCACCCGCAGTACTGCTGGCGATAAATTCCCAGACGTATTGCCTCTTCCTGCCCGATTTTCCATCCCTTACGAAAATCTTCGTAATAAAATGCTATCGAGAACTTTCTGGAAACGCTTTCTGCAATGGTCTTTATGATATCGTGTTTTTGCCGTTTGCTGTATAAAAGAGTCGTCGTGAAAGCGTCAAAGCCGCTCTTTTTTGCCGTTTTTGCCGTGGCTTCTAGCCTTATTGTGTAGCAGTACAGACATCGATTCTCTTCCCGAAAGGCAACGTTTCTCAGGAACTCCTCGAGGGGATAATCCTCTCTCACAATCACATGAAAAGGTTTATCTATTCCTTCGGATTTAGCTACTTCCTGAAGAGCCTCAAGCCGTCGCTCCCATTCCTGATAAGGGTGAATGTTGGGATTGCAGTAGAAGCCGAACACATCAAACCCTTTCTCTCGAAGGCTTCTCAAAGGGAATATCGTGCAGGGACCACAACAGGTGTGAAGAAGAATTCGCATCGTCCGATTATTCCTCTTTTTATGTGGTTCACCGATTATCAATGAGGGGTGCCCAATTACGAGCCGCCCTCCATATCTATCCTTGAAGGATTGTAATGAAAGTCCTTCTGCATGTCCACAGGTAGATTCTGTGACATTGCCAGTTTACAGCGGGCCGTAAGCTCCGCCGTAGGCAGGCGTGGCAATCCCTACCGAATCCGTCATTGCAAGGCCACGTCTCTTTTCCTGTCATTGCGAGCGCCCGAAGGGCGCGTGGTGATTGCTTCACTTCGT
>CAZWJX010000040.1:5298-18024 GCA_964634695.1 uncultured Syntrophobacterales bacterium | reverse complement strand
TGACAAAAAGTATGCTGAAGCTGCTGTAGCTTATGAGCAATTTGCTCGACTCCATCCAGGACATGAAGCAGTTCCCTATGTTCTTTACCAATTAGGAATGAGTTATTTTAAATTGGGGGAGGACGTTGATAGAGATCATGAGCAACTGAACAAGGCTTTATCGGTATTCGAAAGGCTGTCAAAAACTTATGCTGGAACTCCTTATGCAATCAAAGCTGCCGATCAAGCATCGAAATGCAGGCAATTGCTGGCAGAGCACGAACTTCGAGTAGCTACTTTCTACTATAAACGCGCAAAGTATACCGCTGCAAAGAAAAGATTGGAATACGCTTTAGCAAATTATCCGGCGGAATTAGTACAAATAAGAAAAGTGCAGGAAGCAGAAGAGATGCTAAGAAAATGCCAGGCTAAAATCAATGCGGGCGCTGAACAACCAAGTTTTTGGACGCGCGTTGGTTTTTAAACTCTTTCAGCTTCTTTACCCTCCCTGTATCAAACCAACACGTAAGCGATAGTATCGCAAAGAAAATTCCCATAATAAAAGGAGAAAAGTCATGGCTGTTACCAGGCATGAAAAAGACATTGAATTGAATCATGAACAAGAGGTTGCCATTAGTGAAGCACCCGGCGGAATCCTTAACCTGACGGAGATCAAGCGTAAAAACATCCAATCTCTTATCAGACTCGCTCAGGAATACGGAATTGAAGGTGCATCTTCTATGAGAAAGCAGGATCTCATATTTGCAATACTTCAAAGCCACGCAGAAAGAAACGGGGTCGTTTATGGCGACGGCGTCCTTGAGATTCTTCCTGATGGCTTTGGCTTTCTCAGAACTCAGGACTACAATTACTTACCGGGCCCTGATGACATTTACGTTTCTCCATCTCAAATAAGGCGATTCAATCTGCGGACAGGTGATACGGTATTCGGCCAGGTCCGTCCACCAAAAGATAATGAACGTTACTTCGCTTTGCTCAAGGTAGAATCCATCAATTACGAACCGCCGGAGGTAGCGAAGGACAAGATTCTTTTCGACAATCTTACCCCCATTTATCCGAACAGGAAAATCAAGCTGGAAACTACGCCTGATAATTTTTCAACCAGAGTAATGGACATGCTCACTCCGATCGGATTTGGTCAGAGAGGTCTAATAGTCGCACCACCCCGGACAGGAAAGACAATGCTTCTCCAGAACATTGCAAACGCCATCGCTAAGAACCATCCAGAGGCTTATCTAATAGTTCTACTCATAGATGAACGTCCTGAGGAAGTGACCGATATGGAGCGTAATGTTAGAGCCGAGGTAGTAAGTTCAACCTTTGATGAGCCTGCCCAGCGCCATGTTCAGGTAGCAGAAATGGTCATCGAAAAGGCGAAGCGGCTCGTTGAGCACAAACGGGACGTGGTGATTCTTCTCGACAGTATTACAAGGCTTGCAAGAGCCTATAATACGGTCGTCCCCCCCAGCGGAAAGATACTGTCTGGTGGTCTGGATTCCAACGCTCTGCACCGACCAAAAAGGTTTTTCGGTGCAGCTCGCAACATTGAGGAGGGTGGGAGCTTAACCATTGTGGCTACAGCTCTCATAGATACGGGTAGCAGGATGGACGAAGTTATATTTGAGGAATTCAAGGGCACCGGTAATATGGAAATAGTTCTCGACAGAAGGCTTGCCGATCGTCGTATCTTCCCTGCAATCGATATCAATAAGTCAGGTACCCGAAAAGAGGAATTACTGCTGCCACCTCAAGATCTCAACAGGATCTGGATACTGAGAAAACTTCTGTCCCCGCTCAACCCAATAGATGCTATGGAATTTTTGCTTGATAAAATGGCCGGGACAAAAAGCAATGCTGAATTTCTCGCATCTATGAGCCATTAAGTGGAGGACAGTCATAGCGGCATGACTACTTTGACAGTTGCTATAGTTGGGCGCCCTAACGTAGGAAAATCCACTCTTTTCAACAGGTTGATCGGCAAGAAAAAAGCCGTTGTTGATGACAGACCGGGAATAACCGTTGACAGACTGTATGGGGAAGTACAGTGGAGAAAAACGAAATTTTCAGTTGTTGATACGGCAGGACTTTCGACACTTTACGATTCGTCCCCTACAGAAACCATAACCAACCAGGTTATGTTTGCGATTGACGAAGCTGCTGTTATCATTCTAGTCACCGATGGAAAAGCGGGATTGCAGGAGGAAGATAAATATATCGTTGACCTTCTCCGAAAGTCAGGAAAACCCTTTTTCGTGGCAGTTAACAAAATAGATAATCCAAAGAAATCGCAGGAACTCCTGGCCGATTTTTATGCGCTGGGTACAGACCGTATTTATCCCATAAGTGCACTCCACGGTACAGGAATCGACGATCTCCTGGATGACGTAGTAGATACATTGCCTCCACCATCACCTAAGCCAGATGAAAGCTCCGACGATGGTATCATAAAAGTTACCATAGTGGGACGGCCAAACGTCGGGAAATCCACTATGTTGAACAAGATTCTTGGATTTCCAAGAGTTCACGTGAGCCCACAACCCGGGACAACCCGCGATCCGGTGGAGGTCCTCTTTGACCGTGGAGGACGGCGCTTTTGTTTCATTGATACTGCTGGAGTCAGGAGAAAAGGGCGAATTAAAGAGAGGCTCGAAAAGATTTTTGTTTCCAAGGCACTGGAAAGTGTCGAGTTGTGCGATATTGCAATTCTCCTGATAGATGCCCAGGAAGGTCCAACGGATCAGGACCTTCATATTGGAGGTTACATCCATAAACTCGGGAAAGGATGTATCATAGGAATTAACAAGTGGGACATTGTATCAGACAGGCCTCAGAAAGAAATAAAGAATATCCTTACCGAAACAAAGGAAAGATTTAAATTTCTTTCCTATGCCCCCATTATTCCCTGCTCGGCTTTAACAGGGAAGAATATCAATCGCTTCTTCACGGCAATAGAGAATGTGTATCGTCAATATACAACCCGTATAGGAACCGGTGTGCTTAACAGGGCGCTTGCGGAGATTGTTGAGAAACACCAGCCACCAGCTTCGTCTGGAAGACTTGTTAAATTCTACTATATCACTCAGCCCGTCGTAGCACCCCCTACTTTTGTAATATTCTGTAATCTTCCCGAAGAAATCCACTTCTCCTATGAACGCTACCTAACCAATCAACTGCGAGAAAGATTTCAATTAAACAATACACCTATAAAGATTTTTTTCCGCAAGCGTGGCGAAAGCTACAGAACCGCCATCGAATAACCGACAGCTGCTTTTATCCTAAAACTGGCAACTGGCGGATAAACTTTCCGTCCGGTTTTAGTCCAAGTTCGCTAAAGCTTTGAATAAGTTATAGAGATCATTAGTTTTGACCACGCTTTTCAGACTACAATTTTTTATATGTTGCAAATACCTTTAGCACTAGTAAGAGATTGCCACGCCTGCCCCCGGCAGGCTCGCAATGACGAAGGGAGGTTAGTGCTTCAGAGAAGGTTCAATTTAGAAATTCCAGAAGTTCTTCCTCGCTTCTTATAGAGCCTTTCTTTATCATATCTGGAAGTTCAAGGAAAAATCTGTACTCTCGCATTTTTCCACGTTTAAGAGCCCCAGATGCATAAATCCTGCATTTTTTTGAAATTTCTGTGAGCACAAGTTCCTTCTGGGTATCAGAAAGATGGTTCTTGCAAAGCAATTTTACCATTGCGAATATACGGAAACGATCCAGAGCTTTTATCGTATGCGAGAGTTGATCATCATGGCCTCCGCGTTTTACGACCAGCTTTTTTTCTATGAGCCCAATCGGTGACCAGTAACCGATGCGCAGCCACATATCATAGTCTTCGCAAGCCGGAAGGCGTTCATCAAAAAACCCGACTCTGTCAAAAACCGATCTATGAATCATAACGGCTGACGGACTGATAAGGCACCTTTCCAGGAGTTTTTCAAAACAATACCCCTCCGGCTTCTCGTGATATTTTTTCGGGTTGAGCCTTACGCCGAGCCTGATCCATATTTCGTCAGTCTGCGAAATTAAAATATGTGGATTCTCAAGGCAAAACTGCCAGTGTATAGCGAGCTTATTGGGAAGCCAGAAATCGTCAGAATCGAGAAAGGCGATCCATTCTCCTGAAGAAAGCTCAATCCCGCGGTTTCTTGCGGCGCTTACTCCTTTGTTGGGCTGATAAATGTAACGTAAGGAAGGCATAAAGGGGCTCAACACTTCGAAGGTATTGTCGGTAGATCCGTCATCCACAACTATCACTTCAACAGGCTTAACCATTCGCTGGAACAGTACAGACTGAACGGCATCCCGGACGAAACGAGCGCGGTTGAAAGTGGTAATAACTACACTTACAGGAACTGTCTTTACGACCATTTCGCCCTGACAAATCTCAATAATAACCTGTTCGAAAAAACTGACTTAATGGATGACAACAGGTGTAATTTCATGTACAGCTTAGACTGGTAAAGGAAAGTCATTGCGAGGCCGCCGTAAGGAGGCCGTGGTGATTGCTTCGCCTTCGCTTCGCTCCGGCTCGCAATGACGAATATGTGCGTCATTGCGAGCGCCCGAAGGGCGCGTGGCAATCTCATAAAAAGACAATGACGAGATTGCTTCGTCGCTTCGCTCCTCGCAATGACACACTGGCGAGACTTCTTCGCCTTCGCCTCGCTCCAGCTCGCAATGACACAAAAGTACACAGTTACGCAATTTTCGAACAGGCTCAATCTTAAATAATAACAAATCCGATAATACCCGGTAATATAATGCCTCCATCCATGATCAGTGAGTTGATAATAAAGTCGCCCTGCATTCGATCTCCTACGAAACGCTTTAAGCAAAAGGCAAATCCTGCGAGAGATACGAGAAACAAGTAGGCCGCTCTGGTTAGCAAACCCACAGCAGGCCCCAAAAAAAGCAAGATAGCAATTCCGAACATACCGGCAAATAAATATCTCCTGGTTTTTTCAAGCCCCCAGATATCCACAAGAGTTCTCCGCCCGATCAGGCGATCACGACGGGTTTCCAGAAGATCCTGGATCAGATGTTTCATAAAGAAGGCGACAAAGGCCAGGAAAGACACAATAATAAGTTCCAGAGGATATTTAACCAGAGCCTTACCAAATGGCATCAGAACAGTTAAGGCCGTCCATACAAGAGCTCTGGTAATGTATTCAAGACCGGGAATACGGATAAGATCTTCTTCCCATATAAGTAAACCACTGCCCAGAGCTACAGCTATAACAAACCCGGGTATGGCCCATGGATCACTCCATACCCCTCCGGAAAACACTACGGAAAGAACAACAGCAACCCCTATGAGGTGTTTTCTGTGTCTTACTAAAAAACTTGTCCATTCCGGATCGTTAAAAAGCACACCGCTATAGGACAGATAACGATATAGCACCTGAACGGTAAAACAGAGCAGGCCGGCAATAGAGGCAATCAGCAAGCCAGGACGCATTCCCAGAAAAAGTCCCATGGCAAAAACCGAAAAGAAGCCGGTTATAAATGATATACCCTGAGAATAGACCAGAACTCTTGCTATCTCACGAATTCGCTCCTTTATGGAAGCTATACGTTGATGGGATATCCCCTCAAGGAACCGAACTACATTTTCGATCATCCACTGAGGCGTAGAAGCTCCGGCCGATACGCCCACCACTCTGTAACGTGACATCTCCTGAGGGTTGAGATCTTTTTCTGTTTCTACGTGGTAAGTAGGAACTCCTTCCATGGCGGCAACCTGAGCAAGACGAACGGTGTTACCGCTATGATAGCCTCCGACTATAATCATGGCATCCACTTTTCTAGCTAGCTGTCGGACCTCTTCCTGCCGTTCATGCGTTGCTCCACAGATTGTTTTCTTTACTACGCCATGAGGATACTTACGTTTGAAAGCGCGCACAACCTGCTCGAAAGTTTCTTCATTCTGAGTCGTCTGAGCCACAAGAAGGACTTTATCCCAATCATCCGGAAGTTTGTCTATGTCATCCGGATGCTGGATGGCTATACCCTTCCCTTCTGCATAACCCAAAAGTCCTATAACCTCCGCATGGTCGGCATCACCCACAATGACCGTGTGGTAGCCCTTGCGGGCGTGCTGGCGAATTACTGCTTGAACCTGGGCCACTCGTTTGCACGTCGCGTTGATAACTTTAGCTCCGGCTTCGTATATCCGGTGTCTGAGATCTGGTGGAATCCCATGGGCTCTTATGATTACCGTCTTTCCTGCACATTCTTCGGGCGAATTAACTTCCTGCACGCCCTTTTCCCTGAGCATGTCAAGGACCTGACGATTATGAATCAGAGGCCCATAAGTACAGATTGTTTCATCAGGTTTACGGCGTTTCACTGCATCAAGCGTTACATCAAGAGCGTACCGGACTCCGTTGCAAAACCCAGCAGTTTTAGCTACTATTACCTTCACGTCTTTTCTCCTCGTCCCCTGTGCTATGGTGATAAACTTATGTTCGAATAGTTTTTAAATGGCTGGCAGCATGAATGGCAAGATAAAACCATTGGTGTGGTTACTGGCAAGCACGAAAAAAGAGCTGGAACCGATAACAAAGCTTAAGTCCGCATCCATTGCAAGATCTTTCTACGATCAGTATCTATGGGAAATAACGGATTCCAGAAGAAACGTTTACCTTGTAGCAACAACCGGCATTGGAAAGGCTAACGCGGCTTTTACTGTTGGGGCTCTTGCGGAAATTTCGGAAAAACCTCTTTTTATCATGAACGTCGGCATCGCCGGAACATATTATTCTCCTCCTGTTCTCCCCGGTGACGTTGTGATCGTGACAGATTGCATCATGGGCGATGAAGGAGTATGGGAAAAACCGGACTGTTTCCGATCCTACGAAGCCATTGGAATCCCTCCGCTTAATTCCGATGAAGCATCTCTTGAGGGCAAGTTGTCGCTTCAAGATTCGTTCATATTTCGGCGTCTCTGTAATCTTTTACCTCCAGGCTCTCATAGTTCGGAAGACTTGCTGGGGCCGGATACGTTTCAAGATTCAGGCGAACAATTATCGTCGTACAACAAAACCTTCAACATCTGGTATGGGTCAAGCTGCTCTGTGGGAATGGCCAGTGGATCACCTTCCATTGCATCTCTCAGGCGGCAAATTTATGGAGCTGTAATAGAAGAAATGGAAATCTCAGCAATTGCTCTGGCTTCTTTCAGGATGGGAATACCCTTTATTGCTCTTCGAGGCATAAGTAACATCGCCGGAGAAAGAGATCGAACTAAATGGGAGATTGAAAAAGCGATTTTCAATGTGTGCGCCTGTGCTATAAAAGTCTTTAAAGAAATCGGATGATGGATACTCTTGCACAATGTCCGGATCCGTGAGAACATCAAAAAGTAATAAACTGATCTTGAGAATAGAGGTTGAAAGAGATGGATGTCATCAAACTTGGTTTTTCACCCTGTCCAAATGACACATTTATATTCTGTGGATTCGTCAATAAAAAAATCTTGCCTATGCCTTTTGAGCTCGACTGCGTAATTTGCGATGTGGAAGAATTGAATCGTATGGCTATCAAAAAGGCGCTGGACGTCACCAAGATCTCTGCCGGTTCCTATCTTTCCATAATTGACGATTATGCGATACTTACATCTGGCGGAGCCATCACCATAACTGATGGACCCGTCGTGGTTTCAAGAAAACCAATGTCGCCGGAGGAGTTTCGTCATGCGACGGTAGCCATACCCGGTAAAGGAACAACTGCTGCTCGGCTCCTCGATATACTCAATCTCCATGAAGGCCCCAGAGTAGAGATGATATTCAGCGACATTATGCCGGCCGTGGCCAAAGGAACGGTAGAGGCAGGGGTCGTAATCCATGAAGGAAGATGGGTATACAAATCCTACGGTCTCGTAAAGCTATTAGACCTTGGTGCCCTGTGGGAAGAAACTTTTTCCGTCCCCCTTCCTCTGGGAATGATTGTAATTAAAAGAGATCTCGTAAAGAAAGGCCATGGTCAACTTATAAATGAAGGTATTCGTCAGAGCATTAGATATGCGAGAAGTCATAGGGAAGAAGTGGAACCTTTCATTTTCGAGCATGCTACTGAGATGAGCCGGGAAATCATTGATCGTCACATTGAAGCTTTTGTGAATGAATTTTCCGAAGACCTCGGAGAGCTGGGCAAACAAGCCGTTCGTCAGTTCATAGAAAAAATGAATCATGAAGGATTAGAACTTCCTCATTGGATCTTCTGGGACGAAATCAGATGACAGAGAAGGCTTACGATGCTTAATTCAAAAGTTACGAGGTGAGCTATGAAGGAAAGAACCTTATTAGATCAGGTTTTCCTGTTTCCCTATTCCCGCTTGCCAGACTCTTATTATAGATTCTTTGCGCTAACCCTGCCCTCTGTGCACGTTTTAGGATTCATTCGGGAACCCTATTGTCCTCCGTGGGATAGAGGTGTGATAGCCACATGCCGACTGGCTCTTGATCAGGATAGAACCACTATGCTGCAAAATATCTACAAGGGCTTCCAAGATTTCGCAAAAATTCACGGAGAAAAACACCTTCTGGAAACAATGTCCCTTACCAGAGCAGAGGATGAATGGGCAGAAAGTCGTCCGTATCTTAGATCGATGCTTAAGACTCCGGAAACATCCCCCGATCCGTTGTGGGAGATCATTGTTGAGTCGGCTATTTTTCTGGAGCTGGCTCGAGAGTTAGACGAAAGAGACATTGAAGTGGATAACGATCTCTTCGCGGTAAGAGACCTGGAGGATCAGTTTAAAACGGCTTTAGGACTTGAAACGGAGGATGATTTCGAAGAAGTTGAAGAATCCGTCCGGGTGGTTACCGAAGAGCTTCCTCGCAGAAGCTATTTTGGTTATCTAACGAAAACAAGAGTAGTCCGGTGGCTGCGAACATATTTTGCAAAACTACCATACAATATTCGCAGATGCAGTATAGAACAAGAAACCGTCCGAACTGTAGGCAACGACCTTCCCATCCTGCTTTGTATTTCCCGTGACGCCATGGAAGAACTCATCGATCCGGTTCGAACAAGGGAGGAACGAGGCGGTTTCGACTGGTCGCCTGAGGTCATAAATATTCTGGAAGTTTCGAACATATTTGAAGGCATGAATGATGATCGTTTTTACGACCTGAGCAGTTCAATCGCCAGTGAAATGGTGGATCTCTGGTCAGCTCTTCAGGATTATATTAATCGGCGAGACAATAGAAAGGTTCTGCTTGATGCGGCGTCGTTTATAAGCGATCGTTTTAGAAGCATAACAGCCGGTGAAACACCTGTGATCCCGTCCAAGTTCAGACTATCTGTGGTGTTTCACCCCTCTTTCAACATCTTGAAGGCATGGCAAATTATCGACAGTTCGTCTTACAAACTTTTAGAATCAGTTGGTCTACCAGACCCTGATTCCTTACCAATGCTTGTATTTGAAGAACTTTCAGCAAAACAGGAGCTTGGCTAGATGCCGGACAGGAATTCAATCTTGGTAGAATCACTGGCTCAGAGGTTCCAGCTGTCAAATGAGATGGTGGAAATGCTCTACGATCGCCTTTACCGCTCCAATATGCCTCTTATGGATGTTCTAGATGAAATCGGTATCAGGGATGAAGACGCCATTTTGAATGTCCTTTCAGAAGTTTACGGATTAAAAGTCTTGAAAAGTAGCGAATACCCGGTTCGTCCGGTGTTGTTTGACGGCATTTCTATTGATTTCCTTCGACGTCATTCTTTAATACCTCTATCCAATGATGAATCCAGTATTGCAATTGTGCTGAACGATCCGTGGGACCTCAGCCCGGTCGAGGTTCTGGAAAGATACTTTACCGATGTTCCGGTTAGCTACTTTCTGGGACACCGTGACGAGATAAGAACAGCGATTGATAGATTTTACGGAACCGATGCGGAAGAAGAGAAAAATGCCGGGGAACCGCTGACCACGGAAGCCTTTCAGCACTACGAAGACGATCTTGAACGTCTTCACGCGATGGCTCAGGAAGCTCCCGTGGTAAGGCTCGTAAATGTCCTTATCACCAGAGCTCTGGACATGCGGGCTTCGGATATTCACTTTGAACCTACAGAGAAAGCTTTCAAAGTAAGATGCCGTATTGACGGTGTTCTTTACGAGCTTGATTCCCCTCCAAAGAATATGCAACCGGCCATAATTAGCCGGCTAAAGTTAATGGCAAACATGGACATTGCCGAGAGAAGACTCCCACAGGATGGCCGCATAAAACTCAGATTTGGTCACCGTGATGTGGACATACGTGTTTCTACAGCTCCTACTATTTACGGAGAAAGTGTAGTCCTTCGTTTACTCTCTCAGGAGTCTGTAGAATACGATCTCGAACGCCTCGGCATGTCAAAGGAACAGCTTGATGTGGTGCTGGAACTTATAGAACGTCCTTTCGGTTTGATACTCGTCACGGGGCCAACGGGATCTGGAAAAACAACCACTCTTTATGCAGTCCTGAGGCGCCTTAATAAATCAACGAAGAAAATCATCACCGTGGAAGACCCGGTGGAATATCAAATTGACGGTATAAACCAGATTCAGGTCAAGCCCCAGATCAACCTTACCTTTGCCAATGCCTTGAGATCTCTTGTGAGACAGGACCCGGATGTGCTGCTAATCGGTGAGATAAGGGATCATGAAACGGCAGACATTGCCATTGAATCGGCTCTAACGGGTCATCTGGTTTTTTCAACGCTTCACACAAACGACGCTCCGGGAGCCATTACAAGGCTGCGGGACCTTGGCATCGAATCTTTCCTTATTGCAGATTCCCTGCTGGCTGTGATGGCTCAGAGGCTTGTAAGAGTACTCTGCCCTTCATGCAAACAGCCTTACAAAGCGAGCGAAGAAGATCTCAAAGCTCTTGAACGCTGGGTGGATAAATTACCATCGGAAGTTACGTTATGGCGCCATGTTGGATGCAAAAAATGCGGATTTACCGGTTTTAGGGGAAGAGAAGGTATCTTTGAGCTTTTTCCTGTAAAGGACGATATTCGTTCTGCCATAGTTGCCGGGCATGATGCAAATCAGCTTGCAAAACTTGCTCGAAAGCACGGTTACCTTCCTCTTGTTTCCCACGGGTGTCATAAAGTCCTCAGCGGTATCACAACGATATCAGAGGTTCTTAGAGTTACCAGCTTATTTTAAAGGGGAATTATGGGATTTTTCGCTTATCGAGCTCTTAGACCATCAGGCGAAACCGCAAAAGGGGTCATTGAAGCTACAACTCCGGAAGAAGCTGCAAGGAAATTACGGGCTAGCAGACTCTATCCGGTAAAAATTGAACCGGTAAGCAAGGGTAAAACGAGTCGAAGAATCCCTGATGAAGCCATAATTTCATTCTGCAGAGACCTGGCAGACCTTCTCTCCGCCGGTCTGCCTGTGGATAGGGCTCTAACGTTACTGGTAAGTCAGGAGAGCAATGCGGCTTTCAAAACCATTCTGGGAGACATTGCCCGGAGCGTTCAGGAAGGAAAGTCTCTTTCCGATGCCATTGAACATAATGAGGACGTGTTTGGCGCACTGGTGGGTCATATGGTAAGAGCTGGCGAGGCAAGTGGAGCTCTGGAAGCTGTTCTTCGCCGACTGAGTGAATATCTTGAACGCAGAAGGGCATTCAAACAAAACCTCATATCGGCATCAATTTATCCGTTACTGCTTCTGGGGATGAGCCTGCTTTCTGTGTCGGTTCTTCTAATATACGTTATTCCAAAGTTCGCTAAGATATTTGAAGATCTCCAGCAAAACATACCCTTTGTGACCAGATTATTACTCGAGGCCGGAGCTTTCCTGGAACATTACGGATGGCTGATTCCTGTGATCTTACTTTCGGGTTTTTTGGGAATTAGGAGAATCCATCTGAGCCCAGAGGGCAAAAAACTGCTGGACAGATTACTTATGAAGCTACCCTTACTTAAACATATTTCGCTTTACTCAGATCTTTCCAGATTTTTCCTGGCTCTCGGCACAATGGTTAGAGCGGGAGTTCCACTTCTCAGGGCAATAGCTCTTGCACGAAATGTTGTGGGTAATACGCTTATAAAGGCCGAACTTGCCCCTCTTTACGAAAATGTAAAGTCCGGTAAGTCAGTAAGTAGCGTCTTTGCCTCCAAGGAAATTTTTCCGGCCCGAATTGCACCGATGCTTCGAGTGGGAGAAGAGAAAGGCGAAATGGGCGAGACATTGCTTGCTCTCGGGTCTTACTTTGAGCAGGAAACGGAAAAGATTCTTCGCCGCTTGATGACGCTCCTGGAACCCCTGGTCATTATTGGAACGGGGTTAATTATCGGAGCAATGGTTCTGAGTATGTTTTCCGCCATCATCGGCATCAGTGATATTAGATTCTAAATGGTTAGCCTTCGATGGTGGGTGGAAGAGTAACCATGAGTCAGTTCTCTTCAGTTGAAACAAGTAACGGCTTCATGAGTGAGCCGTCATACACCGACAATCGTTCATCCGGTTTTACCTTTGTGGAACTTTTAGTTGTCCTCCTCATAGTATCGCTAGCTATTGCTATGCTTGCCCCTAAAGTGGTTGTTGGAAGCCGTCAGATGCAGGAACGAGGATTTGTTGTAGCAGTTCAAACTGTGCTGGAGCGAGCTCGATTCAGATCCATGTCATCAGGACAGGCAATAACTGTCTGGATCGACAGTAAAAGTCGTCGGATAATCTCTGGATCGTCGGTGTTAGATATTCCAAAAAACGTTGATATT
>CAZWJX010000040.1:2725-5288 GCA_964634695.1 uncultured Syntrophobacterales bacterium | reverse complement strand
GTTGATATTTACGGTCAAGGACTTACGGAAGGTGATGAAGGATATTTTTTCAACCTGTTTCCCGACGGCTCGTCTTCGGCTTCCAGACTGGAAATCGTATTTGACGAATCGAGAAAATTTTACATCAATTTCAACCCAATAACCGGATCTATACACTGGTATGAAGTCAATGGCTAGGGGAGAAACTCCCCAGAACCGGACAATCGCAGGGTTCACACTCATTGAAGTTCTTGTTGCTCTCTTTATAGCAACGATACTGGTGGGAAGTACTATGGCGCTCATAGGTGTATCCATGAGGAATTCAGAATACTCGCAAAAGCTAAGAAATGCCGTGCCTGTACTGGATGCGGCGGCTCAGGAAATCATCCGGGATCCCAAGAAGGCTCTGAACTCTTCTCTGATACTGGACGACTTCCCGGACAAACCATCTGTCACGGTGGAATCAAAACCGGTAGAGGATCCATCCGTCTCTGTTAAGCTGTATCGGGTCACTTTACGTTACGGAGGTGAATCTCTTGTCACAAGCGTCATCATCAGTGATACGACCGGGATGCAGTAAAGCCTTCACTCTCATGGAAGTCATCATTGCGATCAGCGTCGGTGCAATGGTCATGGGTATAGTGGCTACAGCTCTGTCATTATCGGTTAGAGCCTGGGAAAAGGCCAGAAAACCGGCAGATTCGAACTTATATGATCTGATTGAGCTTTTGACCAAACAACTTGTCTTCATAAATCGGTCTCCCGTGCCGTACCGAAATGGGATGGCTCCCATTTTCATCGGAAAAGAAAACGAACTGTTTTTTGCAACCAATCTTTCTCCCATAGGGTCATCAAGAAATTGTCCTGTCATAGTCCATTACGCCTTTGATAAAAACACCAGTGCGCTTACTTATCGGGAGATAGTGATGCCCGGAAAATCATCCGCAAACTCAACTGTTGTAGATGAGTTTCTAGATAACAAAGGAGGAAATGTGGTTGCCGTAAACGGCGTCTCGGGTTTTTCCATAACATATTTCGAAAAGGGCGCAACAGCCGGAGTAAACTTCTGGGAAAAACCGGGAACTTTTCCGGACAAAGTCAAGCTGGAGTTTAGACTTCAGGATGATGACAAAGTGCTCACAAGGAGTGTATATCTGAACCTCTTTGATGTAAAGGCTATCGCTACAGGAACTCAGGGGCAGTCAGATGTTCCCAATAAATAGAAAAGGTGTAATCATTATTGCCTGTTTGTGGGGAACTGCGCTGGTTCTATGGCTGGCAATGAACGCTGCTCTACTTTTCCGTTACAGGTTTTCTGACAGCACCTCGTCCTCTTTGAGAACAATCGGTTTTTATGCGGCCCTGGGCGGTATCTATGAGACTATTGCTCGCATACCACCTGCCGGTCTTGAAACGATTTACGAAGACAGAAACAAGATTTCGTGGAAGCCTGATCAGGCTGTTCACACTTTGAATTACGGGCGGTGCACGGTATATGTAAGAGCTGAAGACGAACTGGAAAAGATCAACATCAACGTAACGTCGTCGGAAGAACTTGCAAAAGTTTTGCGGGAGATTCTTCAGGTAGAAGAACTCTACTCTATTTCGGCATCCCGCCTGGCCGACAGAATTCTGGACTTTATCGATCCAGATGATTATGTCCGGGATCAAGGGGCTGAAAAAGAATTTTACGAAAAGGCCGGCATCGGCTATTTACCTTACAATGGACCGTTACCATCAATAGAACTACTCCTTCTTGTGCCGGGTGTTAGCTGGAACATGTTCTGGGGAAAAGCTGAGAGAGATAGCGCTTTTTTGCCCGGAAAAAGTTCTTTCTTTTCTTTGTTTACAGTCTATGGTAGCAAAAAGAGCCTCGAAGCGAAAATGGAAAGTGATCAGACTGAAAATACCGGAAACGTGATATGGAAACCTGGCGGGCTTTACAGGGTAGTATCCGGGGCGGACTGTGGAGGCAATCGCAAGGTGGTCCTTTACTCTGTTGTTAAATATAACCCGGGGCAGAACCCCTATTTCGCAATTCAATACGTTAAGGAATTACTCTAGAGATGCTAAACCAGTGGAAAATCGTTAAGCATATAACCGCCATATATCCGATAGGGGCCAAGACTATCGTGGTCAGGGCCGAAAGGAAAAGGAGAAAATGGGAAATAGCATCTATTGAAACTATCCCCGATGGTTATTACGAAAATGCCTTTGAAGTTGTTACAAGGATTGCTTTCAACTCGCCTTTTACCCGAAAAGGTCTTCTTCTCGTTATTCTTCCCCGCTCTGATTATTTCTTCAGCAGAGGAACGTATCCAGGACATCTGGAAGAAAACATAAGGCAGGTTCTCACCTATGATATGGCCGAACATGTATTTTTCAAAAACGGTTGTTCTGTGCTTACAGGCGACATAATCGGAACGGCCTCTTCGGTTATTGCTTCTCTTTACTGGGCTAAACATTCAACATGGGATAGCTTTGCACAGGATAAAATAAAGGAAGCATTCGATGATGTTTTGATAATACCCGATGCAATGGTTCTGGCTGAAGGTCTTGGAGCCATCCTTTCCCGTGAAGCTTT
>CAZWJX010000040.1:0-2715 GCA_964634695.1 uncultured Syntrophobacterales bacterium | reverse complement strand
AAGCTTTTTCTATGGACGGGATCGAAACTCTATGGGGAATTTTTCCCGTTGGTAATGGTCAGATTCACGCTCTTCATGTGATTCCAGACGGCATGGTTACAGAATCGGTTATAGCCGATCCTCACAAAAGTTTTGTGTGGAAGATGCTCAGATATAAGCTTCAGGCCAGCCAATTTATACTTTACGACGAATCGCTTCGGACAGAAGATCTGAAATCTCTTGGAATCGACCCCCCTGATATAAAAGATTCCGTAAAAGATACTGACACTAACAGAGCGAGGGGTAGTTTAGAAGAAAAGCCCGACAATGCTCAATCCAGCCCGGTGTTTTTACCCTTTCAATTGGAAGACATGATCCGGAATGGAATTTCCAGAATGCTTGATGATTCGGTCCTTATCGGCTTTGATCACTCTGTAAGGATTAATCTCCCGAAGATCCCCAGATGGGCCTACATCGTACTTATAATTTTTGCCTGTTATGCTTTGTTTGCAGGATATATGGTTTTTGAAAGCAAACATCTCAGTAGCAAACTTGCCAGAATAAAAAAAGAAAGATTGGCACTAGAAGAACAGTGGAAACCAATTGAACAGCAAATGAAGATTGTTGAGCAAATGGAACAGGATAAAAAGACGCTGGAATCATTGACGGCGCAAACGATGCCTCTCAGAAGGCTGATCGAGATTTTATCGAAAACAACCCCAAAGGATACGTGGGTCAACAATTTTATTCTAACTCAAGGCAACAAAATAATACTTCGAGGTGACAGCAAATCGGCAGTACATTACATGGGGGAGCTTTCGAAGATAGCCGGTTTCAAAGACGTTAAGTTTATTTCACCGGTCAGAAAAGATGCTGGTACCGATAAGGAATTTTTCAACATAGAGATAACCGTAGATTGGAATGAATTTAAACAGGCATTGCAAAAATGAAGTATCTATCAGATTGGCAGGAAAAACTTAAGGCCAGCATTGCACTTATCAGAAATCCGAGATTCTGGAAACGGAATCAAAGGGAAGTTCTTATCATTGCGGGTCTTATTGTGGTCGTTGTTATAATCCATGTTGCTTTGTTGTCACCAATAATAGGGAAAGTGAGATTACTCCAGGAGCAGATTGCGCAGGAACGGCAAGTAGCTGAAAAATACCGGAAGAAACTCTCTGAAGCGGAGCAAATAAAGCAGAGACTTGCCAGAAGCCAGCAAGAGCTCCTCATTATAAAGGAAAAGCTGTTCCCCAGTAACGATCCCTATCAGTTTGCTACAAAAATCGAAGAAGCTCTCTCTACCGGTGACAAAAAAGACGTGGTCATAAAAAGCTATCAAATAACATCCACCAAAGAACTGGGGCTATATCAGGAAGTGCAATATTCGTTGTCTCTTGACACAAATATTTACGGTCTGTCCCAATTTCTCAGTTGGCTGGATAATTATTCAAGTTCGGTAAGAATTGGTGAATTTAACATACGGTATTCTCCTAGAGGGGGCAAGGAAAGCTCGATAGATTTAGTAGTTAACCTTACACTAACCGTTCTCATGCAGAAAAAAGGATAGGCGTATGGAACTGAAAAAGACAGTTTTTATATCTAAAACTTATCTGATGATTTTGATTCTTGTTGCACTTCTCAGCGGATGTTCATCATTAGGTAAAAAGCACAGTGAAACATCACCTTTAATTCCGGAGCAACTCAGACAGACTATGACTCAAAAACCTTTGCCTTCACAATCTCCTGTTTCTCAACCGCAGCCTCAAGATGTAACATCCCAGAAGGCCCAGCCTGAAAAACCTCAGGATAAACATGAGCCAGAGGCTGAAATTCAGCAGGATAAAGAACCTCTTAAATTTCCCGAACAGAAACCAAAACAAAGGTATGGCGTTGTCGCACCGAAGGGAGCCCCGGCTAAGCCCGTGAAGGTTTCCCTCAAGGATAAAGAAAAACAACATGTGGTTTTGAATTTCGACAAAGCAGATATAGCCGAGATCACTCAGCAATTGTTTGCTCAGCATCTGGGGTTAAACTATGTTCTAGATCCTACGTTAAAGGTTCCGATAAGTTTCTATCTGGAAGGTACATACTCTAAGGAAGAACTGCTCAGATTCATAACCGAAGTCTACTGGGCACACGGCATAGACGTGGTGGAAAGAAACGGTATGTATTACATTCAGCCCTTCAATCGGACCACGGGAGCAAGGGCAAGGCTCTTAAAGCCTGAGGATATAAAGACAGAAGCCGGTCCTCAGCCGGGTCTGTGCGTCTATCGATTGCAGTATCTGACCGCCGATAAGGTGCAAAACGTCATTCGATCTTTGCTCTCACCTAACCGCCCACTTATTGCCGATCCTATAACCAACACTCTCATTTTTGTAGATGCCATGGACAACATCAAAACCATCGTGGATATTCTCCACACAATGGACACCAATATATTAAAAGACATGGGGGTTGAGGTTATTCAACTTCAGCATTTGAGCCCAAAGGAAGTTGCCGATTCTTTCGAGAAGGTCGTTCAGAAAATCAACCCGGCCTACAAGGAGATGATTTCTCGCAATCTGGTAGTTCTGCCACTTGAAAGAGTGAGTTCTCTACTGATAGTTTCATCAGATCCCTACATTTTAAAGACAGTGAGAGAATGGATTAAGTCTCTTGACGTTGAAGGAAGAGACTCGGGAGAGCAGTTTTACGTTTATTTTGTGAAAAACGGTCTGGCAAAAAATATCG
>CAZWJX010000039.1:4352-18288 GCA_964634695.1 uncultured Syntrophobacterales bacterium | reverse complement strand
TCGCTCCCCTTCTTGCTCGAAAGCCAGAAGGTGCTCATGAGCGGAACGTGCGCCCCGCGGGCAGCCGGGTTAGGGCTCGGCACCGTCCGCGCCCAGATCCAGGCGATAACTGGAAGCTCCTTGTTTTTGTAAGGCTTCAGATGCGGGTGTTCGATGGTCATCTCTTCCGTGACCTTCACGGGTGGATAGAGATGGCCGATCTTCTTTCGCGCCCGTTCAAGGATGAGCCGACCGTAGTAGCGGACATCGGCGGCGAGAGCGGCAGATCCCTGCAAGCACTGCTTGCCGCCGATTTTCTTTCGATCCCGGGGATTAACCGGTGGCCGCTCTGTCCAGCGCGGTACCAGTTCCAGGTAGCACCTGTTGAGAAGCACCGCTACAGGGTTCAGGTCGCCCGCATACGCCTCCATCCCGAGGCGTGCCGCTTCCAGCGGAATTGAGCCTCCGCCGGCGAAGGGGTCCAGCACCGGCGGAAGTTTACCGTCGCAGTGCTTCAGCATCTCCTCCCGCGCCTCGGCATAGACTTCGGGGTGCTTGTGGAGCTGCTTCTGCATCAGCTTTCGAATGATTCCAAAGAGCCGTTCCCGCTCTCGCTCCTGAGCCTCCTCGGTGGGGAACTTATCGGGGTGGCTCGACGGATCGTCCACCACTGAAGCGAATAGCACCGCCCGACAAGCAGGCAACGCTTTTCGACCCCACCAGACGTGTATCCCTTTGGGATGTGGGCCAATCCCCGGCATCATGTCATAGGCCGAAGCGTCGTTGATCTCGGGCAGAGGCAGGGCAACTTCGATAAGTTTTCTTCGGACGGGTTCCATAGAAAAATCCTCTACTGCAACGGGGATAATTCAATCCATCCGTGCTCCTTCAAAACCTTGCACGCAAGCAAAATCTGCCTGCGACTGAACCTTTGCTTTCGGGGATTCCAGTCATAAAACCGCTCAACGAGTTCATCAACCGTTTCGGGCCTTTCCCTTGTGGCAATCCAGTGAACGGTCGAGAGTAACTCCAAACCGTGAGGCGATTCGAAGCCTTCGATGAGACGACTAACCCGCTCGAAGCGTTCTCGTGTACTCTGGTTCTGTGCTAATAAGCGTTCAGCGTCCTGGACGGCACCGGGCACAAGTTCCAGTACTTTGTCAGGTGCGTCGCCGCCAGATCCATACCCGGATATGTAATACCCCTCAATAGCGTTCAGCACATGCCGCAGATTTTCTGCGTATGGGCCATAGGGTCCTTTGACGAATCGCAACCTGAGAGGCTCGCCTGCTTCTTGCATGAAGTACATCAGTTTGTGCAATTCGAGTAGTGAGACGAAGGGGTCGAGAAAGCCTTCAATATATCGCTTCATGAGTCCCACGAGGGCTGCACGTCCCGGAGTCATCTGCGGCACTTTTCCCCGACGCATGCTCCTCGGAAGCAAAACTGCAGTCTCCAGCGGCATGAAAACGATAATGTGCACATCCGTGAGGCCACCCAGGATCTGCTCGATTCGAGAGCGCACCTCTTCCCATTTTAGCCCTCCTAAGCCGCACCCTAGAGGTGGAAGGGCGAGCGAGCGAATTTTGCGGCACCGAATCTCCGCCGCCAGAGCGTCTAGCCCTGCTTCGATGTCCTCCATCCGAGCCTTGCCTCGCCAGTGACGCTTCGTTGGGAAGTTGATAATATAACGCGGCATTTGACGTCCGGTCTCGAACACGAGCAGTTTCCCAGGCTGGACTTCACCACGACGACAAGCATCCGCGTAGAACTTGAAGTTGTCTGGCCACGCCTTCTTGAATTGCAAGGCGATGCCTCGCCCCATCACCCCGACGCAGTTGACCGAATTGACGATGGCTTCTGCCTCAACCTCTAAAAGGTTGCCTTTTTTATACTCAATCATGAGCACCCTCATCGCTTAGCTAAAAATACCAATTCCGTAGCACTTCAACGCGAGGACGGTAGTTTGAGTATTGAAGCATACGTAATACTCGCTCTTGAATTGTTTTAGTGCTGACCCCTATTCGTTCAACTAGACCGAACGGGAAATACCCGTAAACAAGAAATTCTGCCTGCTTCCCCTCCTTTATATCGGGGTCCCGGAAGTCCGTAGCAGCGATAGCATCCCAGTTCAACTTGTCAAGATCTTGTAGGTCGGCGTAGAATTCCGTACGAGTAATGTGGTAAATCTTCGGCCTTTGAGGTGGCGTGGTCATTTCGGCTCCTCCGCCCGCGTCAGCAGCTCCGCTAGCGCGTAGTTCACACTCGTCACTCCAAAGTCCGGCTCACGCCGGAAGGGGCGGCGGATGTAGTGGACGCGGTGGTCGTTTTCGTCAAGAAACTCCACGATGGCCAGGATGTAGTCGTCGGGCTTATTGAGGGAGGTCAGTATCTCGTTACGGGTCACCGTGATGGTGTCGGCGCTGGCGACGCGACCTTTCACTTCGATGAAGCGCAAACGGCCCGTTCGGGGGTCGCGGCTCTCGATGTCGTAGCCCAGGTGTTCGTATTCCCGGTCCACCGGTTCGTAGCCCAGCCTCCGCTCAACCTCCATCACGATGGCCCGTGCTCGAGCCGCCACGGCCTGGGAGTCCACGCTCCCGGAATCAACCGGCAGCACTTCGCCTCGCATCTTGGCTAGGAGGCCGGCAGGTGCCACCACGAACCCGCCCACCACCACGGGCGGAAGAGCCGAAATCCGGACTTCCATGTCAAGCTGCTCCATGCGCTTCTTGAGCCGTGCTGCAAGCTCGTCCGCCCGACGCCGGGCTTCATGGGAGTTCAGCCGGGCGTTGAGCTTTCCGGCCTGCTCCTGAAGGCGAAGCTCTTCGGCGCGATGATCCCAGTAGGCGATCTCTTTGGTCAGGCGATCCCTGACGGCAGCTCGAGTCTTCTCGATCAACTCCATGCGCCGTCGGCGTATTTCGTCAAGATGTTCGGGCACGATCCGCTGAACAGCATAACTGAGAGCCCTGGCTTCCAGATCACGAGTGATCCAGGCGCACTCAGGACGTCCGAGTATCTCTTCAGGCTCGGGCTCGTCGGCGCGCAGAGGGCGGTAGTCCAGGTAGGGAGCGTAGGCAGCGTCGCGTACCCGACCGTCGGAGTCCAGCTCCACGTAGAGCGTGCGGCGGGAGACCACACGTGGCTCCCCCGTGCGTGTGGTGCTCGCGTCTTTAACGGCGTGCTCCAGGCAGAACACCACTCGGGGCCGGTCACTCGGGTCACGGTCGCTGACTAAGACCGCACCGCGGCGAAGGAGATTGCGATGGCGTTCCAGCGTAAGGTCAATCACGGCATCGAGCAGCGGGTGACCGGGGCAGACAAAGGCCGCCGGTGGTTTTCCCGGAGGGGCGATCAGGCTCTTCTCAAAGGTGATGCGTTCATAGCGGTGCAGGACGGGCTCTCTACTGCCGATTAGCCGGTCGCGCTGGCGAACCACAGCAGGCACGTGGGTTACCTCGTAACGTCTTGGTTCCCGCTGGTAGAACCTGCCACCCAGGCGACGGAAAGCCTCAAGGAAGAAGGACTCAATGTAGTGGGGCTGGAGGCGCCGGGCTTCGGCTCGCTCCATGTCCTCGCGAATGCGCCGGAGACGTTCGGAGTCTATGATCTCCTGCACGAGGGCCCGCTCTTCCACCATGGCCCGTAAATGGTCGACGTCGAGGGATCGGTCGATGGCCTGATTCAGCCTGGCCTTTACCTCCGGCTGCTCACCGTAACGAATAGCCTCGATCAGCAGGTCCCGAAGAGGCCGACCTTCGAACTGGAGCTTGCCCAGCACGTCGAAGACCTTGCCGCCAAGAGCCTTGCGGGCTTCGTCAAGTTTTTTAAGTAAGGTGTAGTAAACGTCGCCTTCACGTGTTTCGACGGCAACCAGGTTCCATAAATGACAGACTTCCGTCTGGCCTATGCGGTGAATGCGGCCGAAGCGTTGCTCGATGCGGTTAGGATTCCAGGGCAGATCGTAATTCACCATCAGGTGAGCTCGCTGGAGGTTGATTCCCTCTCCCGCAGCGTCGGTTGCCACGAGCACCCGGACTTCGGGATCGTGCAGGAAGGCTTCCTGAGCCTTTCGCCGTTCCTCTCTGCCCATGCCGCCGTGGATTGTTACCACCGCATGCGGACGGCCAAGCAGTGTGGAAATGCGCTCCATGAGGTAGTTCAGGGTGTCACGGTGTTCGGTGAAGATGACGAGCTTCTGGTGGGGCGAGGCCACCGGTTTTGGGGGTGTTTCGCCATAGGTCGTCTGGGGTTCTTCGATGCGGCCATGGATGGCCGCGGGCGTGAAAAGCTCTGCCAGCAGATTTGCCAGCTCCCTCCATTTACGGTCCTCCCCGCTCATCCGGACCTGCCGGGCCAGGGACTCCAACCGTTTGAGCGTCTCAATCTCCGCCCGGAGCTCATCGATGGTTTGGGCGGCGGTGGCCTGGTCTAGGATTTCCTCTTCCTTCCGGGCAAGCTCGTCATCGGGAGCATCCTCGAGGTCGGAGATGTCATCGGCGTCGAGTGCGGGGCCGAGGGCGGCGGGAGGCGGGACGGTCGCACCACGACGCAGCAACTCCAGCTCACGAAGCCGGCTTTCCAGGCGTTCGCGACGACGTCGGAGGGATTGGTAGATCGCTTCGGGACTTGAGGCCAGGCGCCGCTGGAGGATGGTTAACGCAAAGCCTACCGTGCCGGCCCTCTTGCCGTCTTCGAGTGCTTCGGCGCGGTTGAACTCTTCACGCACGTAGTCGGTGACCTCTTTGTACAGACGGGCCTCCGCATCGGAAAGCCGGTAGGGCACGGTGTAAGCGACTCGTTCGGGGAAGAGCGGCGTTCCGTCGAACTTTACGAGGCGTTCCTTGACCATACGCCGCATGAGGTCTGATACGTCAACCTGATGGACTCCATCCCGGAATCGCCCCTCGAATCGGTCGCCGTCCAGAAGCGCAAGGAAGAGCTGGAAATCCTCCTCCTTGCCGTTGTGAGGCGTAGCCGTGAGAAGGAGAAAATGCCGTGTGAGACTCGATAGAAGTCGGCCGAGGTGGTAGCGTCTGGTGTATTTGATCTCGCCACCGAAGAAATGTGCCGACATCTTGTGAGCCTCGTCCACCACCACAAGGTCCCACCGGCAGTCGGGAGCAGCAAGCCTGGACTGGACGGCTTCATCACGGGCGGCCTTGTCCAGGCGTATGATGACCAGGTCGTTCTCCAGGAACCAGTTGCCCGTGCGGGCGGCCTCTAGCTTGTCGTTGGTCATGATCTCGAAGGGAAGCTGGAAACGCTGGTACAGCTCATCCTGCCACTGTTCCACCAGATTGCCAGGGCAGACGATCAGGCAACGTTGCACGTCACCCCTGACCAGAAGTTCCTTGATGAGAAGCCCTGCCATGATCGTTTTGCCTGCTCCGGGGTCGTCGGCCAGAAGAAAGCGGAGTGGCTGGCGTGGTAGCATAGCCTCGTAGACGGCGGTGATCTGATGAGGCAGGGGTTCTAAAAGCGAGGTGTGCACTGCAAGGAGCGGGTCGAAGAGATAGGCGAGTCGTATACGGTGCGCCTCGGAAACCAGCCGAAACAGCGCTCCATCACCGTCGAAGCTCCATGGCCGGCCGGCTTCAACCACTTCCAGGCGAGGCTCGTCATCGCGATACAGAAGAACGTTTCCAACCCGCCCCGTGGGATCTTTGTAGGTAAGCTCTAAGGCATCGCTTCCGAACCACTGAACGCTCACAACCGTGACAACGGCATCGGGCAGGATGCCGCGGACGTTGGCGTGGGGTTTCAGGTCTTCGAGCTTGCTCATATTACGAATCCGGCCGTATGGTTTTGCGTTTGTCGGCCCCCTCCTGGTACACCAAGCAACGCAAAAGATCCAGTGCTCCACAGCAGGGCTTACTGACGATATGAGGGAGCCTGCCGCCTCATATTCTCAGATATACCGTGATAAGGACGGGATGTCAAAGGATCAAAGAACCTGTTCGAAAAAACTGATTTAATGGATGGCAACAGGTTATCTCATGTAGAACTTAGACGGGTAAAGGAAAGTCATTGCGAGGCCGCGTTCCCTATTTCGTCATTGCGAGGCTGCCGTAAGGCAGCCGTGGCAATCTCATAAAAGAAGAACAACAGAGAGATTGCTTCGTCGCTTCGCTCCTCGAATGACGAAAATAGGGTGTCATTGCGAGGCCGACGAAAGCAGCCGTGGTGATTGATTCGCTTTGCCTGCAGTAACGAATGTGTGTGTCATTGCGAGCGCCCGAAGGGCGCGTGACAATCTCATAAAACGCAATGACGAGATTGCTTCGCTTCGCTCGCAATGACAGAAAAAGCCATCGCAATGACTAGATTGCTTCGTCGCTTCGCTCCTCGCAATGATTCAAAAGGGCTGCTTCGTTCCGGCTCGCAATGACACAAACTTCAGTTGCGTACTTTTCGAACAGGCTCAAAGAATCAAATCAGCATTGAACTTCTCTGGAAAAAGCTCTGTTTTCCAAGCTTTTATTTGCGGGAACTTGTGGACCGTCATGGATTCTGACGTGTTTAACACTGGTGGAGATGACGGGATTCGAACCCGTGACCTCAGCCTTGCGAAGGCTGCGCTCTCCCACCTGAGCTACATCCCCACATCCTCGTAGTAACTAATGACTATCGTATATTACGGATATTGTCAACAATTCCTGCTACAGGGAAACTCACAGTCTCAGGTTTTTCCTGAACTTACGGTGAACAATAATTTTGCTGGAATTATTGCAGCAGGTAAAATCCAAGAACTTTATCGTAGGCTCTATCTTGAACAAATTCGAGACCAACATAATGATCGTTTATATGTTTTACAATGGCAGCTCTTTCTATCAGGGATTTTTTCGAATCATCCAGGTTGAAGCTTACCAGAATTTTTTCTTCAGGCTTTAGCTTATCAACGAAGGGTGTTCTTATTCCGATGCCGGAAAGAGATATATTCTCGACGATCATTGGATAAGTGCGTTCTGATCCGTCTACTTTAAACACACCGCGCAGATGAACCGTCTTGCGATAATGCTTTCTAGCATCGAACACCACTCTAAAGGTGTTTCCACAGGGACAGGTTACGGGTACAGGTTTAGACATCAGCTTGGATGTAAGGCCAGAAAATTTCTTTGTTCGGCCACAGACATCGCAAACTACTAAACCAGATCCCGTATTATCAACAAACACTCGCTTCAATTTGGCAGAAGGGGTTTTCATAATCCATCACTTCACACTCGCTAGATAAAATTCAATCCACTTTTAAATATTAATCTCATTGATGAAATTAGGCAATACCAGATAATCACCTCTCACCGTTTTTAAATTTACACCCCCTCAATTCCTCAAATCCTGTGTTTCAACGAACGGACTAACGAGCAAGATGCGTGCCCAAACTGCTTATTACGTCATTGCGAGGCTGCCGCAAGGTAGCCGTGGTGATTGCTTCGCCTTCGGCTCGCAATGACGAGTGTGTGTCATTGCGAGCGCCCGAAGGGCGCGTGGCAATCTCATTAAGGAAGAACAACAAAAGATTGCTTCGCCTTCGCTTCGCTACGGCTCGCAATGACACATCCTGTTTACGTCATTGCGAGGCCACGAAGTGGCCGTAGCAATCTCTCGTCCGTCAATGCGAGGCTGCCGTAAGGCAGCCGTGGCAATCTCACAAAAAAGCAATGACGAGATTGCTTCGCTTCGCTCGCAATGACACAGGGGTAAGACAATTACGAGATTGCTTCGTCGCTTCGCTCCTCGCAATGACGATATAAGAAGGCTCGCAATGACTATATAAGAAAGCTGGCAATTGACGGTATAATAAGGCTTCCAATGATGGTATGAGAAGGCTCGCAATGACACAAAAAGGCGTAGCGAAACAATCATTTTACTTAATTTTATTGAGCACAAGGTCCATAAGGGCATGGAGAATGGCCACTGCCACCGGGCTTCCGCCCTTACGGCCTTCGACAATTATCCAAGGTATCGAGGAAATATTTTTCAAAAATTCTTTAGATTCGGCCGCCTGAACAAATCCTACAGGAACACCAATCACAAGTGATGGCCGGGCTTCGCCGTCTTTTATTATCCTGATGATTTCGAGAAGAGCCGTTGGAGCGTTCCCAACAGCCACAATTGCTCCGTCAAGTTCTCGACTTACCAGCCTGAAAGCCGCCATAGATCGTGTGATACCCAGCTCTTTTGCCATCACGTAAGAATCCGGCTCAGTTACCGGCACTCTGACTTCCACTCCCAGCCTCTCAAGCCGGGATGGCGAAATCCCTGCGGCGATCATTCTGGTGTCCACAAAAAGGGGCGCCTTTGCATTCAGAGCATCTTTTCCGGCTCTTATTGCTTCCGGATGAAAATGTATTAGCCGGGCGAATTCAAAATCTCCCGTTGCGTGAATCACTCGCCTTACAATCTGCCACTGAAGCTCATCAAAGTCATGAGCACCAACCTCTTCATCTATAATCCGGAAGCTTTCTTCTTCTATGGAAAGCCCTTCCGGGACGATATCTCTTCTGTCTTTCGATTCAGTGTGAGACTCTTTAATCATGACGATTTTCCTTCCCGAATCAGGGATTATGCTTTCATCTTGATATCTTTCTGGCTTTTACAAAATACGAAACTCCGGCGAGGAACCTGTGAACTTCAACCACTTTGAACTCTTCACGTTCCAGAGCGCAAACCATGTCCTCGGGCGATATGAAATGTTGAACCGAGGTAGGAAGATAGCTGTAGGCTTCTCTGTCGCCGGATACAAGCCCGCCAAGCCAGGGTAATAGTTTCTGAAAGTAAAACAGATAAACCGAGCGAAATAGGGGCTTAGAGGGAATGCTGAATTCCAGGATGAGAAGTTCTCCCGACGGTTTCAAAACTCGATGAAATTCCCTGAGAACAGGGGAAAGATTTTCGGGATTATCGGTTGCGCCGGGCATATTTCTTATGCCGTAGGCGATCATGACCGCGTCGGCACTTCCGGATTTCACCGGAAGATGCTGACCATCTGCCTGTATGGCCTGATAGCCGTGGTATTTCTTGCCCTTAAGGACGGCTCGATCCAGCATCGCTCGAGCAATGTCAACTCCGATCACCATGGCTGATGGATTTCGTCTGAGAAGCGAAAAGGCAAGATCTCCCGTTCCTGTGGCCACATCCACCACAATTGCCCTTCCGGAAAGCTGAAGAGAACTTACAGCTCTGTGACGCCACCATAGGTCCATCCCGGACGAAAGCATATGGTTCAGAAAATCGTAAACCGGCGCAATGCGGTTAAACATGGCTCCGATACGCTGTGGATTTTTATCGAGAGAAACGTGAGAACACATCAAGCGCAATCCCCAGAAAAAGCGCAACTGACACCACGCTGTTTATATGAAAGAACGCTACCGGAACCTTTGAAAGGTCATCGGGCTTTACCATCCTGTGTTCCCATATCAGCAATATGCCTATAACGGCAAGGAAGAATTTGTAAACAACGCCCAGCTCAAACAGCCACAGGAGACTGAGCAAGCTTAAGAATGTCACCACATGAATAAGAGATGAGACAAAAAGAGCCTTTTTCACACCGATCTTTGCCGGTAGGGAATATAAGCCCATAGCCCGATCAAACTCCGTATCCTGACAGGCATACAGAATATCAAAGCCAGCGATGTAGGTAAGGAGGGCAACAGAAAGCGGCACGATTTTCCAGCTCCATTCACCCGTTACGGCGATCCATGCGCCGAGCGGGGCAAGTCCAATGGCAAAGCCGAGATATAAATGGCTCAGGGCTGTGAAACGTTTTGTGTAAGAATAGCTGAGAAGCACAGCAAGAGTAGGGAAAGAAAGCCAGAAGCACAGCTTCCCTAGCATATAAGCGCTCAGAACAAATAGTGCCGAAAAGCATACCACAAGCATCATTATGGCCTGAGGTGAGATAATTCCTGTGACCGAAGGGCGCGATGACGTCCGGGGATTGAGCCGATCATAGTGAAGATCTGCCCATCTGTTGAAACCCATAGCTGCCGATCTGGCACCTACCATCGCCATCAGGATCCAGAAAAGAGTTCGCCACGATACAGGACGGGCGTGAACATGGGCAAGAACCACAGCCGACAGCGCAAAGGGCAGGGCGAAGATCGTATGGCTGAATTTTATAAGTCGCCCGAATAGATATACGGCTCGAACTACAGAATCCATAACGTCCACTTAAACCTTCCTCTATAGTGACCTGATCCCGCAACACATAACTACGATGGAGACCCGCTGTTGTGTTCGGGTCCTGAGAATGTCAATTCTAATTCCTCTGATTGTTTCGTTTGAAGATTATATGTGATTCATCAAGATTCGCAAATATCTCTTCGAGTTTTGCCATGGAAAAGGGCTTGTAAAGCACAAGAAACCCTTCAGCACGACATTTTTCTATTATTTCTTTGTCGGCATAACCGGTCATCAAAATGCATTTTACGTGGGGAAATCTGGACCGGATTTCCTGCGCCAGTTTGTATCCATCTCCATCAGGAAGGCGGATATCGCAGATAGCCACTTCCAGCAGACTGCCCTCCCTATCCAGTTCATGATGGGCTTCTCTGATAGATCCTGCCGAACTGACGTTATGTCCCATCGTTCGAAGCATCCTGGTCATAACGTCCTTCAGAGCAAGATTGTCCTCTACGATCAGCACTCGCTTTGGAATAACAGGTTTAGAATCTTCCCTGAGTTCTTGTATCCCGATCTCGGCGACTTCTCCCTCCTTTTCCTCTTCCCACACAGGGATATAGCAGTGAAAAGCCGTTCCCAGAGAGGGGCGACTTTCAACCTGAACAAAACCTCCAAGATTTCGTATCTCGTTCCACACTATATATAGCCCCAGCCCGTGGCCGGTATCGCCCTTGCCGGAAAAGAAAGGCTCAAATATGCGCTCCATCGTCTCCTGATCCATTCCCACGCCCGTATCTTTCACCGTGATCATCACAAACCGCCCGGGATTAACGTTTTCTATACCGGGGGGAATTTGATCCCTTGAGACCTGAACTTCCCGGGTCTGTATCCAGAGAGTTCCTCCGGAAGGCATGGCATCCTGAGCGTTCAAACAGAGGTTAATAAGCACTCGATCAATCTGGCCGGGGTGTGCTCTCACACTACCGATATTCGGGTCTAGCTCTATTTTTACATGAATGTCTTCCCTGAAAACACGGCGTATGAACCTTTCAAGTCCATGGATCACACTGTTTACGCTGAAAACTCGTGGAACCAGCTCCTCCCCTTCTCTTTCTTTCGCAAAGCCCATGAGCTGACGGCACAGCGAAACACCCTGTTCTACAGCCATTCCGATATCGCGTCCGAATCGGGCAACTTCCGGATTATCACGAAGGTTGTGTCTGAGGAGTTCCATGCCGCTCTGGATGACCATAAGTATATTTCTGAAGTCATGAGCTATACCGGATGCAAGTCGTCCAAGCGATTCCATGCGCTGAGCCTGAAGTGCATAGCGTTCAAGGGCTCGCTCCATGGTAACATCCTGAGCTATTTGTATGGCTCCGATAAGCCGACCTTTTCGGTCGTAAAGCCTTGATGCAATTAGTTTGACTCTTTTTATGTTGCCCTGTTTTTCAAAGACCGTTTCACAGGTGACGGTGTCCGGCATACCATGATACATGGAGACGCCGCGATCTTCTAATTTCTTCACGATAAAAGAGGGATCAAAAGTGAGAAGAAGTTCCGCCAGCGTAGGGGGAACCTTCCGGTCAGGGTATAAGGACTGGAATTTGGGTTTTTCGTTAAGAACTTCTTCCCTTGGAATGCCTGTAAGTCGTTCGCATGCAAGATTCCACAAAGTAACACGGCCATTCTCATCCAGGACAAACGTAGGCAGAGGATTTCTGTCGAGGATTAGTTCCATGTATTCGTAACTTCTCCTGAGTTCGCGTTGGATTCTTTTCTCTTCTGTGCGGTCTCTGAAAACACACAGCATACCTTCATGGCCGTTTATCATGGTTCGGGTTATTCTGAGCTCTGCCTCTATTTTTCTTCCATCTGCTCCGACAAGAATCCAGTCAATACTTTCCTTTCTGTTTGAGGAACTAATTTGCCAGAGGTCATTCGCATCAGTAATCTGATCGGGGGAACTGAAAACGGAAAGATTTGATCCTATTATAGCTTCTGCAGGAAATCCGATAAGTTCTTCTGCCGATTTATTACAGTCAGTAATCGTTCCATCCCTGTCTATCATAAGAATCGCATCGGAGACTCCGTGGAATACGGCTCTATATTTTTTCTCACTGGTCATGATTTTTTCACCGCTTTCCTGAACAAATTTGAAAATAGAGCCAAGTCTATAGAGCCCCACGAGAAGCAGGCACGATGTTGCAAGTCCTGCCGTTTCTTCAATTATCATGATCGATTCGCCGGGAATAGAACTACCTGTTATTCGAAGCAGTCCGAAAAAACGCCGCAGAACCATTAAAAATATTGCCAGAGCGATAAAGAGCCAGCCTTCTCTACCCTTGGTTTCACCGAACAATCGTAGTGCCAGTATGGCAGCAAGCAACTGAACAAACACCGAAATAAGAATAATCCATTCCGCCATGTGATTAGCCTCTCCTTACAGGCCATCATGTAGAGGCACCTCATGTGCCATCCTTTCTTCACACGCCGAAATAACAGAAAAAATCTCTCCAACAGAGGCGGGTTTCTGTAAGACAGCCCAGATACCCGCCAGTTTTGCTTCTTTTTCTATCTGTTCGTCGACATATCCTGATAGAAGTATCACAGGAAAATTGAGCCGTATATCAAAAATTTGTCGAGCCAGTTCCAGTCCGTTCATTTCCGGCATCTGATAATCTAGGAGAGCTATGTCAAACCGGGATGGAGTTTCGAAAAAGCACTTCAAGGCCTCCTTCGGATCTGAAAAAGCTGTTACGTACAGGCCTTTATGTTCGAGTTCCATTTTTAGCATCCGGGTAATTGCTTTGTCGTCGTCAACTACTAGAATTCTCAACGGTCGTTTATGGCTGGACGGTCCTTCTATAATTTCGGATAACTTGCGGCTTTCAACGCCCTCCTGGGCGTTGGCCTGGAATACGGGAAAGAACATTCTGAAAACCGTTCCTTCACCCGGTTTGCTTTCGACGTTTATGACGCCTTTCATTCTCTTTACGACGTTATAGACTATAGTAAGCCCCATGCCTGTGCCCTTGCCGGGGGGCTTTGTCGTGAAGTAGGGTTCAAAAATGCGATGCACAATGCCTGGATCGATGCCACAGCCTGTGTCTTTTACCGAAAGCTTGAGATAGCCCTCTTCAGAATAAGGAAGTCCCATCTGAGCAGCATTATTCCGATCGAGCTGGCATTTCCTGAGGCATATGGTTATTGTTCCCCTGTTTTCCATGGCCTGAACGGCATTGATGACAAGGTTCATCATGAGTTGCTGAACTTCGATCGGTGAACCCAGAACTGTATCATTTTCTGCCGGAGTTACTTCTATTTTGCTCACCAGATTTACCCCGGGCGGTGTTAGCTGCTGTAGAAATTTGATGTTTTCCTTGACGATCGTGGAGAGCGAAAGAGGGATACATTCACCGGGGGTTTCTCTTGCAAAGGAAAGGATCTGGTTAATGAGGTGTTTAGCCCTTTCTCCTGCCTGAAATACCTCTTCCAGAAATGACCTGACACGGTCGTTTTCCGGCAATTCCATCATGGCTAGCTCCGTGTAGCCGAGGATGATCATGAGTATGTTGTTAAAGTCGTGAGCGATTCCTGTGGCAAGAGTTCCAATGGCTTCCATCTTTTGAGCCACAAAAAGCTGGTTCTGGAGAGAAACCTCGTTTGTCACATCCCGAATGCATAAAAATCTTTTCTCATCTGCTCTACCCATGAATGAGAGGCTTATATCCCAGATCATTTCTTTACTTTCAGGTTGGGGAAAGACCCTGAGCCGACCTTTCCATTTTTCCCGTTTTGTAATAGCCTCCAGAAATGAGACGCCATT
>CAZWJX010000039.1:3686-4342 GCA_964634695.1 uncultured Syntrophobacterales bacterium | reverse complement strand
AAAAGTTCTTCCAGACTGTTGCAGGAAAAGATATCGGGGCAGCCCAGCATTTTGAAAAAGCTGGTGTTAGCCCATAGAATCTGACCGTCTTCGCTTGTAATGGCATATCCATCCGGAGATTCTTCCAGTGCCAGCCTGAAGAGTTTTACTTCCTCTTCGGACTTTATGCGCCAAGAAATATCCCGCCATATCCCCTGAATAATCTTACTGCCTTTCCAGTTTGTTTTGATCCCTTCATCCCGAATCCAGCGAACCATTCCCCAGACGCTTACGACTCTGTATTCAATGCGGAAAAGTGTTTCGTCGCTATCAATAAACTGCTCCAGAGCCTCTTTTACTCTATTTCTGTCTTCTTCGTGTATGAAATTGAACCAGGGAAAGGGGCTTTCGACCGAAACATCTGGCCCAACCAGATCCTGAACTCTTGAGCTTACAAAAATGTAGGAAACGGGCGAATCGAGAACGGCACGATAGAGAACGCCGGGAATCTGATCGATCATAAGTTCTATATTCTGCTCATACTCAATGACTTTATCCCTCATATCACTGAATGCTAGGGCCAGCTCCGTGAATTCAAGAGGCCATCCGGATGGTTTGAATCTGACTTGACGGTCTTTGGCGAAAGCTTCCGTGATTCTTGTTAATTCATCCAGTGG
>CAZWJX010000039.1:0-3676 GCA_964634695.1 uncultured Syntrophobacterales bacterium | reverse complement strand
TGGATTAACAATGAATCGCTTCGCAAAAAGCAGGGAAAGAATTAGAGCAAGAACAACCGTTCCTGTGGTGAAGATGACCGCTCTTGTGACGTTTTCCTTTACCGGTTCGAACACTTTTTCTACGGGAATGCCGATTGTAAGATATACCCCACCCCGTTCTGCGGTATCTCCGATGAAGGCATAAACATAGATTCTTTCAATGCCGTCAATTCCTCGAGCTTGTATCGATCCCTTTTCTGTTTTTCCTCGTATGGATTGAAATATCCCGGCTTCCGGTAATTCTTTTCCAACCCACTTTTCCGGCTCCAGGTTTCTGGCAAGGACAAGCCCTTCATTGTCTCGAATGGTTGCCACTGCATCGGATGGAATTTTCAGGGCGTTTACTATGTTCTGGAATTCCTCCTGCCGTATCACGATAAAAGCGGCCCCTTCAAAACTTCCATCTGGATTTTCGATAGCCCGGGCTAAAATCAACCCGGGCTTTCCAGCTATTCTCTCCATCAGGAAATGACCGACGATAGTTCCTTTCAGTTTAGACACGCTTTCAAACCATAACCTGTCGCTCACATTCACCAGAGACAGGGCTTTGGGAAAGCTTTCTGTCACTACCCCTTTCTCATTAGCTATGCCTGCGCTGGCGTATCGATCCCCAAATGGCTTAATAAACATTTCAATATTTGAATGCTTCTGTGCGATCTGGGAGAGAATGTCTTTAGATGAACTGATAAGGTGGTATAGGGACAGCTCACCACTCTCAAGCACATGGAAAAGAGTTTCTACTGCATGACGTTTTTCCGACTCAGTAAGTTGAATAAGGGATGATGCGTTAATTGCAATCATCGGCGCTAGAATCAAAAAAACGAGCAAAGCTAGAAGTAACCTGAGTGGCGTTTTCATTTTTCATATTTCCTCGGTAGTTTTGCAGATTCGTCTATTCTAGGAAGTTTGTGGCCGGAAGTAAGTTTTTCTGATCGTATAACCTTAAGGGATGGTTTTTCAACGTGTTTAGACCGGGTTTTTTCCATCTGTTGCAGAAAGGCATCGCCACTTATGAGAGCCTGAAGTTCTGAAGCGGCGTTTTGAATCATCTTAACTCTGTTTTTCAGTTCCTCCGTAATAGCTGAGACCTGTTCTGCCGCGGCGGCATTCTGGTTTACCACTTTATCGATTTCTCTTAGAGCCGTTGAGAGTTGTTCCATCCCTGTTGACTGTTCTGCGGAGCTTTGAGCAATTTCTTCCACAAGAGCACTCACCTTTTTTGCCACGTTAACCAGATTTTCAAAAGATTGCTCTGCCCTGACAATTAGAGATTTTCCGTTAGAAATCTTATGTGCCGATGTTTCAATTAGATTTGCCGTCTCTTTTGCAGCCTGAGCAGCCTTAAGAGCCAGAGAGCGAACCTCATCAGCAACAACGGCAAAACCCGCTCCTGCCTCACCGGCTCTTGCAGCCTCAACAGCGGCGTTAAGAGCGAGAAGGTTGGTCTGGAAGGCAATTTCGTCTATTTTTCTCACTATGGATTGCGTCTCATCGCCGGCTCGCTTGATTTCATCCATAGCCGCTACAGTTTCTTTGAGAACCGAGTGGACTTCGGACATTACCTTTTCCGTGGTAACCATAAAGTTTCTAATTTCCGAACTCCGGGAGGTATTTTGCTTTGCCATGGATGAAATCTCTTCGATGGATGCAGAGCTTTCTTCAACCGATGCGGCCTGTTCGGAAGCGCCTTCGGCGAGCTTATGATTTTCTGTGAGGAGAACCTCAGAGACAGAAGCAATTTCATCCGTGGCAGAAATAAGATCCTTGCCAACCTTTGAAATCGGCTTTGTGATTGATCGGGCCACAAAGAAACCAACCAGAATGGCCAGAAATACCCCAAGTAGGGAAGCTACCACAAAAATCTTTTGAAGTAAGTTTATCTTTCCCATTGAATCATTTTGTATGATCTTTGCCAGTTCATCAAATTTTTCAAGGCTTTCCCTGCTTGCGGCAATCATTTCTTTCTCGCCCTGTACACCCATCTTGAAAGCCTGATGCCATTTTTTACCTGCTTCTTCGTAGGAATCTACAAAGCCTCTTAGCAAAGAGATAGATTTTTTGATGTTTTCATCCCCGGAAAACCTCTCTTCCAGTTTTGTAATTTCGCTACGAACATTTTTTAGCTGAGCCTCATAGGCTTCGAAGGCCTTTTCATCTTTCATGTGGATTGCATATACAGCTCTTAGCCGCATAATAATAAAGGCTTCTTTGAATCCATGAAGGGCTTCCTGAGGAAAAGCTCTTATTTCTTCCGTGATTTTTTCTGCAAGATCACGCCACTGAGAAAAGGCCTCTTCCTTTGGACGATAAGAAACTACATATTTAGAAATGAAAGCTTCTCGGTATTGTTTTAGAGCCTCCAGAGAACCTTCAATAATTTTTCTGTATTTCTCGGGGATGGTTCTGTCTTTGATCATTTCCGAACACACTTCCAATAGATTGTTGTAGCCAACTTCCCATTTTTCTACCGAATTGAGCTTGTCACCTGCTACCTTTTCAAATCCACGGAGAGCAAAGTTCTTTTCCTGCCTTCGGAGCTCTAAAAGTTCCCTCGCCATCTGATCCGTTTTGGCGAGAACAATGCTGTTATTCTTTACATTAATAAGGCTCCATACGCCTAAACCGGAAACACCGAGAAGAAGAGCAAGAAGCACTGCACACAGAAGCATAATGCGATGGGATAGCTTCCAACTTTTCATATTGGCCTCCTGTGTTTTATTAACCCGTCATCTAAGTGACAAAAAATCCCGGTGTCTCAAACAGGCACACATCATGCCAACTGCTTGAGGCTAGAATTTACGGGATTTTCGAGACTTCCACATGGTTTTTTGATGTCATCTTAAGATGACAGATGTGTCACCCAAGTGGGACACTACTAGAAAAATAAAGGAAATTTTGTTGTCTTCCTTAGTATACATGTGCTCTTCATAGAAACGTCGTGGTGTTAATGATTTTTACAAAGGTAGAAGAATTTTTACAGTGTAATTCCGAGGCAAGAGTGGGTTGAATGGCCTGGAAAATTCAGAGAGAGCTCTTTACACGTTACTGGAAAAAAAGGAGAAACTTGAATTGTGGGGCAGGCTGTTTGAAGACCTTGTTTTTAGCATAAGATATAACAGGACAAATAGATTGGAATCGTCGGCGATTATTTATGACTAATTTTTAAAACGATTGTTTCGCTGTGTCCGCAATGATACTTTTTGTGTTGTTGAGAGAAGTCCGCCTTTGGCGGACGACGGAATCAACCAGTGTGTCATTGCGAGGCTGCGTTGTACTTTCACGTCATTACGAGCGCCCGAAGGGCGCGTGGCAATCTCATAGAAGGACAATGATGAGATTGCTTCGGGGCTAAAGCCCCTCGCGATGACTGCCACGAAGAGTCATTGCGAGGCTGCCGCAAGGCAGCCGTGGCAATCTCATGTTAAGAAAGCAACAATGAGATTGCTTCGTCGCTTCGCTCCTCGCAATGACACACTGGGTGATTGCTTCGCCTTCGCTTCGCTCCGGCTCGCAATGGCTCAAAAGGGTTGCTTCGTTCGGACTCGCAATGACACCTGTTCACATCATTGCGAGCGCCCGAAAGGCGCGTGGCAATCTCATAGAAGGACAATGATGAGATTGCTTCGGGGCTAAAGCC
>CAZWJX010000038.1:0-18678 GCA_964634695.1 uncultured Syntrophobacterales bacterium | reverse complement strand
TGTCATTGCGAGGCCACGAAGTGGCCGTGGCAATCTCATGAGTGTAAAAAAATAGATTGCTTCGCTTCGCTCGCAATGACGAGATTGCTTCATCGCTTCGCTCGCAATGACACAGAGAAGGACCATGAGAGATTGCTTCGTCGCTTCGCTCCTCGCAATGACAGCTGTTTACGTCATTGCAATGACAGCTGTTTACGTCATTGCGAGGCCGCCGTAAGGCGGTCGTGTCAATCTCTTACTAGGGATTTCGGTAAAGTCTTTGCAATGTCTGCTGCCTAACTTTATGCCTTTACTCTTTTATTTTCTTCTGTCTGTTCTGGATGTAGGCGTCCCTTACGGCTATGTAAGGATCAAGAGCCGATTTCTTGAGGTCTTCGTATTCGCCGATGTGCATAGAGGTGTAGTTGGTCATTTCACCGCTTTTTATTTCCGCTCTGGTTATAAAGTCAGGCACTATGTAGTTAAGAGGATCAAGGAAGAAATCCACCGCCATCCCTACAGAGTCTCTTGCCGTCGAAGGGCCTAAAATAGGCCAGACAATGTAGGGTCCATCCTTTACCTTATAAACGGCAAGTGTTTGCCCGAAATCTTCTTCCTTTTTGGTCAGGCCAAAGTGTTGTTTGGCAATGTCGAAGAATCCTCCTACGCCTAAAGTGGAATTGATCATAAAGCGTTCAAGCTCGACCAGCGCATTATCGGGCTTCCCCTGAAAGATATTGTTAAAGAACCGCACGGGTGTTCTCAGGTTGTCAAAAGCATTGGCTATGCAACGTCTAACTCCGGGAGGCAGAACAGTCCCGTAAACCACGGCAACCGGTTTTAATACCCAGAAATAAAGCCTATCATTCAAAGTCCCTGTGACTCTGTTAAAGCCTTCAAGAGGATCTGATACCGATACTTTTTCTTCAAATTCATCGAAATTGTTTGTATTATCTTCTTGAGCACTAACGGCAATATCGTGCAAAAAAGCCCAGAACATGACAACAGCGGTCAGCACCAGCAGGATTCTTAGCTTCAAGGTCAAATTATGTGCCATGATTGATGCCTCCCTTTTGCGATTTTATTTTTTAGCAGGCAACCAAACGTTGCGCAGTATACAGGAGCGTATATCTTAGATCAACCAACAAAAGGAGTTTGCTATGGAAGAGCCCAACATCAAAACCAGCCCTCTGGATTCATTAAAAGATCGCATAAGTGGTGGAGGAAACGGATCGCCGCAATCGCCAGACCGACGCAACATGACGAAGAAAATGCACTTTTCGATCTGGTATTTCATACTGGTTTTTTTATTGCTTTCATGGCTTCATGACTTATGGATTTTCAAGCAAAGTGTTGAAAATATTCCTTACTCTACTTTTAAGAACATGGTTAGTAACGGAAAAGTCGAACGGGTGACTATTGGTGAAGACACGATTTCAGGTGTGCTAAAAAATCCCGAAGACGGCAGAAAGTATTTCGTAACCGTTAAGCTTCAGGATCCGGAGTTGATCCCGTTCCTTGATCGTCATGGAGTAGTTTATTCCGGAGAGCGACAGAACAAGCTTCTTAATGCCATAATTTCCTGGGTTGTTCCTCTGGTTCTTTTTATTCTGTTCTGGGGATACATCATACAACGCATGGGCGGTCCACAGGGCGTTCTCTCTTTCGGGAAGGCTCGAGCGAAAATCTACGCCGAAAAAGACGTCGGTGTTACTTTTGAAGACGTTGCGGGTATTGATGAGGCCAAGCGGGAACTTCAGGAAATTGTGGAATACCTGAAAAATCCTGAAAAATTCATACGACTGGGAGCCAAAATTCCCAAAGGAGTTCTCCTCGTTGGTCCGCCCGGAACGGGAAAGACTCTTCTCGCCAGAGCCGTGGCGGGCGAAGCGGGAGTGCCTTTCTTCAGCATGAGCGGGTCCGACTTCGTTGAAATGTTTGTGGGCGTTGGAGCAGCACGGGTCCGTGATCTGTTCGCTCAGGCAAAGGCAAACGCTCCATGCATCATATTCATAGATGAGCTGGACGCACTGGGTAAGGCTAGAGGCATCAACCCGCTCGGAAGCCACGACGAGCGTGAGCAGACGCTTAACCAGTTACTTGTCGAAATGGACGGCTTCGATTCTTCTTCCGGCGTAATTATCATGGCGGCGACGAACCGGCCGGAGATTCTCGATCCTGCGTTACTTCGGCCCGGTCGCTTCGACCGTCACGTAGCCATAGATCGTCCCGACATAAACGGTCGAGAAGCTATCCTTAAGATTCACGTGAAGAACATACGGCTTGGAGATGATGTGGATCTCAGAAAGATCGCTGCCATGACTCCGGGCTTTGTGGGGGCCGATCTTGCAAATCTTGTAAACGAAGCGGCTCTCCTTGCCGCTCGAAGAAATGCCGATCGAGTGGAAATGAAAGACTTTCAGGAGGCTCTGGATCGGATAATCGGCGGTCTTGAAAAAAGAAATCGAGCGATCAACCCGAAGGAAAGAAAAATTGTCGCTTATCACGAGGCCGGGCATGCCATTGTTGCTATGGCCGTTCCTAATGCCGATCCTGTAAACAAGGTCTCCATCATCCCGCGTGGTATCGCCGCCCTTGGATACACTCAACAGATGCCAACCGAGGATCGCTATCTCCTGACCCGTCAGGAACTGATTGACAGGGTAAGCGTCCTTCTTGGCGGGCGAGTTGCCGAAGAGCTAGTCTTTGGCGATGTTTCCACAGGTGCAATGAACGACCTTCAGCGAGCAACCGACATCGTAAAGCGCATGATTACCGAATACGGCATGAGCGAAAGACTGGGACCTCTTACCTTCCGTCGTGAGCCACGCTCGCCTTTCCTGCAGACGGAATACGCTCCGTCGTTCCTTACAGAACGAGATTTCAGCGAACGCACCGCAGAAATGATCGATCAGGAAATGAAAGAACTGATAGACAGGCTGCACGAGAGAACTCGACGCATTCTTGAAAAATCCCGTGACTGGCTGGACCGCATGGCTCAGGAATTACTGGAAAAAGAAGTTCTGGAAGGGGAACATCTGGAGCGATTTGTGAGTGAATTCAAGGAATTCTGGAAGAACGCCGGTTTTCAGGAGACTGTAGATGAAAGACGATAAAACAGGTTCATTGATTAAAGATGTTTTAGAACGCTTAAGAGCCTTTCGCCTGAGACTTAAAGAAGACGCCAGGATGCGAAGAATCGCTCAGGGTATTGGCACTCTGGTTGCTCTTATTCTCATGATGGCGTGGCTTTCCGGTACTTTTATAAGCAAGGTAGAACCCGGCAAAGTTGAAATTCCTGAAGCTCACGCTCGCACAGGGGAATCGAACCCTGTTAGGGAGATGTCCTTTTCTTTCGAAGCAGAACAGGTGGGGACGATAAAAACAAAAGCGGACACATGGGTCTCAAGCCGGGTTATGGCTCAGGTGAAAGAAATTCTGGTTTCCGAAGGAAGTCTTGTTCAGGGAACGGAATCGGGATCGCCAACCGTTCTGGCTCGCCTCGATGACCGTGAATTCAGGGCAAAAGTTCGTCAGGCGGAGTCAAACCTTCAGGCGGCCCGTCGAGCCGTGGAAATGGCCAGGGCTCAGGTCGATGCATCAAAAGCTAACCTTTCTTCGGCAAAGGCTCAGCGAGATCGAGTTGCCTCAGATTACCGCCGTTATCAGGAGCTTTACAAACAGGGAGCCGCCACCGCTCAGCAGCTTGAGCACATGAGAGCCCAGTACATCACAGCAGAAGCACAGTATTCGGCGGCTCTTAATCAGGTGCAGTCGGCAGAAGCTGAGCTTTCTCGAGCGGAAGCTCAGGTAAAACAGGCAGAAGCTCTTCTTGCCGAAGCGAAAACCATGCTTGATTACACGGTCATTCGTGCTCCCTTCAGCGTAAGGTGGTAAAGAAGACGATCGAAGTGGGAACGATGGTCACGCCCGGGCAACCGCTTTTTTACCTGGAAACTCCCGGACAGCCGGAACTTCACGCCTGGGTTGCCGAGTCGCTACTTCCATACATTTCTGTGGGGCAGCGCTTTGACGTGACGGTCGATGCTCTGAAAAAAACCGTATCAGGCGTGGTAAGGGAGATTGTTCCTCAGGCAGAAACTACCACAAGAACAGTTCTGGTTAAGATTGCTCTCGCGCCCGATAAGGATCTTGTGAACGGCATGTTCGGAAGATTCAATATTTCCTACGGAAGTTATTCTACTCTTGTGATACCACGGCGTTCTGTGAGAGAGGTGGGGCAGATCAGAGTGGTTGATGTCGTCAGGCCTGACGGTCGCATTTCACGTAGATTCGTAACACTGGGTAAGGTTCACGGAGACCTGGTTGAGGTGCTCAGCGGTCTTACAGCAGGAGAAGAGGTGCTGGTGCCATGACTGATAACGGCTCAAGCCATCATCATCACTGGATGAACCGCATCGTAGAAGCCTTTTTAAAGGGTAACCTTTCAGTTGTCCTGATCATAGTGAGCTTTGTGGCCGGCTTTATCGCTCTCACCTTTACACCAAGGGAAGAGGACCCGCAGATAGTTGTTCCCATCGCCGATGTTTTTGTGAATATGCCCGGTGCTTCGGCGGAGGAAGTTGAACGTCAGGTTGCAACTCGCCTTGAAAAGCTCCTTTACCAGATAGACGGTGTGGAATACGTTTATTCCATGAGCTTTCCGTCCAGAGCTGTTATTACTGTGCGATTCTATGTGGGGGAAGATAGAGAACGTAGCTGGGTAAAGCTCTACAACAAAATCTACGCAAATATCGATCAGATACCGCCCGGTGTGACGGGCTGGGTGGTAAAACCCGTTGAAATTGACGATGTGCCGATAGTGAATCTTACTCTCTACAGTGATCGCTACGGTGATTATGAACTGAGACGCCTCGCCGAAGAACTCGAAATAAGGCTTCAGGGAGTTAAGAATGCTGGCAGGACTTACATCGTTGGAGGGGCACCTCGGCGGATTCTTATATCGCTCGATCCCCACAGGATGGCTGCTCACGGTGTATGCCTTCAGGACATCCGCACGGTCATTGCGGCGGCAAGCGGGGTTATGCCTTCCGGAGATCTTACGGTTAAAAATGAGGCGATTTATGTTGAAGCCGGGAGATTTCTAACGTCCGCTGATGACGTGGGAAACCTCATTGTAGCCGTTCATGACGGTAGGCCTGTCTATCTGAGAAACGTTGCTGACATTAAGGACGGTCCCGATGAACACAGAACTTATACGAGGATAGCCTTTGGTTCCAATGCCTTTTCCCGTATAGATCCGGCGGCAGAGGATGAAAGGGCAAAACGTCCGGAGGGTATTGAGCTTTTCAAAGACTATCCGGCGGTTACAGTGGCGGTCGCAAAACACAAAGGGACGAACGCCGTAACCGTTGCCAGGGAAGTGATCCGGGAAGCTGAAAAGTTCGCGAAGGAAGTTTTTCCGGAGGGTGTTCATCTCCGGATCACACGAAACTACGGAAAGACGGCCAACGAAAAGGTCAACGACCTGGTTGAGGCTCTAGTTGTTGCTATCGCCATAGTGATACTTCTTCTTGCTTATACAATTAGGATGGCGTGAAGGACTGATAATCGCCTTTGCCGTTCCTATAACCTTCAGTCTGACGCTCATTATAAACATGTTCCTTGGCTATACGATAAACCGTGTGACTCTCTTTGCCCTCATTCTTTCGCTCGGGCTTGTCGTGGACGATCCAATCGTTGATGTCGAGAATATCCACCGACATTTTATGATGCGAAGGGAGCCGCCGTTTCAGGCTGTTATCACGGCTGTGTCTGAAGTAAGACCGCCTATTATCTGGGCGACCTTCGCGGTGATTTTATCCTTTCTTCCAATGTTTTTCATAACGGGCATGATGGGGCCCTACATGGCGCCCATGGCCGTAAATGTCCCGGTTGCCATGTTTATGAGCCTTGTAGTGTCCTTTACCATTACGCCCTGGCTTTCCTACCATGTGATGAGACGAGTTTACGATAAGCCTCACGAAGAGAAGCCCTTTGTCCTTGAAGAAACCGCTCTTTTTAAGGTTTACAACCGGGTTATGACGCCGGTTATTGAAAGTCCGAAGGTGCGCGTGATTATACTGGCGGTCATTTTCGCGCTTTTTGCATTTTGCGGATGGCTGGTAGTTTCTAAGAGAGTTCCCTTGAAGATGTTGCCGTTTGATAACAAAAACGAGCTTCAGATTGTGATCGATATGCCCGAGGGATCAACTCTTGAAAGGACAGAAGCGGTTACTTATGAACTCGCTAACTACCTGTTACAGCTCAGGGAAGTGACCGATGTGAGCTGGTATGTCGGGACGTCTAGCCCGATGGATTTTAACGGGCTGGTGCGACACTATTATCTTCGAGAGGGCCCTAATGTTGCGGACATTCGAGTAAACTTCGTGGAAAAAAAGAAACGTGCTCAGCAGAGTCATGCCATAGGTTTAAGGATCAGGAATGGTCTTACGGAAATTGCACGCCGTCATGGAGCTAACATAAAGATTGTGGAAGTTCCGCCGGGTCCTCCTGTGATAGCAACGATTGTGGCCGAAGTCTACGGGAAGAGCTTGCTTCAGTCCTACGATGAAATTGTGGCGGCGGCGAAGCGAGTGCGCCGTATCATGGAAAGTATGCCGGGCGTTGTGGACGTAGATGATACTCTTGTTGCACCTCAGAGGAAGGTAACGTGGGCGGTGGATCGCATAAAGGCGGGAATGCTTGGAATAAGCAATAATCAGGTGGCTCAGGCAGTTTCGGACATGATAGAAGGCGGAGTCTACGGCTCGCTACGGCTTCCCGATCAGGTTCATCCGGTGCACATTATAGCAAGGCTCCCAAGGGCTCAGCGTTCCGTTCCTGAAGAAATTGGTTCCATGATGATAAAAATTCCTTCCGGGCAAATGGTTTATCTTTCGGAACTTGGGCATTTTGAGGAACAGGTGATTGATCAGCCGATCTATCATAAGAATCTCAAGCCTGTGGTTTACGTTTTTGGGGATACGGCAGGTCTTCCCCCTCCTGAGGCTATCTTTGCTCTGAAGGATGCCGTATCAAAGGATGCCTCACTTAAGGATTTCGACATAGTGTGGTCTGGAGAAGGGGAATGGGATATTACGGTGCGAGTCTTCAGGGATCTTGGTATTGCTTTTGGAGTGGCAGTTCTCGGTATTTACATTCTTCTTCTTTACCAGACTCAGAGCTACCTTCTCCCGATCATTCAGCTCATAGCGCTACCGCTTTCCATCATAGGAATCATCCCGGGCTTCTGGGTTCTGAACCTGATCTTCGGTGAAACCGTGGATGGCTGGCAGAATCAGGTTTATTTTACGGCGACGGCCATGATAGGGATGATAGCCCTTGCGGGGATTGCGACGAGAAATTCCATACTGCTCATTGAGTTCATAGAGGAGCGCAAGAAAGAAGGCAAGCCGCTTGTAAGGTCTCTCATAGAAGCCGGAGCAGTCAGGATGCGGGCGATTTTTCTGACATCTCTTTCTGCTATGCTTGCCGCCTGGCCCATAACTCTGGATCCGATCTTTTCCGGCCTTGCCTGGTCGCTCATTCTCGGAATAAGCGTTTCAACCTTTTTTACGCTGATAGTTGTGCCGATGGTATATTTTCTGGCCTATCGCTCCCGGGAGAATACAGCATGAGTCGATAATTAAGAGGGCGAGATAAATTGAAAATTGGGTGCCTGAAAATGTTTTGCTGAATGTTAATCGTGTGTAGAGATGATATGCCTAGCCGGAGGACCTTGTAAGAAATGGGTTAAGTTTTGCGAAGGTGTGCCCAGGGAAGGGACTGTAAAATAATGGACGTGGTTAAGTTTGCAATACCGGAGATAATTTTCGGTCGTGGTAGCATGCAATATGTGGCTATGTGTGCGCAACGTATGGGTGCTGAGAAAGTGTTTCTGGTGAGTGATCCGGGGCTGGAAAAGGTTGGATGGGTCGATAAGGTCATAAACATTCTCGAGATGCACGGACTGGAATGGATTTATTTTGGGGATGTTGTTTCCAATCCCAGAGATTATCAAATTGAGCGGGGAGCAAGGCTATATCTGGATGAACAGGCAGACGTTGTTATTGCTCTCGGGGGCGGAAGCCCGATGGATGCTGCAAAAGGTATTGCTACTGTAGCAAGTAACGGCGGAACTATACACGATTACGAAGGGGCAAACCGTATTCATCGCCCGCTTCCTCCGATGGTATTCCTGCCCACAACGGCAGGAAGCGGCTCTGACATCTCGCAGTTTGCCATCATTACAGATACTCGGAGGCATGTTAAGATTTCTATTATAAGCCGTACGCTTGTTCCAAATATCTCCATAATCGATCCTCTTTTTTTGCTCACGAAGCCGAGAGGACTTGTTTTTTCATCGGCCATCGATGCTCTGTCTCATGCCATAGAATCTTTTGTATCCATAATAGCGTCGCCATTTACGGAACTTCAATCTCTTAAATCTATTGAGCTGATAGCGAGGTACCTGCCTCTTGCGGCCCAATCTCTTGAGCTTGATGTGCTTGAGGCGCTCAGCACGGCAAGCACAGCCGCTGCAATGGCTTTCAGTAATGCAGGTCTCGGGGCTGCCCATGCTCTTTCTCATGCAATAGGAGGTATGTACGATGTGCTTCACGGTCATGTTCATCCGGCATTGCTACCACCGGTTATGAAATTCAATATGGAGGCCTGTCCGGAAAAGATAGCCCAGATAGGGCAGATTTTTTTGGGGAAGCGTAAAAGAAGTGCCCGATCAACGGCTATGGAAGGGATTGAAAAACTTCAGGAGATGTTTGAGTCTCTTGATATGAAGATCAGGCTTAGAGACATTCTGCCTGATGATCATGATATTGAACTGCTCTGTAGAATGGCTATTCAGGATGTTTGTGTGGTTACGAATCCTCGACCCGTGACATGGAAGGATCTGGTTAAAATATGTGAGGAGGCATGGTAGTGAAACCCGTTCCCACTTTGCATGATATTGTAGGCATCGAATATTCAAAACTGGGTTTTTTTCGAGAGGCTCAGGAAAAAATAGCCCAGCTGAGGACATACGCAGAAGAACTTGCCAAAAAAACTCAGCAAATTCAGGCGATACTTGATGCTATAACAGACGTCATGCTCGTCATAAATCTTAAGTATCGTATAACCTCGGTGAACGACGTCTATTATGAATTATTTGACGATCCGTCCCCGGTAGGCAAACATTGTTATGAGGTGCTGAAAAAGCGGCAAGCTCCTTGCACTCCCTGTCCTGCTACCACGGCGATGGGGAAAAATCTCGTTGAGAGAATAGAGGATTTTATGGAAACCTCAAAAGGAATACGGCAATTTGAAATAACTGCATCGCCCATAAGGGACGCATCTGGAAAGCCATGTCACATTCTTTTGCTGAAAAGGGACGTTACAACGGAGCGGGAATATAGACGTAAATGTTACGAAGCTGAAAAGATGGCAACCGTAGGAATTCTCGCCTCTGGAGTGGCTCATGAGATAAACAATCCTCTTACCGGCATTTACGGCTTTTCCCAGGCTCTGAAACGAAGGCTTCAGAACAATCGTGCCAGAATTCCTGAAGATTTTGCCGAAGATATTGATTTCACTTTGAATGTTATTCTGGATGAATGCAAGCGATGTCAGGAAATTATTCAGAGCCTTCTCACTTATAGCAGAGAATCGCCGCTGACTCTTACAACCGTCTCATTGAACGACCTTATTCGAGATGCTATTAAACTCATCCAACACCGCGTGGGGAAAAGGCGTCTAATTCTGGAGCTTGGTCCGGAATCGGTGGTAATAATGGGTAATCCCCAGCAACTCAAACAACTCATTCTCAATCTGGTACTGAATGCAATAGATGCAACTTCCGAAGACGGACACATAAAATTGTTAACCCGTCGCAATCATACGGGCGCTGTTGAACTGGAAGTTGAAGATGACGGTTGTGGAATACCCGCCGATAATATTTCTAGGATATTCGATCCTTTTTTTACAACAAAACCGGTGGGCCATGGAACTGGTATGGGGCTTGCCGTTTGCTATAATATTGCGCAGACTCATGGCGCTTATATCGATGTCCATAGTCAGGAAGGAAAAGGATCTAGGTTTACCGTTATTTTCCCGGGAATGACGAATGCTTGAAGTATCAGACAGAATAAGAGTCCTGGTTATAGATGACGAACCCTATATAAGAAAGCTTGTCGAGCGAGAGTTAGCTAACGATCGACGTCATGTTGTTACTGCATCATGTGCTCAGGAAGCACTCCGCCTCATCGAAGGTGGCAATTTCGATGTCATTGTTGTCGATATACGGCTACCCGATTCTGATGGGATGAGCCTGCTGGTTCGTTTTCGAGAAAACCTTCCGGATGTAGAAGTTGTTATGATAACGGGCTATGGAACCATTGAAAGCGCCATTGAGGCTATGAAAATGGGGGCGTACGATTATGTAACGAAGCCGTTCCAGCTTGAACATCTTGAGCTGGTTGTCGAGAAGGCATACGAACGGGTCTGTCTTAAACGTGAAAACAGGGCTCTTTCTAGAGCGCTCGTTGAAACTCTCCCGCCAAGGCTTGTTGGTAAATCAAGCTGTATACAAAGAGTAATGGAGATGATTCGCAAAGCGGCTCCCTGGGATGTTCCTGTTCTAATTACAGGAGAATCAGGGACTGGAAAGGATGTGGTGGCGCGAACAATTCATTCGCTGAGCAAAAGATCAGGAAAGCCCCTTATTGTGAAAAACTGCGGAGAAATGCAGAAAGAACTTATAAGAAGTGAGCTTTTTGGTCATGTTCGGGGTGCTTTCACTGGAGCGGACCAGTCACAGCAGGGGCTTCTGGGAATTGCCGATCGAGGCACTCTATTTCTGGACGAAATAGGGGAATTGCCAGAAGATGTTCAGTCGGCGCTACTGCGGTTTCTGGAAAATAGGACTTATCGGAGAGTCGGAGATCCTATCGAACGTCAGGCAGATGTTCGCTTGATTTTCGCAACCCATCGGGATTTAAAGAAGGAGGTGGAATCGGGAAGATTTCTTGAGGCTCTTTACTACAGGATAAACATTTTTCACATCTACGTTCCCCCCTTAAGGGAAAGGCGAGAAGATATTCCTCTTCTTGTAGAGCATTTTTTGTCAAAGTTCAGTCCTCCGGGAACTAATTACAGGATTACAAACGATGCTATGGATTGTCTTGTTCGGTATGACTGGCCCGGGAATGTCAGGGAATTACGCAACGTAATTGAGCGAGCAATTATTCTTGCTGAGAATGAACTGGTTACACTCAAGACTCTCCCTATCGAAATAACCTCGTCAAAATCGGTTGTTGATCCTGTCCTTCCCAGTTTTAACCTTTCAGAGGTTGAAAGGTATGTTATCTTGAAAGCCCTTGAACACCATCGAGGTAACAAGCAGAAAGCTGCTGAGGTGCTCGGTATAAGTCGAAAAACTCTTTATCGAAAAATAAAGGAATACGGTCTATCTTCTTGAAGTTTTCCTCCCCAATGTTTCTTGCTGTCCCCTCCGAAGCCTTTTGTGTAACTTTATGACACACAAGCTTCTGTGCCGCTAAAAGGTTTCACAAAAATTCTAATATGCATGGGGCATTATTACACGCTTTCGAATGTTTGTGTCATTGCGAAACCGCCGTAAGGCGGCTGTGGTAATCTCTTGCTAGGGATTTAGCTGAAGTCTTTACAATGTATTAAAAAACAGTAATTTAAATAACTTAAGCTAAGGTTTGGTGAGCTTGGATATTCACATAAATTCGGAAAGTTTCGGTATGTTTAGTGAGCACCGTAAGAAACTCTCCCGGCATAGTTATTGATACCCCCATATTTTACCTTCGTTTTTAACCGTACGGACATTATTATAAACAGCAAGGAGGAGAAGTCATGGCAGTGAGAGAGCAAGTTTACGGATTTTACATCCCTACAGTCACGCTTATGGGAATCGGTGCTCACAAGGAAGTGGGACGTCAGGTTAAGGTTCTTGGCGGGAAAAAACCCCTTCTCGTTACTGACAAAGGAATTACTCAGGCGGGGATAACCGATCGCATCAGATCTTTGATTAAGCAGGATACTGGAATCGATGTAATCGTTTTCGACGAAACTGTACCGAACCCGACCGACAAGAACGTTCACGACGGGCTCAAAGTATTCAAAGATAACGGTTGTGACATGATTATATCGCTTGGCGGCGGTAGTTCTCATGATTGTGCAAAAGGTATTGGTATTGTGGCGACAAACGGCGGTAACATAAGGGATTACGAAGGCATCGACAAGTCAACAAAACCTATGCCGCCGTTTATAGCTATCAATACCACCGCAGGAACAGCTAGCGAAATGACTCGATTCTGCATCATTACCAACACCGATACAAAGGTAAAAATGGCGATTGTTGACTGGAGAGTAACGCCCAACGTCGCTATAAACGATCCTTTGCTCATGCTCGGCATGCCTCCTTCTTTAACGGCTGCAACAGGAATGGATGCTCTTACTCATGCAGTTGAAGCATACGTTTCCACCATAGCTACGCCTGTAACGGACGCCTGCGCCCTTAAAGCTATAGAACTTATTTCCAAATATCTTCGTAGTGCCGTTGCAAATGGTGCCGATATAGAAGCTCGTGATCAAATGGCATACGCCGAATACCTTGCGGGCATGGCTTTTAACAATGCAAGCCTTGGTCACGTTCATGCTATGGCTCATCAGCTAGGCGGATTCTATGATCTTCCCCACGGTGTCTGCAATGCAATCCTCCTTCCTCATGTGGAAAGATTTAACCTCATTGCGAAAGTCGATCGGTTTGTGGACATAGCGGTTGCTATGGGTGAAAATGTAGAAGGGCTTTCCAGAAGAGATGCTGCGGAAAAGGCTCTGCAAGCTATAGAGAAGCTATCTCGAGATGTCGGTATCCCGGCAGGTCTTAAAGAACTTGGTGTGAAGAAAGAAGACATTCCGATCATGGCGCAGAATGCTATGAAAGATGCTTGCGGCCTGACCAATCCTCGCTGTCCGACTCTTCAGGACATCATCCAGATTTATGAAAACGCTTTATAATGCCGTGCAAACTTGAGTCGGAGCCTCTGTAATCCATTGAGGGCAGTAATATGCTGCCCTCACTCAAAGTTTCTAAGATGTTGCAATAACAGGAGATTAGTTTTAAAGGAGAGGTAAACATGAAGATTTTGCGTATAGATATGGGAGCGGATGGGGGACCCAAGTTCGTGGAGACAGGGCTTGGTGAGTATGAGGGGTTCGGAGGACGTGGGCTTACATCTGCGATCGTTTATCGTGAAGTGCCGCCTGATTGCCATCCTTTAAGTGCTGAAAACAAGCTGGTTATTGCTCCAGGGCTTCTCAGTGGAACAAGTGGAGCCATGACAGGACGTATATCCGTAGGATGTAAGAGCCCTCTCACGGGGACTATAAAAGAGGCTAACGCAGGGGGACAACCTGCTCAGGTTCTTGCACGTCTAGGTTATGCAGCAATTGTTCTGGAAGGTAAACCTGAAACTGATGATCTTTATGTAATTTATATCAACAAAGACGGCATCAAAATCGAGGTGGATAATTCTCTTAAAGGGCTCCCCAATTACGATGTTGTGGAAAAAATGAAACAAAAATACGGTAAGGACATAGCCTGCATTTCTATAGGCACTGCCGGTGAAATGAAGCTGTGCGCCGCATCTGTAGCATGCACCGATCCCGAACTTCGTCCTACCAGACATGCCGGACGTGGTGGAGTGGGAGCTGTTATGGGATCCAAGCGAGTCAAGGTTATAGTTCTTGATGATACGGGAATGAAAATGCGGAGCCCAAAGGATCCCGACAAATTCCGTGAAGCAAACAAGAAGTTTGTTGAGGGCTTGCGAAATCATCCAGTTACCGGACAGGGACTTCCTGCTTACGGAACTAATATTCTGGCAAATATCATAAACGAAACCGGTGGTTATCCAACCTATAATTTCAAGGAAGGCCAGTTTGCCGGAACGGCAAAGATCAGTGGCGAAAGACTTGCTGAACTTGAAAAGCAGAGGGGCGGAAACCCAACTCACGGCTGTCATAGAGGTTGTGTAATCCGCTGTTCCGGAATATTCCACGATAAAGATGGTCATTATCTGACCAAGCAACCCGAATACGAAACAGTCTGGGCAAATGGGGCCAACTGTGGAATCGATGATCTAGATGCCATAGCTATGATCGATTTCCTTTGCGATAACTATGGTTTAGATACGATCGAGATGGGAGCTACCATAGGTGTTGCTATGGAAGCCGGTATTATAAATTTCGGCGACGCTCAGGGTGCTATAAACCTTCTTCATGAGGTAGGTAAGGGAACGTATCTCGGACGGATTCTTGGAAGTGGTGCGGCAGTTACAGGGAAAGTTTTCGGATTGGAGAGAGTTCCCGTTGTTAAAGGACAGGCTCTTCCGGCTTACGATCCCAGACCCATTCAGGGTATAGGTGTGACATACGCCACCAGCACAATGGGGGCAGACCACACAGCGGGCTATGCAATCGCTCAGAATGTGCTCAAGGTTGGAGGGTTCGTCGATCCACTAAAGCCCGAAGGTCAAGTGGAACTTTCACGTAATCTTCAGATCGCAACGGCAGCCATCGATTCGACAGGTATGTGCCTCTTTATAGCCTTTGCTCTTCTTGATCAGACCGAAACATTTCAGGCCATGATAGATATGATAAACGCTTTTCACGGTTGGAACTGGACTATTGATGATTTTATCGAATACGGCAAGAAAATTCTGAGAATGGAACGGGATTTCAACACGAAAGCTGGTTTTACAAAACAACACGACCGTCTGCCCAGGTTTTTCAAGCTTGAACCACTTCCTCCTCACAATGTCACTTTCCAGGTGCCGGATGAAGAGCTAGATAAAGTTTACGATTTTTAAACTTGCTAAGGAAAGGACTCACCGTGCCGGTGGGTCCTTTCTTATACCGATTCTGTCACAACAAAAAGATTGCTTTGTTTTGCTCTCAATGACACGGGAAAGGACAATAAAAGATTGTTCCGTCATCCGCCAGAGGCATACTCATCGCAATGACGTAAAAAGGGAGTGTCATTGCGAGCGAAGCAATCACCTCAGTGCGTCATTGCAAGGAGCGAAGCGACGAAACAATCCCTTACCAGGGATTTCGCTAAAGTCTTTACAACGCATTATAGTGCAGAGCTTTTGTAATGATTTCAATGACTAGAACGCTTTGACAAACTCAGGTTATGTCTCAAATGTTCTTATAGATTCAGCCATTCTGTTTAATTACCCGTCATTGATATTATCTAATTGACCACGTTGTCAGGTGATAATAGAATAATCCATTTGATCAATAGTGCCGGAGAGACTGTTAGGAAGAGAAACCATAAGATTTATCATCCAGGAGGGGGAAATCTAATGTATCGTATTCTTGAGAAGGAGTCCTTTAGCGACGTTACGAAGCGTATTACTGTAGAGGCTCCCCATGTGGCTCGTAAGGCCAGACCGGGTCAGTTTGTAATTGTGAGGATCAACGAGCGAGGGGAACGCGTTCCGCTGACCATTGCAGACTTCGATCGCGACCGGGGAACTATTACTCTTATTTTTCAGGAGATAGGAAAATCAACAAGGGAATTGGGAATGCTTGATGTGGGTGACAGCCTGCTTACAGTTGCAGGCCCTTTAGGTCATCCAACAGAAATTGCCTTATACGGCACTGTGGTTTGTATTGGTGGGGGTGTGGGAATTGCGCCCATATTCCCCATAGCCAGAGCTTTAAAGGAAGCAGGTAACAAGGTCATTTCTATTATAGGAGCCCGGTCGAAAAATCTTCTTTTCTGGGAAGAGAGGATGAAGTCCGTTTCTGACGAGCTTATTGTCTGCACCGATGATGGTTCCTACGGAAGAAAGGCTCTTGTTACGGAGCCGCTTAAAGAACTGCTGGAAAAACGCAAAAGCGAGATTTCCAGGGTCTGGGCAATCGGTCCCGCAATAATGATGAAGGCGGTGTCGGATACCACCCGTCCCTATGGTATTCCTACTCTGGTCAGCCTTAATACCGTTATGGTAGATGGAACCGGGATGTGCGGGGGATGTCGTGTTTTAATCGGGGATGAGTCAAAATTCGTTTGCGTTGATGGTCCCGAATTTGAAGCCCACAAGGTTGATTGGGACAATGTTCTCGCCAGACTGGCATTTTATCGTGATGAGGAAAAGCTGGCTCTCGAACACTGGAAGGATCATGAATGTCATCTTGACAATCTTGTTAGAGATGCAGAAGCGAGGAGGTAAAACGCATGTCGCTTACGAATAAGGAAAGAATGAAAATCGCCCGACAGCCGATGCCTGCCCAGGATCCTGTGGCTCGTAGAAGAAATTTTGATGAAGTGGCTCTTGGTTATACGGAAGAACTCGCTTTAACGGAAGCAAATCGGTGTTTGCAGTGTAAGAATGCCCCCTGCGTGGAGGGCTGTCCTGTGGGAGTTCTCATACCTCAGTTTATAAAGGCTCTCCGTGAGGGTGACATGGAAGGTGCCGTGAGAGCAATGAAGGAAAAAAATAGTCTTCCGGCGGTATGCGGTAGAGTTTGCCCTCAGGAGGTTCAGTGCGAAGCGAAATGTGTGAGAGGGAAAAAAGGCGAGCCTGTTGCCATTGGAAGGCTGGAAAGATTTGTGGGAGATTACGAACTGATTCATAGAGTATGTCCTCTGGAACCAAAACCCCCGACCGGTAAAAAAGTTGCCATAGCAGGTACGGGGCCTGCGGGTCTTTCCTGTGCTGTGGACGTTGCAAGAGAAGGCCATGAAGTAACCATGTTCGAATCCCTCCATGAACCCGGGGGCGTCTTAACATACGGAATACCCCAGTTTCGTCTTCCCAAAAAGATTGTGGCTGATGAAATTTCTTATGCCATCAATTGTCTGGGGATTAAAATTCTTACCGATCATATTGTTGGGAAAACAGTAACCGTGACGGAACTTCTCGATAACTACGATGCGGTATTTCTTGGAACTGGAGCCGGTCTTCCGGTGTTTCTTAACATTCCCGGCATAAATGCCAGCGGCGTCCTCAGCGCAAACGAATTTCTCACTCGTGTGAATCTCATGAAAGGCTATCTCTTTCCGGAATACGACACCCCCGTTAAGGTGGGCAAAAAAGTTGCCGTAATAGGGGGTGGAAACGTTGCTATGGACGCTGCCCGCTGTGCTCTTAGACTTCAGTATATGAGAGGAATAGAAGGCGGGGAGGTGCACATTGTTTACAGAAGATCGAAAGAGGAACTTCCCGCCAGAGCCGAAGAAATACATCATGCTGAAGAGGAAGGGGTCATTTTCGATTATCTTACCAGCCCGATTGAGGTTATTGCTGACGAAAGAGGCAATGTTAAAGCTCTTCGGTGTGTAAAAATGAAGCTGGGAGAGCCTGACAGTTCCGGACGTCGTAAACCGGTTAAAATTGAAGGCTCTGAATTCGACATGGAAGTGGACATGGTAATAGTCGCTATTGGAACGAACCCCAACCCCTTAGTGTTTACCGAAGCAATGGGACTTGAAAAATCTCCTCACGGCACGGTCGTGGTAAAAGACCGGGAAACAGGAAGAACCACACTGCCACGTGTATGGGCTGGAGGCGATCTGGTTACAGGTGCTGCCACAGTGGTAAGCGCCATGGGGGCGGGAAAGAGAGCAGCAGCGGATATTAACCGTTTTCTGATGGGAGAAAATACAGATTGGTAATAAGAGTTTTTTGGTTAATTGATTATTGCCATAAATCCGCAACTTATACAAAAATTGCTTTGTCGCTTTGCTACTCGCAATGACGAGATTGCTTCGCCTTCGCTTCGCTCCGGCTCGCAATGACAGGTGTAGGCGTCATTGCGAGGCCGCCGAAAGGCGGCCGTGGCAATCTCAGCCTGTCGTTGCGGGCACTTTGAGGGTGGGCGGTGATTGCTTAGCTTTGTTCGCAATGGTGAGATTGCTTCGCCTTCGCTTCGCTCCGGCTCGCAATGACAGGTGTGGGCGTCATTGCGAGGCCGCCGAAAGGCGGCCGTGGCAATCTCAGCCTGTCATAGTTGGGATTTTATAGAGTGGACGCATTCATGTGCGTCCCTCAATTTTAGAACACAGCTTAAAGGATGCCGGAATGCATCGTACCGGGGGGAAGTTGCTCCTCGTAGAAGACGATGTGCTTCTTGGAGAAAGTCTTAAAGACTATCTGGAGATGCACGGTTTTACCGTTACGTGGATAAAAGAGCGGTTCGATGAGATAGAGCGCATCGTTGATTTTTCCTGTTTCCACTGCGTTATCCTCGATCTGATTCTTCCCGAAAGGCCGGGTGAAGAAATTCTTTCAGTAATCAGATCCATGGCGTCATCTGTTCCGGTTCTTGTTCTGACGGCAAAAAGCGGAATTGCATCCAAAAAGGAATGTTTCCTTAAAGGAGCCGATGACTATCTCGTAAAGCCCTTCGAGATAGAAGAACTTCTGCTTCGTCTAAATGCTCTTATGCGTCGTGGCGGGACCACTACCTGTCATGTGGTCGGCGATTGCGTGATTGATGAGAAATCCGGCACGGTTTCCAGAAATGGGCAGGAGATCAGGCTGAGCCGTCGAGCCTGGGATCTTCTTATGTATTTTTTGAAAAACCGTGGCCGGATTATAGATAAGACCGAACTTCTCAGTAATGTCTGGGAAGATGCTTACGTAACAGAAGAAACTCTAA
>CAZWJX010000037.1:16396-18792 GCA_964634695.1 uncultured Syntrophobacterales bacterium | reverse complement strand
ATTTCGATGCTACCATGGAGTCCGGCCTTCGGCACCATAAATAAGAAAATGAAGCCGCGATAAAATCGCGGCTTTTTAATTTTCGCTATGCGGCATTTCTCATAAGCTGTCCCAGTCCAAAGTCCTCCCGGTGCTTTGGTAGCTGAGGATTGTAGTAAGGATCATTGTCAAGGATAGAACTCCATCGTTCACGCATCGTATCGATTTCACGTTTAAAGCGTATCTGTTTATCCACAGTATCTTCGTATCCTCTGCTTTTGGATTCATGGTGATAAAAACGCACATGCGGAAGAACAACGTGTCGGTAGCCCTTCGCCAGCAGTTTCAAGCAAAAGTCCGTATCGTTAAAAGCTACCGCGAGGGATTCATCAAATCCTCCGACTTCGTCCCATAAACTGCGCCTTACCATGAGGCAGGCACCGGTAACGGCAGCCCAGTTTGAAACTATTCTCAATCTGTCAAAATATCCAGGATGATCGGCAGGAAGATATTTAAACGCATGTCCGGCCACGCCGGGAGTTCTAGGGTCAGGAGAAATGCCAAGAATAACCCCGGCATGTTGAATTGTGTTGTCAGGATACAATAACACTGCTCCCACACAGGCTATAGACTGCCTTTGAGCATAGGCAGCCATATCTTCAAGCCAGTCAGAGGGGCCGATTAGTTCCATATCGTTGTTGAGAAGTAAAATAATCTCACCATCAGAATTTGAGACGCCCAGATTTACCAGACGAGAAAAGTTGAAAGCTTCCCTGCACTCTCGAACCTTGAACCGAGAGCCCAACATTCTCTGCCATTTATCGAAGGTCTCAAAAGTCTTTTCATCAACACTATTGTTATCAACCACCACAATTTCGTAATTTTTGTAACTGCTCTTGTGATGGATAGAATTTATGGTCTTATCGAGGTCGTAGGAAAGATCTCTGGTTGGAATTATGATACTTATAAGGGGTTCTCCTTTAAGCCGATACCGAACAAGATGTCGTCCCGGCGCAACAGGTTCAACAATGGCGTCTTCTCCTCTCCTGATGAGAGCTTCTTCCACAGCCATTTTGCCGGCTTCCGCCGCGTAATCTTTGTGATCAGCATTCATGGCGGTTGAACCGGCATGCATGCGCCAGTGGTAAAGCACCTTCGGGATATGGAAAATACGGCTTGTTACCTCGCTGAGTCGTAAGACCAGATCCCAGTCCTGAGAACCTTCAAACCCCTCACGAAAGCCGCCAATCCTATCCACAATTTCTTTCCGATAAACCCCAAGATGGCAGGTAAACATTTCGCCCAGAATTAACTCCGGAGACCAGTCAGGTTTGAAAAAAGGGTCTCCGTAAGTTCCGTCAGGGCGAATCTTATCTTCATCAGAGTAAATCATATCGGCGTCGGGATGGTCATTCAGAAGGCGAACGACTTCCAGAAGGGCGTCAGGAGCGAGTTCATCGTCGTGATCGAGGAAAGCGACAAATTCACCCGATGCCATAGCAAGTCCATCGTTGGAAGCTTTTACAATATGTCCATTGGTGTCCCTGAATGTGATTTTCACCTTACCAGGAGGAAACTCTTTAGCGAATTCTTCCAGCACCTTTCTTACATAGGAACGACTGGAAGCATCATCGACTATACATAATTCCCAGTTCTGGTAATATTGCTGAGCCACAGATTCAAGAGCTCTAATAAGATGGAGTTCTTCAGGATTGTACACGGGCATTATGACGCTTATTAAAGGCTTATAGCTCAGATTATCCAGAATACGCTGGGCTTCTCCGAACGATAGTGATGGCGATGGCGCAAACTGTGCAGACTTTGATAGTCTTCTCTTAATCCAGGAAGCCGTTCGCACCAGAGTGGCGTAAAAACCTATAGTTCGTGAGTAGGCGAAAAATTTTCTCCCGAGTAGAATCAGGTCTGTAATATCTTTCTTGGCCCTTCTGGCAAAGGATGACATTGCTCTGAGGGGCGCGGTAACCCGCCAGGATCTGGAATTGAACAGAGCATCCAGAGCCTCCCTGAGCTCCTTTTTCTCCAGCTCTAACCGGGAAATTTTCTGCTCGGCAGCCGCGACTTCTCTATGATGTTGTTCTCTAATAGCCTCTATTACCTGGCTGTAATGTTTTTGAATGTTTTCAACTTCCTGCTGATGCAGGGCTCTTATCCGAGCTATTTCTTGCTCAAGCTCCTGCAATTTATGGAACATCTCAACAAAGTCACGATACTGGGCAGAGACAAAATCAAAATAGCCTCTGGTTAGCCTGTCTGGGGTTATTGAAAAGATATGCTTTTCATAGAATTTTTTGCGCCATGGAAATTCCTCAGAAAAATCCTGCCTGAAGACGAAAGCCCGACCGCCGAATGATCGGTAAAGAGCCACCTGCCAGGGAACGTAGAGAAAGCTCTTTCGG